>JBKPNX010000035.1:0-19979 GCA_046732855.1 Pseudomonadota bacterium
GTCTTGGAGCGCTTCTTGATGTCCTCGACCACGGTCTGGACCGCCAGGTCGATGCCGCGCTTGAGGTCCATCGGGTTCATGCCGGCGGTGACGGCCTTGGCGCCCTCGCGCACGATCGCCTGGGCGAGCACGGTCGCCGTCGTGGTGCCGTCGCCCGCCTCGTCCGAAGTCTTGGACGCGACCTCGCGCAGCATCTGGGCGCCCATGTTCTCGAACTTGTCGGCGAGCTCGATCTCCTTGGCGACGGTAACGCCGTCCTTGGAGATGCGCGGCGCGCCGAACGACTTCTCCATGACCACGTTGCGGCCCTTCGGACCGAGAGTCACCTTGACCGCTTCGGCCAGGATGTCGACGCCGCGCAGCATTTTGCTGCGGGCCTCAGTGTTGAACTTGATGTCCTTGGCAGCCATCTTTTCGAGGCCTCCTCAACTCCAGTTGCGATCGCGCTCAGGCCGCGCGGCTCTTACGGACCGCAGCGCCCTGCTCGACGATGCCCATGATATCGGACTCCTTCATGATCAACAGCTCCTCGCCGTCGATCTTGACCTCGGTGCCCGACCATTTGCCGAACAGGATGGTGTCGCCCGTCTTGACGTCCGGCGGGATGCGCTTGCCGGCTTCGTCGCGGGCGCCGGGGCCGACCGCCAGCACCTCGCCCTGCATCGGCTTCTCTTTGGCCGTATCGGGGATGATCACGCCGCCCGGCGTGCGCTCCTCCTCGTCGATCCGGCGGACGACCACGCGGTCGTGCAACGGCTTGATTTTCATGAACCCCTCCGTGCGTTGCGCCTGCACGCTGTGATACTGTTGGTTTTCTAGGTGGCTTGTTAGCACTCCAGTCCAGCGAGTGCTAGCGGCGATATAAAGACCGCCCGTGGCGCTGTCAACGCCTCACGGAGGGATTTTGGTCGGTCCTCGCGACGTCCTCTGGGCCGCGCACATCATGCCACAGTCGGGCGTGCTCGGCGGCCGGGAGAGCAACCCTCAGATGTGTCCGCCCGTCGCCGTCGCGCCGCTCCAGCACCGTGCCGTGACGGTACAGCCAGGCGAGGCGCTCACCGTCGGCGCTGTCGACCTCCAGCTCGAATACCTGGGCCGTCGCCGAAAGCTTGCGGTCGAGCAGGCCGAGCAGCGCCTCGATGCCCTCGCCGGTCAAGGCGGAGCCGCACACCGTGGCCGGCTGACGCTCGGCAGCGCCGCGCAACTGAGCCCGGTCCTCCGCCGGCAGCAGGTCAAGCTTGTTCCAGAACTCGAGCAGGCGCCCCTCGTCGCCAAGGTCGCCCAGCTCCAGACTGCGCAGCACCTCGAGCACGTCCTGCCGCTGCGCCGCGCTCTCAGGGTGAGCCATGTCGCGTACGTGCAGCACCAGATCCGCAGTGCGCACCTCCTCGAGGGTGGCCCGGAAGGCGGCGATCAGGTCGGTCGGCAGATCAGCCACGAAGCCGACGGTGTCGGACAGGATCGCCTGCTGGCCCGAGGGCAGGTCCAGCACGCGCATGGTCGGGTCGAGCGTCGCGAACAGCTGGTCGCGGGCGCCGACCGCGGCGCCGGTCAGGCGGTTGAACAGGGTGGACTTGCCGGCGTTGGTGTAGCCGACCAGGGCGATCGCCGGGTAACCCGCCCGCTCGCGAGCCCCGCGGTGCAGACCGCGCGTGCGTCGGACCGCGTCGAGCTCGCGCCGGATCCGGGTGAGCCGGTCGTCGATACGCCGCCGGTCGAGTTCGATCTGCGACTCGCCGGGCCCGCCGAGGAAGCCGAAGCCGCCGCGCTGGCGCTCCAGATGGGTCCACGAGCGCACCAGCCGGGAACGCTGGTAGGTCAGCGCCGCCAGCTCGACCTGGAGGCGACCTTCGCTGGTGCGCGCCCGCTCGCCAAAAATCTCGAGGATCAGGCCAGTACGGTCGATCACTTTGCACGACCAGGCGCGCTCGAGGTTGCGCTGCTGCACGGCGGTGAGGGGCGCGTCGATCACCACGAGATCGATCCGCTCGCGCGCCACCAGCTCGGCGATCGCGCGGACCCGCCCGGAACCGATCAGGGTGGCGGGCCGCGGCCGGCGCAGCGCCACGGGCTCGGCCGCGACGACCTCGAGGTCGATCGCCTCAGCCAGCCCGACCGCCTCTTCGAGGCGGCCGCGTTGACTGCGTCCGTCGCGCGGCGCATGCGGCTTTTCGGGGCACAAAACCAGGGCGCGCGTGCGCGCCGCGGCGACCGGAAATGGCCCGGGCTTGGCTTCCGGGTCAGGTGGCGGCAGGGGCGGCTTCCTCGGCGCTCGGCTCATAGAGGCGCACGACCGCCGCCGGCATCACCGTCGACACCGCGTGCTTGTAGACCAGCTGGACGTGCCCGTCGCGGCGCAGGAGCAGACAGAAATTGTCGAACGATCCGACCACGCCCTGCAGCTTCACCCCGTTGATCAGGAAAATCGTCACCGGGACCTTGTTCTTGCGAATGTGGTTGAGGAAGACGTCCTGCACGTTCTGCGTCTTCTCGTTGGACATCGGGCTGACCCCTTCTTGTCGTTTCTGGCCAGGGCGCTGGTCGTCCAGTGGCCTCCCGCTCGTGACCCCCTGCGCGACTGAGCGAACCTGACGTCGTCGGCGCGGCGGTTCCGCCACTCTCGATGCCACCGGCGCCAGTGGCAGGGTCGCGGTCTAGTATAGCCGATAGCGAGCACATTAGCGCAAGGAGATCAACCACGATTGCCGCACAAAGCCGAGGCCGTCTGCTCCGAGGTGCCCAGGTGCGCGCCGTAGAGAGCCATCAGGCGGCGCACGACGTGGCCGGGCATGCCGTTGCTGACCGGGCGGCCGTCGATCGCGGTGACCGGCAACAGCCAGGAGCTGGTGCTCGACAGGGCGGCCTCACGCGCGACATGGGCCTCAACCAGGGAAAATGGTCGCTCGATCACGTCGATCCCAGCGCCGCGCGCCAGCTCCAGGATCACCGACCGGGTCACGCCGCCGAGGATCCGCTCGCTCAACGGATGCGTGATCAGCCGCCCCGAGCCGTCGACGATGTAGGCGTTCGAGGCCGACCCCTCGGTCACCATGCCCTCGCGGTCGATCAGCCAGGCCTCGCGACACCCGGCCGCGGCTGCGCTCTGCCGGGCCATGACATTGGGCAGCAGGCCAATCGACTTGATGTCGCAGCGGCCCCAGCGCAGATCGGGCCGGGTAATCACGCCGACCCCCTCCTCGCGCTCGCGCTCGCCGGGAAAGACCGGCCGGCGCACGGTCACCAAAAGCGAGGGGCGAGCGCCTTTGGGGAACAGATGGTTGCGTGGCGCGGTGCCGCGCGTGATCTGGAGATATAGGAGAGCGTCGACGAGCCGGTTCCGGCGCAGCGTCTCGAACAGCACGCTCTGCAGCGCACGCCGCGGCATCGGCGGAGATATGTCGAGGGCCGCGAGCGAGCGTTCCAGCCGGTCGAGATGGCGCTCGAGGTCGCAGGTACGTCCCCCCAGCACCTTGATCACCTCGTAGACGCCGTCGGCGAACTGATAGCCGCGATCCTCCGCCGCCACCATCGCGTCCTGCAGCGGGCGGTAATGGCCGTTGATGTGGGCGATGCGTGCCATCGGTTCTCCTTCCGGCGGAGGGTCGCTCAGAAATAGTCGAGCCGGACCGCGAACAGCTTCTCGACCTTCTTCACCACCGCGGCCCGCGCCACCACGATCACGCGATCGCGCGGCCGGATCACCGTTTCGGCCCGCGGCAGGATCAGCTCGTCGCCGCGCAGGATCGCGCCGATGATCACGCCGCTCGGCAGGCGCGCCTGTTCCAGGCTCTCGCCGACCAGCGGCGAGGTCTCGAGCGCCTCGGCCTCGAACACCTCGGCCTCGCCATCGCGCAGCGTGTGGGCCGATTTGATGCGGCCGCGCCGCACGTGTTGCAGGATGCTCGACACGGTGGTGTCGCGCGGATTGATCATGACGTCGACGCCGAGCGAGCCGAGCAGGGGCGCGTAGGCATTGTTGTTGACCAGGGTCAAGGCCTGCGGGCAGCCCAGCCGCTTGGCGAGCAGGGCGGCCATGATGTTCACTTCGTCGTCGTTGGTCACGCACACGATCGCCTCGGCCGCGCGCAGGCCGGCTTCCTCGTGGATCTGGGGGTCGCGCGCGTCGCCGTTCAGAACCACGGTGCGGGCCAGCTTGTCGGCGACGAAGCGGGCGCGCTCCGGGTTGGTCTCGATGATCGTGATCGACGCGTCCGGTCGGCTGGCTTCCAGCTGCTGCGCCAGGAACAGGCCGACATTGCCGCCGCCGGTAATCACGATCCGCCCGGCGATGCGCTCCTCATGGCCGTAAATGCGCAGAGCACGCCCGACGTGGCTGGTCTCGACCACCGAGTACACCTCGTCGCCGGCGATCAGATGGTCGTCCCCGGTCGGAATGAAGAACCGATCGCCCCGGGTGATGCCGACGCAGGTGAGGTGCAGGTCGGGGAACAGAAAAGTCAGCTGACGCAGCGGCGTGTCGAGGATCGGGCAGTCGGGGCCGCAGCGCGTGGCGATCAGACGCACCCGATCCTCGGCGAACGGCGTCACCTCGGTCGCGCCCGGCACCTCCAGGCGCCGCCCGATCGCCCGCGCCAGCTCCTGCTCGGGCGAGATGATCACGTCGATCGGCAGCCGCTCGCGCCGGAACAGATCCTGCCAGCGGCTCTGGAGGTAGCTCTGGTGGCGGATGCGGGCGATCTTGGTCGGCACGTTGAACAGCCAGTGCGCGATCTGGCAGGCGACCATGTTGACCTCGTCGGCGTAGGTCACCGCGATCAGCACCTCGGCGTCCTCGGCGCCTGCCTGCTCCAGCACCTCGGGGTGGGAGGCGAAGCCGGTGATCGCCTGGATGTCCAGGCTCTCGCCGATTTTCTGGGTGAGTTCCGGCCGCTGGTCGATGACCGTGACGTCGTTGCCGGCGCCGGCCAGATAGCGGGCGATGTTGTAGCCGACCTGGCCGGCGCCGCAGACGATGACCTTCATGCGTCAGGGATGCTGCGAAGGCCGCTCAGGTCAGTCATCGGTGTGGATGTTCAAGGTCTTCAGCTTGCGGTGCAACGCCGAGCGCTCCATCCCCACGAAGCCGGCGGTGCGCGATATGTTGCCGCTGAAGCGCTCGAGCTGGGCCTGCAGATAAGCCCGCTCGAAGTGCTCGCGCGCCTCGCGGATCGGCAGGACCATCAGCTCGCCGTTCGCGGTCGGGTTGAGCCCCGCGGTCGCCGCCTCGATGAACTCGGGCGGCAGGCTGTCCACGCCGATGTCGCTCTTGGCATCGCCCGGCGCCATGATCAGCAGCCACTCGAGCACGTTGCGCAGCTGGCGCACGTTGCCGGGCCAGTCGGAGGCCTGGAGCAGGGCGATCGCCTCGGGCGAGAGCCGCCGCACCGGCAGCCCGGAGGCCTCGGCCGCGCGCGCCATGAAGTACTCGGCGAGCATCGGGATGTCGGCGCGCCGCTCGGCGAGCGGCGGCACCCGGATCGGCACCACGTTCAGGCGATAGTACAGATCCTCCCGGAACCGGCCGGCGGCAATCTCCGCCAGCAGATCCCGATTGCTCGCCGCGATCACCCGGACGTCGACCTGGACGCGGCGCTGGCCGCCCAGGCGCGTGAAGCTCTGCTCCTGGAGCACGCGCAGGATCTTGCCCTGGGTCTCCAGCGGCATGTCCGCCACCTCGTCCAGCAGCAAGGTGCCGCCGTGGGCGCGCTCGAAGGTGCCGAGCTGGCGCGGCCGGCCCGGGCCAAGGAACCCGGCCTCGCAGCCGAACAGCTCCACCTCCATGCGCTCGGGCGCCATCGTCGCGGCGTTGATCACGACGAGCGGGGCCTCGGCGCGCCGGGAGCTGGCATGGATCATGCGGGCCACGACCTCCTTGCCGACCCCGGGCGGCCCCGTGATCAGCACGCGCGACCCGGTCCCCGCGACCCGCTGGATTGCGGTGCGGACCTGTTGCATGACAGGCGCCTTGCCGACCAGCTCGCTCCCGTCGCCCAGTTTCAGCTTGAGCTCTGCGTTTTCCCGTTTGAGGCGCGCGGACTCTCGCGCGCGCTCGATCAGCACCAGCAGGCGCTCGGCGTTGAACGGCTTCTCGAGGAAATCGTAGGCCCCCTTCTTGATCGCGGTGACCGCGGTTTCGATCGTGCCGTGACCGCTGATCACGATCACCGGCACGTCGGGATGGCTGCGCCGGACCTGGTCGAGCACCTCGAGCCCGTCCAGCTCAGACCCTTCCAACCAGATGTCGAGGAGCATCGCGCCGGGCGGCTCCGCTTCGATCTCCGCCAGCGCTGCGCGGCCGTCGCCGGCCTGGCGCACGTCGTAGCCCTCGTCGCCCAGGATCGCGGCGATCGCGTCGCGCACCTCGGGCTCGTCATCGACGATCAGAACGTCTGTCGCCATTCCGACCCAAACCCGCTGCCCGGCAGCGCCGCGCGCCGCCGCGGAGCCTCGGTTGAGCTCATTCGGCCGCCGCCCCGTGAAGCGCACGAAAGACCGGGAACGCCAAGGCTACAGAGGCGCCTCCCGTCGTACGGTTGCGCAGGGTCAGACTGCCGCCGTGTTCTTCCATGATCTTCTTCACGATGGCAAGCCCCAGGCCCGTGCCGGAGCGGCGCATCGTCACATAGGGTTCGGTGAGTCGCTCGGTCGGCTCAGGCAGCCCGCCGCCATTGTCGTGCACCTCGATCAGGCACCGCTCGCGCGTCTCGCGCAGCTCGACCATGACCCAGGGAGCGCCGCCCTCTTGCTGTTCCATCCGCTCGAGCACCGCGTCGACCGCGTTCTGCAACAGATTGGTCAAAGCCTGGGCGACCTGCTGGGCATCACAATACAGCTGAACATCCCCCGCGGGAAGCCGCGTTTCGAACCGAATGCCGGGGCGGGCGCCCTGCTGGAGGTAAACGGCCTGGCGCACCAGATCCTTCCCCGACTCATAGGCGAAAACCGGCGCGGGCATGCGAGCGAAGGCGGAGAACTCGTTGATCAGGCGGCCGATGCTGTCGACCTGGCGGATGATCGTATCGGTGCTGTTGGCGAACGCGTCCGGGCCGTCCTTGATCTGCGGGAGGTATTTGCGGCGCAGCCGCTCCGCCGACAGCCGGATCGGCGTCAGCGGGTTCTTGATCTCGTGCGCGATCCGCCGCGCGATCTCCGCCCAGGCCGCCTTGCGCTGCGCGGCGAGCAGCTCGGTGATGTCATCGAAAGTCACGACGTAGCCGCCGATCCCCTGCGCGTCATGCTGGGCGGCGACGCGCACCAGCAGGGTATGGGAGCCATCCGGCCGCTTGAGCTCGATCTGCGCCTCGGCGGGGCGCTCGGGCGCGGTCGCCACGTGCGCCAGCAGGCCGCCCACCTCGGGGATCACGGCGATCAGGGGACGACCGATCAGTTCGTCAGGCGTCGCCTTGATCAGGTCCGCGGCCGAGCGGTTCGGCAGGGTGATGCGGCCCTGGTGGTCGAGGCCCAGAACTCCGGCGGACACGCCGGCGATCACGGTCTCGGTGAACCGCCGCCGCTCGTCGAGCTGATTGTTGGCACTGATCAATTCGGCACGCTGGCTGGCGAGCTGCGCGGTCATGCGATTGAACGCGCGCGACAGACGATCGATCTCGTGGCCTTCCTCCCGCTCCGGCACCGAGGCGGTGAGGTCGCCCACGCGCACCCGGTCGGCGGCCGCGATCAACCGGGCGATCGGCTTGGCCAGGCGATTGGCGAAGCCGAGGCCGACGCGCACCGCAGCCAGCAGCAGCAGCAGCGCGACCACGCCGAAGATCATCGCGAACGTGGTCTGGATACCGGAGCGGCGCAGTTCGAGCTCCCGGTATTCGTCGATCGCCTTGCGCGTGCCCTCCATGTACTCGAGCACCTTGGGCTCGACGAACCGCCCGACGAACAGATAGGCGTCGACGAAGTTGTCGAGGCGCACCAACGCGCGCACCCGGTCGTCGGTATCGCCGGTCAGGACAACGACCTCGCCGTTGGCGGCCTCCTCGAAGGCGCTGGGCGGCACCCGTTCCAGCTCCAGGACGAAGCCCAGGCCGCTCCTCGCGACCACCTGGCCGTTGCCCAGGAACACGACCGCCTCGGTCAGGGAGCGCAGCATCGCCTGGGTATCGAGCAGCTCCTGGAACATCTCGGGCTTGCCGACCAGCGCCGCGCCTTCGCGGTTGAGGTCCGCGGCCATCGCCAAAGCATCGGCGCGGATCACCTCCTTGTGTTCCTCGAGGTAGGCCTGCGCCACGTTCATCGAATTGCGCAGGGCGCCGCTGATGCGCTCGCTGAACCAGGCTTCGAGCCCGAAATGCAGGAACGCGACCGAGAACACCGCGACGATGATCGCCGGCGCGACCGCGACCAGGCTGAACATGGCGACAAGCCGGGCGTGCAGACGCGAACCGGCGAGGCCCTGCCGCCGCGCCACGATCAGCTGGACCAGACCCCGCGCGACGACCACGCCGAGCAGCAACAGGAGGATCAGATCGAGGTACAGCAGGCCGAGCACCAGCCCGGGCTGGGCGGCCACGCTGAGCGAACCCGTGATGGCGACGTAAGTGGCGAGCCCGGACAGCGTCGCCGCCACGGTCAGCACCAGCGCGAGCTGGGCGCTGACCTTCGGCCGGCGCAACCAGGTGAAGAGCCGGTTCCAGGTGGGCGGCGGGGAGGTCGCCAGGGAACGTGCCATGGGTCCAGAGCCGCTTGCGGGCGCCTATCGTGGCCCGCGCATCACCTCGATGTCCAGCTCGCGAATTTTCTTGCGCAGCGTATTGCGGTTGACGCCGAGCAACGCGGCGGCGCGCAGCTGATTGCCACGCGTCTCGGTCAGCACCCGCGCGATCAGCGGCCGCTCCACCTCGCGCAGAATTCTCCCGTACAGGCCGGCCGGCGGCAAGCGTCCGGCACGCTCGGCGAAGATCCGTTCGACGTAGCGGGCGACATCGTCCCTGAAGCCGTCGCCGCGATCGCCGTCCATCACGGCATGACGCACCGGAGCGCCCTCGCGCAGCTCCGCCTCGATCACCTCCGGACCGATCGTGTCTTGGGCGTACAGCACGGTCAGCCGCCGCACCAGGTTTTCCAGCTCGCGCACGTTGCCGGGCCAATCGTAAGCCTTGAGCCGGACCATCGCGGCCGGCTCCAGGGTCTTGGGCGGAAGGCCGTCCGCGCGCGCGCTGTTGAGGAAATGCTGGACCAGCGCGGGAATGTCGTCGACGCGCTCGCGCAGCGGCGGCAGGCGGATGGGCACGACGTTCAGGCGGTAAAACAGGTCCTCGCGGAACAATCCCTGCGCCACCAGCTGGCGCAGGTCGCGATGGGTCGCGGCGACGATGCGCAGATCGGCCTTGATCGGCATGCGCCCGCCGACCGGCATGAACTCCCCGGACTGCAGCACGCGCAACAGCCGCGTCTGGGCCTCGAGCGGCATGTCCCCGATCTCGTCGAGAAACAGGGTGCCGCCCTCGGCCTGCTCGAACCGACCCGTCTTGCGCGCATTCGCACCCGTGAACGCGCCCTTTTCGTGGCCGAACAGCTCGCTCTCGACCAGCTCGCGGGGGATCGCCGCCATATTGACCGCGATGAACGGTCCGCTGCGCCGCTTGCCGTAATCGTGGATCGCGCGCGCGACGAGCTCCTTGCCGGTGCCCGATTCGCCGTTGATCATCACCGTGAGATCGGTCCCGACCAGACGGGCGACCACCCGGTAGATCTCCTGCATCGCGGCGGAGCGGCCGATGATCGGCAGCTGCTCCTCGAGCCGGGTCAGCTCCTCGACCGCGACTGCGGTCTTGCGGGGCAATGCGAGCGCACGCTTGACCATGGTGACCAGCTGGGCGAGGTCGAACGGCTTCGGCAGATAGTCGAAAGCGCCGCGCTCGGTCGCGCGCACCGCGGTCAAGAGCGTGTTCTGCGCGCTCATCATGATCACCGGCAGGCTCGGCCGGCGCTGTTTGAGCCGCGGTAACAGATCGAGGGTGTTCTCGTCGGGCAGCACCACGTCGAGGATCGCCACCTCGCCGGCGCCGTCCTCAATCCAGCGCCACAGCGTCGCCGCGGTCCCGGTCGCCTGCACCCGATAGCCCTCGCGCGAGAGCGCGCGCGAGATCACCGTGCGGATGCCGGCATCGTCATCGGCCACGATCACCGTCGGCTCGGGCATGGCAATCTCCATCAGATGGCCGCCTGCTCGCCGCGGCAGGCCGGCAGCCGCACCCGAAACGCGGCGCCGCGCTGCAGGTTTTCGAACTCGACCACGCCGCCGTGGTCGCCGACGATCTTGGCGACCAGCGACAGGCCGAGCCCGGCGCCCGAAGGCTTGCTCGAGACAAACGGATCGAACAGATGGCCGGCCATATCGTCGCCGACCCCGGGGCCGTTGTCCTGGACCTGCACCAGAATCGGCAGCTCGACCCGCTCGCGGCTGTTCGCGACGCGTACCGACAGGCCGTGGGTGTACTGGGTCGACAGTCGGATCTCGCCACCCTCGCCCGGTACCGCCTCGGCCGCATTCTTGACCAGGTTCAGAAAGACCTGGACCAGTTGGTCTCGATTGCCGTCGACGTGGGGCAGGGAGGGGTCGTAGCGCTCGGTGAAGAGGACGTGGCGGGCAAAGCCGCTCTCCGCCAGGCGCCGCACGTGCTCGAGCACCAAATAGATGTTGACCGGGCCGCGCTCGATCGGCCTGCCGTCGGCAAACTGCTCCATGTGGTCGACCAAGCCGCAGATCCGGTCGGTTTCCTCGCAGATCAGGCGGATCAGCGGGCGTTCATCCTCGGCGACGCTGCCCTCGAGCAGTTGCGCCGCGCCGCGGATCCCGGACAGCGGGTTCTTGACCTCGTGCGCGAGCGTCGCCGCGAGGCCGGCGACCGCGCGCGCGCCGCCGCGATGGACCAGCTGGTGATTGAGCCGGCGCGCGACCGAGCAGGGGTGGAGGACGACCAGGGTGCCATTCGGAATTTCGGGCAGCGGGGAGACGTGCAGATCGACCAAGCGCGGAGCCCCCCGGTTGAACGGCAGATCGACGCCGTAGTCGGACACGCTGTGCCCTTCCTCCTGCACGCGTCGGACGAGATCGAACAGCGGGCTGTCGAACGGCAGCAGCTCGTTCAGCTGACGGCGCACGAGCACGCCGCGGCTGGCGCCGAGTAACTGCTCCGCAGCCGAATTCACGAAGCGGAGACGTAACTCGCCATCGACCACGAGCACGCTGCTGGCCATGGCGTTGAGGACGATCTGGTCGTAGCTCACGGAGGTCCCCACGGTCGAGGGGTGCCTAATTTTTGCGCATCCGACATCAGTGCCCAAAGCTTAGGCAGCTTAGATACTCGGGGCGATGTTTGGCAAGAGCTGGGCCGGCTTGGCAGACGTGGCTGCGCGGCCTAGGGTGCCTGCCCGACACAGCTGGCGGTGAGGGGCGGTCTTGTCGACGTGTGTGGCGCTGGTCGTGGCGTCCGGTCGCGGCGTGCGCTTTGGCGGTGATCGCCCCAAGCAGTACCTGCCGCTCGCCGGCAAGCCCCTGCTGCGCTACTGCCTGGAGCGCTTCTGCCGGCATTCCCGCATCGATCGGGTGCGCACGGTGATGCATTCCGACGACACGGCTTTCTATGCCGAGGCGGCCGGCAACCTGGAAGTGCTCGAGCCCGTGCTCGGCGGCGCGACGCGGCAGGAATCGGTACGGCTCGGCCTGGAAAGTCTGGCCGACGACCCGCCGGAGCTGGTGCTGATCCACGACGGCGTCCGGCCGCTGCTCGGCGCGGCGGTCATCGACCGGGTGCTGGATGGTCTGCGCACGCACTTTGCCGTGCTGCCGGCGCTGCCGGTGACCGATACGCTCAAGCGCAGCGGCGACGATACGGTCACGAGGACCGTCGACCGGACGGGCCTGTTCCGGGCGCAGACCCCCCAGGGCTTCGCGTACGACCGCATCCTCGAGGCGCACCGGCGGTTTGCCGGCGAGGCACTGACCGACGACGCCGCGCTGGCCGAGGCGCACGGGCTCACGGTCGCGCTCGTCGCTGGCGACGAGGACAACGTCAAGATCACCGAGCCGGCGGACCTCGCGCGCGCCGAGCGGTTGCTGCGCACGTCTTCGCAGTGCTGCACCGGCCTCGGTTTCGACGTGCACCGGCTGGCGCCCGGCGAGGGCTTGGTCCTGCTCGGCGTGCAGATCGCCTGCGCGCTGCGCCTGCTCGGCCACTCCGATGCTGACGTCGGCCTCCATGCGCTGACCGACGCGCTGCTCGGCACCATTGGCGCCGGCGACATCGGCAGCCACTTTCCGCCGACCGAGGCGCGCTGGTCGGGCGCCGATTCGGCGATGTTCCTGACGCATGCCCGTGACCTGGTGCTGGCCGCCGGCGGACGCATCGAGCACGTCGACATCACCCTGATTTGCGAGCAGCCGCGGATCGGCCCGCATCGAGCGGCGATGGTCGCCCGCGTCGCCGAGCTGCTCGGCCTGGCCGCCAATCGGGTGAGCGTCAAGGCGACCACGACCGAGCATCTCGGCTTCACCGGGCGTGGCGAGGGCATCGCCGCCCAGGCGGTCGCCAGCGTGCGCCTGCCGGAGAGCGCGCCGGAGCCCAGCGATGGCTGAGCAGCGGGCAGGTGCGCGCCCGACCGACCCGGCCAGCCTGCTCGCTACCTGGTTCGGGGTGGGCTTCCTGCCGGTCGCCCCGGGCAGCTGGGGAGCGCTCACCGCCCTGCCGTGCGCGGCGCTGCTGGTCTGGCTCGGTGGCCCGGTCCTGGTGCTCGCGGCCGGCGCCGCGTTGTTCGTGCTCGGCATCTGGGCCGCAGAGGCTTACATGCAGACGGTGCAGGTCCACGATCCGTCTGCGATCGTGATCGACGAGGTCGTGGGCCAGTGGGTCGCGCTCGCGCTGCTGCCGCTCGATCCCGTGCTGTACGCGCTCGGGTTCGTGCTGTTCCGGGTTCTGGACGTGCTCAAGCCCTGGCCGGCCAACTTCATCGATCGCGCGGTGACTGGCGGCTTCGGCGTCATGCTCGACGACGTGGTGGCAGGCGCTTACGCCGCGGCAGCGTTGTGGCTGATACTGCCGTGGCTGCCATGATCTTCCCCGAAGCCAGCCTGGAACTGGCGCGCCGCGTGCTCGGCGGGTGCGAGCGGCGCGGCTGGCATCTCGCGACGGCCGAATCCTGCACCGGCGGGCTGATCATCGCCTGCCTGACCGAAATCCCCGGCTCCTCGAGCGTGGTCGAGCGCGGCTTCGTCACCTACGACAACCGTGCCAAGGCGGAGGTCCTCGGGGTGCCGGCGGCGCTGTTCGAGCGGGTCGGCGCGGTCAGCGAGGAGGTCGCCCGCGCCATGGCGGAAGGCGCGCTCGCCCGTGCCGGCGTGGATCTCGCGGTCGCGGTGACGGGCATCGCCGGCCCGGGCGGGGCCACGCCGAACAAACCGGTCGGCCTGGTGCATCTGGCGGTCGCCAGGGACGGCCCGCCCACGCTGCATGCCCGGGCGGTTTTCCCGGGCAACCGCGCTGCGATCCGCCTTGCCACCGTCGACGCCGCTCTCGATCTTACCTTGCGCGCGCTTGCCTGAGGGGCTCGCGACACGCCTGACCGCCCGCTCGCCTACAGCATCGACCGCGATGAATCGTCCCAGCGACCGCTGCGCCATGCAAACCCACGTCATCGCCTGCAGTCGCGACTGTCCCCGTCCAGACCTTGGTTCGCGCGGATGCCACACGCAGGATCAGCTCTCGCGGAACGCCTCCTCGCCGAGTTGGAAGATGCGATCAGTGAGGTACGACAGGATGGTGCGCTCGCCGACCAGCAGGTCGATGTCGACCGCCATGCCGGGCACCACCTTGACGGCGACCCCGTTGCGCACGAGCTCGGCACCCTCGGTGCGCACCAGGATGCCATAGGTCAGCGCGCCCGACTTGGGATCGACCACCGCGTCCGCATCGATCTGCTCGATGTGTCCCGACAGCGTGCCGTGGCGCAGGAAGTCATAGGCGTGCACCTTGACCTGGCACGGCTGACCGATGCTGACCTGGCCGATGTCCTGATTGCGCACCCTTGCCTCGATCACCAGGCCGCCTCCGGTCGGCACCAGCTTCATCAATGGTTGATTGCTGCCGACCGACTGCCCCGGGCTGGTGATGAGGATGTCCTGGATGATGCCGTCAGCCGGCGCGCGCACGACCAGGTTGCTAAAGGTCGCCGCCTGCCGGCGGCGCGCCTCGCTCAACTGATCGCGTTCCGCCCTCGCCGCCGCCAGCTCCGCGAGCACGCTCGAGCGCTGCTCGCGTTCCAGCAGCTGATGGCGACTCTTCGCCTCGGCGAGCGCCGCCTCGGCCGCCTCGCGCCGCGCCCGCGCCTGCTGGATGTCGCCCTTGAGATCGCTGAGTTGCCGTTCGACCGCGACCACGCGCAGACGCGGGTACAGGCCCTTCTCGGCCAACCCGGCGATGGCATCGAGCTGCTCCTTGAGCAGGCCATGGCTGGCGCGCAGGCGGTCGATCTCGGCGCCGACGGACTGCAGTTCCTTCTCGCGCTGCTCGACGGTCTCGGCGAGCGCCTGGACGCGGCTCTGGTGCGCCTCGCGCCGGCTGATCAGCAGCGCCCGCTGCTCGGCGACGAGGTCCGGTCGGGCATTTGCGACTTCTGCCTCGACCATGAGATCGCCGCCGGCCGCCTCGGCCTGGAGGCGCGCCGTCTCGATGCTTCTGATCTGCCAGTGGCCGGTCAACTCGACCAGCCTCGTCTCTGCCTGCTCGGGATCGAAGCTGAGGAGCGGCGCGCCGGCGGTCACCTGCTGCCCCTCGACGACGTGGACCTCCGCGATGCGCCCGCCGTCCGGGTGATTGATTACCTTGACCCGATCGGCCGGCTCGATCTGGCCCTCGGCGCGCACCACCTGCTCCACCTCGGTCAGCGCCGACCACGCCAGCACGCCGGCGAACACCAGCGCGACCACCAGGATCAGCAGGCCGGCGACCGGCGAGTGCCGGCGCTCGATCACGCCCTCGGCGTCGGGCAGGAATTCGGCCAGCCGGTGGCCGTCGGTGAACCGCTCCCACCAGCCGAGCATGGGCTCAGGCCGGCCGGGGGCGCGGCCGCGTGGGGTACTCGGGCGACTGCCGGCCGAGGACGAAGTTGGCGATCTCGCCCGGGGTGCCTTCGCGCTGGATTCGGCCGTCGACCAGGAACAGCACGCGATCGGCGATCGCCAGCGCGCCCAGGCGATGGGTCACCAGGATCACCGTGCGGCCGCGCGACGCCCGCTTCAGGTTGGCCAGGAGCGCCTGCTCGGTCAGCCCGTCCAGCGCGCTGGTCGCCTCGTCGAGCACCAGGAGCCGGGGATTGCGGATCAGCGCGCGGGCGATGCTGATCAGCTGACGCTGGCCGGCGGACAGGCCGCTGCCGCGCTCGCCGAGCCAGGTGTCATAGCCGCCGGGCAGGCGCTGGATGAAATCGTGCGCGCCCACGAACTTGGCGGCGGCCACGATCCGTTCGAACTGCCGGTCGACCGCGCCGAGCGCGATATTCTCGGCGACCGTGCCCGAGAACAGCTGCACCTCCTGCGGCACCACCCCGATCTGCTGCCGCAGCACGGCGGGCGACCACAGGCGCAGATCGAGATCGTCGAGGAGGATGCGCCCGCGCTCGGGATGATCGAGACCGCACAGCAGCTTGGTCAACGTGCTCTTGCCGGAGCCGGGCGGCCCGGCCACGCCGAGGACCTGGCCGGGCGCGATCTCCAGATCGATGCCCTCGAGCGCCGGTTCGGCGTCCTCGCTGTAGCGATAGACCACGTCCTGGAACACCAGGTGGCCGCGCACCTGCAGTGCCGGCCCCGGCACGGCGGCGCGCTCGGTCGGCTCGTCGAGCAGCTCGTCGAGGCGGGCGAACGCGGCGCGCACCGTCTGCAGCTGGTGCCAGGCGCCGACCACCTGGCGCATCGGGGCGAGCGCGCGCGCCGCGAGAATGGTCGTCGCGATCAGGGCGCCGATCGACAGCTCGCCGGCGATGATCGCGCGGGCACCGACGTAGACGAGCAACAGCGCCACGACCTGCTGCAGGACCTGACCCGAGCTGGCGATCATGCCGCCGAGATGACCGGCGCGAAAGGTGTTGGTGGCGGCATCCGCGAGGCGCTGCTTGAAGCGACGCTCCATCTCGGGCTCGAGACCGAGCGCCTTGACCGTTAGCGCCTGGCTGATCGTCTCGCCCAGGCTCGACGCCTTGGCAGCGGCCGCCTTGAAGCCGGCCTCGATCAGGCCGTGATGGCGCCGCCGGGCGAGCATCGAGAGCAGCCAGAACAGCGGCATCGCCGCCAGCGTGATCGCGCCGAGGCGCAGGTCGAGATAGCAGATCACGGCGAGGAACACGCCGACGAACGCGAGGTCGACCAGGAGCAAAGGCATCTGGCTGGCGAAGAATTGACGGATGCTGTCCAGCTGCCGGGTGCGCTCGAGGATCTGCCCGGTGGACATGCGCTCGAAGGTGCGCAGCGGCATGTGCACCAGATGATGCACGACCTCGCTGCCGAGCGCGGCGTCGAGGCGGCCGCCGGTGTGGCTGGCGACGTAGCCGCGCAGGGCCCTCAGCGCCCATTCGAAAAGGAACAGGGTGACCATGCCGAGCACCAGCACATCCAGGGTCTGCAGTGCGCCGTGATTGATCACCTTGTTGTAAACGGTCATCAGAAAGAGCGGGGTTGCCAGCGCCAGCAGATTGATCACGACGGACGCGATCCCAAGCTCCCACAGCACTGGGCGCAGCCGGGCGAACATGGTCTCGCGCAGCCCCGGCCGCGCCGGCTCGCCAAGCGGCCTGACCAGCACGATCTTTTCCGCGAGGTCGGCTACCGCCTCCAGGCTGCACGCCGTGGTCCGCCCGGAACTCGGCTCGACCAGGAGCAGGTGATCCTGTACCCGCCCGGTCGCGACCCAGGCCTCGCCGGGCGCCCGGCCGGCGACCAGGAACGGCGGCGGCGCGCCCGCCAGGTTGTGCCGGCGCGGCTTCAGCGCGCGCGCCTTGAAGCCGAGCCGGTCGGCCGCGAGCAGGACCCCCCCGACGCCGAGCCCGCCGTCGGCCGCCGGCGCGGCGGCCCGGATCTCGGCCAAGGGAAACGGGCGGTCGAGCAGCCGGCACAGGTGGGCGAAAGCGAGGATCTGGCCGTCGGAGGGGAGCGGGGCGCTTCCAAGATCAGGGGTGGGCGGGCACCGACCGTGCGCGCGGGATCGCCTTTTCGTGAAGTATCGCGCCAGAAAAGCGGCTGGCGACCAACGCTGCGTCGGGGAATCGAGGCGGGATCGGCGTTCGCGACCGTAGGTCGGAAGGGCGCTCATGCCCGCCAAAATAAACCAGGAAGCACTATTTTGTCGATTTAAATCAACTTAAAGGAGATAAGACCAAATCCTTCCAGATCTTAGTCGAGCACGTAAACCAGGCACTTTAGGTACGCGGACTCGGGCAATGCCGGGTGGCTCGGATGATCGGGGCCGGCGCCCGCGCTCCGCAGCAGCCTGCCGCCCCGGCCGACGTCGCGCAGACCGCGGCGGACCTCATCGGCAAACGCGTCCTCTGGCACGTTGTGCGAGCAGCAGGCGATCGCGAGGATGCCCTCCTCGCCGACCAGCGGACCGCACGCCCGTGCCAGCTTGCGATAGCCGCGCAGGCCAGGCTTCAGCTCCTTCTTGCTGCGCACGAACGCCGGCGGGTCGGCGATCACGATGCCGAAGCGCCGTTTCTCGGTGGCCAGCCGCTCGAGCGCCGCGAACGCGTCCTCGCGCACGGTCTCCATGCGCACCGCGAGGCCGTTGCGCTCGGCGCTCGCCTTGGCCAGATCAAGCCCGAGTTGGGAGCGGTCGACGGCGAGCACGTGGGCCGCGCCCGCGGCCGCGGCCTGCAGGCCGAAGCTGGCGCTGTAGCTGTACAGGTCGAGCACGGTCTGGCCGCCGGCGAGGCGCGCGAGGAACGCGCGGTTGTCCCGCTGATCGTAGTACCAGCCGGTCTTCTGGCCCTCGAGCGGATCAATCAGGAAGGTCACGCCGTTCTCGACCAGCTCAACCGGACCCGCCAGAGTTCCGCGGGCGAGCCGCACCTCCTGGGAAAGGCCCTCGAGCTCGCGCACGGGGCTGTCGTTGCGCAGGACGATCGCGCGCGGCGCCAGCAGCCGCTCGAGCGCTTCGATGATCGCGGGCTCGAGGCTCGCCATGCCGGCGGCATTCAGCTGGCAGACCACGACATCGCCGAAGCGGTCGACCACGAGACCCGGCAGGCCGTCGGCCTCGGCGTGCGCCAGACGATAATAGGGCTGGTCGAACAGCCGCTCGCGCAGCCGCAAGGCCCGCGCGAGGCGCCGCTCGACGAAAGTGGCGTCGATCGTCGCGTCCTTGTTGCGCGTGATCACGCGGGCGGCGATCAGGGAATGGGGGTTGAACAGGGCGATGGCGAGGGGCTTGCCGTCGCTGGCAATCAGGCACACCGGCTCGCCCGGCGGCAGCGCTTTGGCCGCAACGTCCATGCGCAGCTCGTTGGAGTAGATCCAGGGATGGCCGGCGCGCGGGCGCCGGTCCTGCCCGGGCAGAAGATGGATCGAGGGATAGCGCATCGGGGACTTGTGACCTCGTGGGGCGAGCCGCGCAAGCTATAGCGCTCGCGCAGAAGATCAATCGGCGATCGCGCGCCCAGGGCTGGGCAGGGCGCGCGCCCCCGGCTGCGCCCCTAGATCTGTACGATACAATGCCCCCGGCTGGCCGCCTCAAGCCAGGACCGCCGCCTGGGGATGCGGCGGTGAACGAGTCACCGGGGAGAGCTTCCCGGCGACCGATCGGAGCATCCCGCTCCGCGATGTTGACTTGGCGCGCCAATCGCTCTCGATTTTCATCGGCGCCCTTGAATTCTCGGGGAGCGGGGACGATGCCAACGGCTTTGGACAGCCACATTCACCTCTTCCGGCCAGGGAAACCCGGCGATCCGCGGACACTGCTGATGCTCCATGGCACTGGCGGTGACGAGGCCAGCTTCGCTGACCTTGGGCCCGCCCTGGCGCCGGGCGCCGCCGTGCTGAGCGTGCGCGGCAACGTCGACGAGCACGGTATGCGCCGGTTCTTCAGGCGCCTCGCGGAGGGCGTCTACGATATGGCGGACCTGGCATTCCGCACGCGGGCGCTCGACGCCTTCGTCGGGGCTGCCATCCAAAAATACACGATCGATCAGGATTACCTGATCGGGGTGGGGTACTCGAATGGCGCCAACATCCTGGCAAATCTGCTGTTCCAAAGTCCCTCGCTCCTGGCGGCGGCGGTTCTCATGCATCCGCTGATTCCGTTCACCCCTGAGGACCAACCGGGCCTTGCGGGCCGGCGAGTGCTGATCACGGCCGGCGAGCGGGACCCGATCTGCCCGCCGGCGATGACGCGCGCCCTTTTTGGTTATTTCGAACGCCAAGCCACGGCGGCACAGCTCGTCTTTCATCCGGGCGGGCACGAGTTGCGGGAGAGCGAGCTCGACGCTGTTCGCAGGTTCGTCGCGACGTTTCGACCGCTGTGAGCCATAGAGCGGACCTGCCAAGGGCAGGCATCGATCGGCCGGTTGTGACCCATGGCCGATCTTGCCAAATGGCCGGTCCATGGCCGCCACCTGAACCGTCGGTAGTGTTGCGGCTCGAAAGCTCGTACGCCAAGAATGCTTCCCGTAAGGAGCATTATTGGCGCACGGAGAGTATCCATGCCGTTGTAAGGACCACCACGCAATGAGCCGGTCGATCTACGGAGGTTTTTTGCGTATGGGACCGGAGACCAGGTCGACGAGATAGCGCTAGTCCACACAGAGGGCGGGCACCCTTGGGGCGAGCTGGACCGCGCAAGTGACCGGCGGGCTGCCAAAAAGTTAGAAACCGACACCCATGAAGGAGTAAGGACGATGTCATCGCACGGGATTGAGTCTTGCCATAGGCCTGGTTCAGGCGGCCTCGGCTGCTGCCTTTGCCGTGGCCACCCAACCGACGCGGC
>JBKPNX010000036.1:0-40415 GCA_046732855.1 Pseudomonadota bacterium
GCGGTGGTCAGATGCCACACACGACGCATTGCGCCTTACTCCTTCCTCGCTCCAGAGCGGGTCGCCGCCGGTGCCGGGCGCACTCCCGGATGGCTGCGATTTTCCTGTGAAAACGGAGATTGCGGCGCGCGCGTTCCCGAACCGCGCTCAGCCGCGCGGACGACGCTCCCGCGCGCGGCCGTTCGGCTCGGGCTCAGCGCACGCCGAGCCGACCGATTCCGGGCAGCTTGAGGGCGAGGTCGAGCGGATCGATGCCGAAGGTCAGGCCGAGCAGATTGACCTCAAGACCCTCGTCGCGGGCCAGCGCCAGGCCGAGCATGCCGAGCAGCGAGAGCTGCAGACCGCTGCCGCTCGGCGTACGCGCCACGATGCTGCCGTTGCTGAGATAGTCCTTGCCGATCGCGGTCGGCGGCAGCTCGAGGCCGAGCGCCGGCACGGCGCGCGCGATGTGCGCGATGAAGGTGTTGGAATTGGGCCCGGGCCAGGTGCGGTACTGATCCGGATAGGGATAGGTCGAGATGGCGGCCTCGACCTGATCGATCAGCGCCTCGACTTCGGGGCCACGCCGATCGAGCAGCAGCTCCGGGCGATTACCGGCCCAGTAGCCGTCGATCACGCGCATGTTCCTGCGCACCGCAGGCGCGCCGCGCCCCACGCCCCAGCCGACCACCTCGTAGCGCTCGAACGCAGGCGCGCCGGCGGGCTTGATCGCGAGCCAGGTGTGCACCGCGAACACCGCCTTCCAGCCCCAGGCGCGCGCCGCATAGACCTGAATCACGGGCTCCGGCGTGGTCGCGGGGTCCGGCGCCAGCCCGGCGCTGTCCCAGCGCGCCTGGCTCCAGTGCTCGAACGAGCTGCCGTACACCTGGCTGGCGCTCCATACGTGCGGCAGGACGAAGAGGACGAGGAGCAGCACCAGCCAGACCATCGGCCGTGACCTCATGACGCCTCCAGCGTAGGGACTGGTCGCGCCGCGCTGGAAGCGGCGCATCGACATGCTCAGCGATGTGGCGCCAGGGCGCAAGCGCGCCCGCTCACCTCTCGGAGACGAGCCCCAGACGCTCATGCCACTCGGCGATGCTCTCCTTCGGGTACTCGTCGAACTGCTGGTCCCGCGGCGCGATCGCCGTCTCGACCCAGGACGCCTTGGAGCCGAGCATCAGATGCGTGCGCTCGGGCGGCTTCGGCAGCGGCGTATCGATCGCCCCGGCGAGCGGATGCACCAGCTCCGGCCAGCGCGGATCCCACAGCCACAGGTGACTGCCGCACAGGACGCAGAAATGCCGCTCGGCCGGGCTCGCGTACGGTTCGGCGCCCGGCGCGCGCATGATGGCGCGATATACGCGGGCGTGCTCGCGTCCCGTCACTTCCAGGGTGGCGTGGTCGCCGGCTAGATTGATTGCGAATCCGCCGCCGCCGGCCGTTTTGCGGCAGATCGAGCAGTAGCAGAGATTGAATGGGTAGGGATGACGCGAGCGCAGGCTGAACCGCACGGCGCCGCAGTGACAGGAGCCCTCCAACAGCATGATGCCGCCTCCCCGAACACGGTCGAACGAAGCGCGGGCGGCGCAGCCTCAGGATCAGGCGGTGCGCCGGCGCGACGATACGCTGGTGCGCTGACGGGCCGCAGCAAGCCGCCCGAGCACGATCCGATCGGCGACCGTGAGCGGCGCCTCGCCCGCGGCCGCCGCCTGCTCGAGCACGCCGCGCGTGATGTCATGGATGCGCGCGACCGCGCCGAGGACCCCGTCTGGGGCGTCGTCGCCGATCCGCTCCTGGTGAAAGTCGATCACGCCGCCAGCACTGGCGATGTAGTCCGGCACGAACAGAATGCCACGCGCGGCGAGCGTGGTGGCATGGCGCGCCGCAGCGAGCTGGTTGTTGGCGCCGCCGCATACGATCCTGGCGCCAAGGCGGGGAATGGTTCGATCGTTCAGCACCGCGCCGAGCGCGCAGGGCGCGAACACGTCCGCCGCCTGCTCGTAGATCGCCTCTGGCTCGACCACCACGGCGTCGAACGCCTGCGCCGCCTCGGCCGTGCGCGCCTGGTTGAGATCGGTCACGATCAGCGTCGCGCCGGCCCCGGCGAGATGGCGGCATAGCGGCAGGCCTACGTTGCCGAGGCCCTGAACCGTGACCCGTAGTCCCGCCAGATCGGACCGGCCGAGAGCGTGCGCCACGGCGGCGCGGATCGCCTGGAACACGCCGTACGCGGTGACTGCCAGCGGTTGCCCGGAGGCGGGCGTCGCGGCTGCGGTGTGCGCGGTCACCTCGCGCATGATGCGCAGATCGTCGAGAGTGGTGCCGATGTCGTCGGCGATGATGTAGCGGCCGCCCAGGCGGTCGACCACCCGGCCCATCGCCTGCAGGAGCGCCGGCGTCTTCGCCTGGCGCGCATCGCCGAGGATCACCGATTTGCCACCGCCGTACGGCAGCTCGCAGATCGCCGCCTTGTAGGTCATGCCGCGCGACAGGCGCAGCGCGTCGGTCAGCGCGTCCGCCTCGTCCCGATACGGCCACATCCGGCAGCCGCCGAACGCGGGGCCGAGCACGCTCGAATGCACCCCCACGATCGCGCGCAGGCCGGCCGCTACGTCGCGGGCGAACAGCACCTGCTCGTGATCGTCGAAATCAGGGTGGTGAAACATGGCCGCTTCTCCGCGCCAACAGATGTGCGCGCGAATGTCGCGCCCTCAAGTCAAGAATTGCTTGCGCCGGCCGGGCACGAGAGCATCCAGGCACCCTGGTCCGTGCACAGGGGCAGCGGCCGCCGGGCTCGACGGGGCGCGCCGATCCCGCTACAGATCGCCGGCGGCGCCGCTCCGGGTACAGAGCGCCGGCCATGGAGGGAGGGACATCGATGGGCTTCATTTGGACCCTGATCATCGGTCTGATCGCCGGCGCCGTCGCCAAGTTCCTGATGCCAGGGCGTGACCCCGGCGGCTTCATCATCACCATGCTGTTGGGGGTGGCGGGCGCTTTCCTCGCGACCTGGCTCGGGCAGGCGGTCGGCTGGTATCGCGCCGGCGAAGGCGCCGGCTTCATTGGCGCCGTGGTCGGCGCCGTGATCATCCTTGTGATCTATCGGATGATCAAGACTCGCAGCGCCACCTGAGCCGACCGCGGCCCCGGCGCTTGCCGAGCGCTAACCCTGTCTTAACCCTGGCGGACTAAACCGCCCACGCGTTTGGGGTTCGGAACGCAGGTCGCGTTCTGCCGACTGGGGAACCTGGACATGGATGGACTTCGGCGGCTGCGCCGGGGCGTGGCGCTCGTGATCGCGGTGGCGATGTTGGTGGTATCGCTGCCACTCGGCAAGGCTCAGGCGGCTCTCGTAAGCACGGAGCAGTTGCTCGCCGCCGGCCATGGCGCGGCCGAGCGCGCGCGCGTATTGGGTTTTCTCGAGCGCGCGGACGTGCGTGAGCAGATCGTGGCGCTCGGCGTCGATCCCGACGAAGCGGCTGCCCGGGTGCAGGCGCTGTCGGACGCGCAGGTGCAGGAGATCGCGGGGCAACTCGATCAGCTGCCCGCAGGTCAAAGCGCCGTCGGCATCGTCATCGGCGCGATTCTGCTCGTGTTTCTGATCCTGCTGCTCACGGATCTGCTCGGCCTGACCAACGTGTTCCCGTTCGTCAACCATCACAAGTGAGCCGCCGCGGCGTGGCGAACCTCCCCCACCGCCGGGGGCTGCCGGCGGCACTCGCCGTGCTCTGCGTGCTGGCCGGCTGCGCGACGCCGGAAGTAGCGGCGTTGCGCAGCGACGCCCACGGCCTGCCGCCACAAGCAGAGGTCGCGGGCGTGCCGTTCCATCCGCAGCAGGAGCAGTACTGCGGTCCGGCGGCGCTGGCCACGGTGCTCGGCTGGTCGGGGTTGCCGGCGCGCCAGGATGCGCTCGCAAGCGAGGTGTTCACGCCGGGCCGCGAGGGCACGCTCGGTCATGACCTGATCGGTGCCGCGCGCCGCAACGGTCGGCTTGCCGTGCCGGTCGCCGATCTGCCCTCGCTGCTCGGCGAACTGGCTGCCGGCCACCCCGTGATGGTCCTCCAGAATCTCGGTCTCGACTGGTATCCGCAGTGGCACTTCGCGGTCGCGGTCGGCTATGATCTGAGCAAGAACGAGCTCGCCTTGCGGTCGGGCGAGGAACGCCGCCACACAGTCTCGCTCGACACCTTCGATCGCACCTGGGCGCGCGCCGACCATTGGGCACTGGTGGTGCTGCCGCCCGACCAGTTGCCGGCAGGCAGCGATGAGACCGCGTTGCTGAGCGCGGCGAGCGGACTCGAGCGCGTCGACCGCTTCGATGAGGCGGCGCTCGCCTATGATGCCATCCTGCGCCGCTGGCCGGACAGCCTCGGGGCGCTGATCGGACGCGGCAACGCCCGCTATGCCGCGCACGACCTGGACGGGGCCGAGGCCGCCTATCGTGCGGCGCTCGGGCGTCACCCCGGCACCGCCGCGGCGTGGAACAATCTGGCCGACCTACTGGCGGCGCGCGGCGCCCGCGCGGAGGCGCTGATCGCCGCACGACGCGCGGTCGACCTCGGCGGCGCCCATGCCGAGCTCTACCGGCGGACCCTCGCCGAGATCAGCGGCGCACCGGCATAGCCGTCCCTTCGCCCCGAGGCCGGGCAGCGGCTCGGCGCCGCGAGATCGCTCCGCCAGCTGCCCCCCGCGACCGTCGCCGCCATCGTGCCCCTGCCCCGCCCGCCGGACCGCGCGACCCGACGCGCATGCTCCGGCCAGCCTGCCACGACCCCGCTTATCGGGGGCTGGTCATGGCGCGCCGTCGCCGGCAGGATGCCGCGCATTGGCGCGAGGCGCGGTCGAGGAGGACTTGCGGTGGCACTACTGTTTCTCAGCCCGGACGATCCGGCCGAGGCCTGGCGCGCCGAGCTGCAGGCGCGCATTCCGAACCTGGACGTGCGCATCTGGCCGGACGTCGGTGCTCCGGCCGAGATCGAGCTCGCCCTGGTGTGGCGCCCGCCCCCGGGCGAGCTGGCCCGCTATCCCAATCTCAGGGCGATCCTGTCGCTCGCCGCGGGCATCGACGGCCTGATCGCCGACCCGGACCTGCCGGACGTGCCGATCGCCCGCATGGTCGACCCTTCGCTCACTCGCACCATGACCGAGTACGTCCTGCTGGCGGTGCTGCGTCACCACCGGGAATTCGATCGCTTCGAGCGGGCGCAACGGGCGCGCGAGTGGGCCTATGCCTTCCCGCCCCAGGCCGCCGACCGGCGGGTCGGTCTCATGGGCCTCGGCGAGCTCGGGTCCGCGGCGGCGCGCGCGCTCGTGGCCCACGGCTTCCAGGTGCTCGGCTGGAGCCGCACCCCGAAAGTGCTGGACGGCGTCGTCAGCTACCCAGGCCGCAGCGAGCTGCATGCCTTCCTGCACCGTACCGACATCCTGGTCTGCCTTCTGCCGCTCACCACCGACACCGTCGGCATCCTGGATGCCGCGACCTTCGCCGAGCTGCCGCATGGCGCCTCTGTGATCAACGTCGCGCGCGGCCAGCACCTGGTCGAGAACGACTTGATCGAGGCGCTCGACTCCGGGCATCTCGGCGGCGCCACCTTGGATGTGTTCCGCGAGGAGCCGTTGCCGCGCGACAGCCCGCTCTGGCATCATCCGAAGGTGCTGGTGACGCCGCATATCGCCAGCTACTCGGTCCCGGCGACCGCCGCCGACGGCGTGGCCGCGAACATCCGCCGGGCTCTCGCGGGCGAGCCCCTCCTGCACCAGGTCGACCGCGCGCGCGGCTACTGACGCAGCCGACCGGCATCGCGCGCGCCGGTCCGGGCCGTCAGGTACGGATCGGGCCGCTCTCCGCCAACAGCCAGCGAAATTCGGCCGCTCGGCCAAGGCATTGCCGGAGACCGGCCTCCGCCACGGCGCTCGTCTGTCGAAGTGCGCCGCCGTCCTGCCCGGCTGCCGTCCGCGCAGACCATCGTCGTTCTGCGACGCGACCGCACGAACCTGAGTGCGAATTGGGCGATCCTCGCCGAGGACGACGCAAGGTGGGCGGTCGATTCAATCGGCCGCTCGGCGGCTCCGGCACAATTGTCACCAGCATGCGCCGCTGTGGCTTGGGATGGACGCAATCCGGTTGAACCGCGGGTGATGCGGTTCTATCCCTGCCCGAGGCGGGCTTTGGCCCGTGGAATCAATCAAGATTGTCCAGGGAGTTGGTCGATCATGCCCAACGCGCTCCGCCTGTTTTTGGCTCCCGTCCTCGCCCTGCTGCTCTGGTCATCGGGCGCCGCCGCCCAGGAACCTTCGGGGCTGAACGAGGGTGACACCGCGTGGGTCATCACCGCGACCGCGCTCGTGCTGTTCATGACGCTGCCCGGTCTCGCCCTGTTCTATGGCGGGCTGGTGCGGGCGCGCAATCTGTTGTCCGTGCTGATGCACTGCTTCTCGATCTGCTGCCTGGTCTCGGTGCTCTGGCTGATTGTCGCCTACAGCCTCGCGTTCGATCAGGGCAATCCGGCCATCGGCGGTTTCGGGCGAGCGTTCATCGCCGGCACCGGTATCGAGACCCTCGCGGGCACGGTGCCCGAGGTCGTCTACTTCATGTTCCAGATGACCTTCGCGATCATTACCCCGGCGCTGATCGTTGGCGCCTATCCCGAGCGCATCACCTTCCCGGCGGTGCTGCTGTTCAGCGCCATCTGGCTGCTCCTGGTGTACGCCCCGGTCGCGCATTGGATCTGGGGCGGCGGCTGGCTCGCGGCGCTGGGCGTCATGGACTTCGCCGGCGGGCTGGTCGTCCACCTGACCGCAGGCGCGTCCGCCCTGGTGCTCGCCCTGGTCCTTGGCCCCAGGCGCGGCTTTCCCCACGAGCAGATCACGCCGCATAGCCCCGGGATGACGATGGCAGGCGCGGCGATGCTCTGGGTCGGCTGGTTCGGCTTCAACGGCGGCAGCGCGCTCGCCGCCAACGGCAACGCGGGGATGGCGATCTTGGTCACCCACGTGTCGGCGTCGGTCGGCGCGCTCACCTGGGCCGCGATCGAATGGATCAAGTACGGCAAGCCCAGCCTGGTCGGCGCGGTCACCGGGATGGTCGCGGGTCTCGCCTCGATCACGCCCGCCTCGGGCTTCGTCGGCCCGATCGGCGCCGTGATCATCGGCCTGCTGGGCGGCTATGTGTGCCAGTGGGTGACGACCTACATCAAGCAGGTCCGGCGCATCGACGATTCGTTGGATGTGTTCGCGGTCCACGGCGTCGGGGGGATGCTGGGCACGCTGCTCACCGCGGTTCTCGCGACCGAGGCGTTCGGCGGACTGGGCATTGCGGTCGAGGGCAGCGCGCTCGCCCAGTTCGGCGTGCAGGTGCTCGGCGTCGTCGCGGTCGGCGTGTGGTCCGTGGCGCTCACCTACGGCATCGCCAAAGTCGTGGGCGCCATGGTGCCGCTGCGGGTCAGCGAAGTGGTCGAGCTCGAAGGCCTCGATGTCAACATCCACGGCGAGCGCGCGTACGACCTCTGAACCTCCGGGCGCGCGCCAAGGATCGCGCGACCGCATACACGGACCCGGTTGCCGCGGATGGCTTGGCAGGGCGCTCCGGCTTTCGATCGATACGGCCGCCCGCGACCGTCCTTTGCGGCCGCCGGCAGCCTGCATCGCCTGAACTCGAGCTAACGAGAACCGAGCCCGCCGGTCACGCCCGCAGGCGCTCGCCCATGGGATCGTAGAAGGCGCGCAGGCTGGCTTCCGCCGGATGGCGCTCGCCGCCGATCTCGATCTCGAACCGCGCCGAGCGCAGCAGGTCGGGCGTGACGCCGTCCGGATCGCGCACCCAGCCCATGCCGATCGCGACGCCGAGCGTGTGGCCATAGGAGCCGGAGGTCAAAAGGCCGATCCGTTCCCCGTCCATGACGATCGGCTCGTCGCGGAACAGCAGGGGCTCGGGGCCCTGCAGCCTGAACTGCACGAGCCGCTTGGTCGGCGTGCGTTCTCTTTGCTCGAGCAGCGCGTCGCGGCCGATGAACGGCACCGCCTTGTCGAAGGCGCACGCGAAGCCGAGGCCCGCTTCCAGCGGCGTGTCCTCGTCGCCGATGTCGTGCCCGAAGTGGCGATACGCCTTCTCGAGGCGCAGCGAATCGAGCGCATGGAATCCGGCGAACGTCAGCCGATCGCGCGCCGCCTCGACGATCACGTCGAACACCGGCTGGGCGAACTCGGTGGGGATGTACAGTTCGAAGCCGAGCTCGCCGACGTAGGATATGCGGTGCGCCCGTACGAGCGCGTAGCCGAGCTCGATCTCCTGCGCGGTCCCGAACGGAAACGCGTCGTCAGCGAGATCGGTGGACGTGAGCTCGGCGAGCAGCGCCCGGCTCTCGGGCCCCATCAAGGCCAGCGCCGCATAGCCCGAGGTCACGTCGGTGACGAACGCGTGAGCCTCTTCCGGGATATGGCGCTTCAGCCAGTAGAGGTCCCGGTTCTGGCTGGCCGCGCTGGTCACCATCAGGTAAGCGTCCGCGGCGAGCCGGGTTACCGTGAGGTCGGCCTCGATGCCACCGCGCTCGTTCAGCCATTGCGTATAGACGATGCGGCCGGGCGCGACCGCTACATCGTTGGCGCACACCCGCTGCAGCACCGCTTCGGCATCGCGCCCCTGCAGGAGGAACTTGCCGAACGAGGACAGGTCGAACAGGCCGACCCGCTCGCGCACCGCCCGGTGCTCGCTCGCCCAGCGCTCGAACCAGACGGCGCGCCCGTACGCGTAGTCGTATTGCGGCGCGCTGCCGGGCGGCGCGAACCACCCCGGCCGCTCCCAACCAGCGGCCTCGGCGAAGCAGGCGCCCCGCGCCAGGAGGCGGTCGTGAAACGGCGAGGTGCGCGCCGGCCGCGCCGTGGCGTACTGGCGAAACGGCCAGTGCATCGCGTACAAGAGGCCGAGGCCTTCGGTCACCCGATCGCGCAGGTAGCGGGCGTTGCTCTGGAACGGCTGCATGCGCCGGATGTCGACGTCGGCCAGATCCATCGGGGCATGGCCGCCGACGATCCATTCCGCCAGCACCTTGCCGGCGCCGCCGGCCGACTGGATGCCGATCGAGTTGAAGCCGCAGGCGACGAAGAAGCCCCCGAGCTCGGGCGCCTCGCCGAGCAGATAGCGGTCGTCGGGGGTGAAGCTCTCGGGGCCGCAGAAGAACTTGCGGATGCCGGTGCGCCCAAGCGCCGGGATCCGGCGCATCGCGTCCTCGAGGATCGGCATGAAATGGTCCCAGTCCTCGGGCAGCTCGGCGAATTCGAAGTCGTCGGGGATGCCGTCCATGCCCCATGGCTTGGCCACCGGCTCGAACGCCCCGACCAGGAGCTTGCCGGCGTCCTCCTTGACGTAGATGCCGCCGTCGGGGTCGCGCAGCACGGGCAGCTGCGGCGGCACCTCGGGCATCGGCTCGGTCAGCACGTAGAAATGCTCGCAGGCATGCAGCGGCACGCTCGCGCCGGCCATGCGCCCGACCGCCCTTCCCCACATCCCGGCGCAGTTGACCACGACCTCGGCGCGGATCGTGCCGAGCTCGGTCTCGACGCCCGTCACCCGGCCACCCTCCTTCGTGATGGCGGTGACCCTGCAGCCCTCGACGATCCGGGCGCCGTTCTGGCGCGCGCCCTTGGCCAGCGCCTGCGCGATGTCGATCGGGTTGGCCTGGCCGTCCGCCGGGATGTGGATGGCGCCGGCGAGGTCGCCGACCTCGATCAGCGGGTACAGCTCTCTGGCTTCGCCGGGCGTCAGCTCGTGGACCTCGAGGCCGCAAGCGCGGCCCATCGATGCCTGACGCATGAGCTCGGTCAGGCGATCCCTCGTGCGGGCGAGGCCGATGCTGCCGTTCTGCTTGAACCCGGTCGGCTGGCCGGTCTCGTGCTCCAGGCCGAGATACAGCTCCGCCGAGTATTTCGCGAGACGGGTCAGATTGGGGGTCGCGCGCAGCTGCCCGATCAGCCCCGCGGCGTGCCAGGTGGTGCCGCAGGTCAGCCGCCGGCGCTCCAGCAGCACCACCTCGCGCCACCCGAGCTTGGCCAGATGGTAGGCAACCGAGCAGCCGATCACGCCGCCCCCGATGATCACGGCTGGCGCATCGCTCGGCAGATCGGCGGCCATGACGGGCTCTCCCTGGGTGCTCGGTCCGAGGCGACACCGTGCCGAGCATGGAGGAACCCGCGGCCCCAGGGCAAGCCCCGTCGTCTGCGCGCCGGGCCCGCCGCATGTCGGGGTTGCGTCAGTGGCCGGCGCGGCGCACAACGGCACCCGCTGCCAGCCGCACCTCGAGGAGACGCCGCGTGCCGCAGAGACAGATCGAGGCTGCGCGCCATATTTTCGAGCATCTCGCGAAGACCATCGATGTACCTCTCGCGCTGCGCCTGTGGGACGGCACGACCGTCCCGCTCGGCCGGACCGGAGCGGACGGCCCGCGCATCGCGATCGCTGGAGCCGGCGTGCTGGGCGCGCTGCTGCGGCGGCCATCGTTCGACCACCTGTTCCGGCGCTACGTCAGCGGCGACCTCGAGATCGAAGGCGGCGATCTGATCGGCGTCGCCCGCGTCGCGCGCGAGCGCAGAAAGGCGACCGGTCTGCGCCTCGGCGACTTGCGCCGGGGCTTCCCCTGGAGCAAGGCCCTGCCCTTGCTGCTGGCCCGCGACCGGGCGGTCGAGCTCCGCCACGAGTTCCGGGGCGGCGATGCACCCCGGCGGAGCGGCAAAGGCAAGGACAAAGACTTCATCCGATTTCATTACGACGCCAGCAACGAGTTCTATGCGCTGTTCCTCGATTCCGAGATGGTCTACTCGTGCGCATATTTCCGCGACTGGTCGAATTCGCTCGAGCAGGCGCAGCGGGACAAGCTCGACCTGATCTGCCGCAAGCTGCGGCTGCGGCCGGGCGAGTCGTTGCTCGACATCGGCAGCGGTTGGGGCGCGCTGCTGTGCCATGCCGCGCAGCGCTACGGCGTGTCCGCGCACGGCGTCACCCTGTCCGAGGCACAGTACGATCATGCACGGGCCAAGATCGCCCGGCTCGGGCTGCAGGACCGCGTGACGGTATCGCTCGCCGATTACATGACGCTCGAAGGTCATTACGACAAAATCGCCAGCATCGGCATGTACGAGCACGTCGGCATCGCCAACTACACCGCGTATTTCAAGAAGATGCATGAGCTGCTTGCCCCGGGCGGCGTCTTCCTCAATCACGGCATCACCCGTCGCGCCAAGCGCAACATCAAGAACTTCGGCAAGGTCAGCCCGAGCAGACGGGTGATCCTGAAATACATTTTTCCGGGCGCGGAACTCGATCACATCGGCCATACCGTGCAGGTCATGGAATCCTGCGGCTTCGAGATCCAGGACGTCGAAGCCCTGCGCCGGCATTATGCGCGCACCTGCCGGCTGTGGCACGACCGCCTGTCGGCGCGGCGGGAAGAGGCGATCGCGCTGGTCGGGCCGGAACGTTATCGCATGTGGATCGCCTACCTCGCCGGCGTCACCGTCGGCTTCGAATACGGCCCGCTGCACGTGTTCCAGACGGTCGCGACCAAGCAGGGCGATGCCCTCTCGCTGCCACCAACGCGCGAGGATCTCTACTGCGCCGCGAATCCGCCGCGGGACGGAGCCCAACGGGGCGCCGTGGTCGGCTGACGTCCGATACGTCTGCCTTCGTCACCTGCAGCCGACCTGTGCATCGAACATCTTGCCGAGACCGGTGCGCGGTCCAGATCACCACGAGGAGGCGAACTGGAAAGGGAGGGTTAACAATGTACGATCGTGGCTTGTTGCTTTCGGGCATGCTCGCGGCCGGCCTGGGGCTGGCGGGGGGCGTTGCGGCGGCCGAGCCCCAGCAGGTGTGGCAGGCCAAGGGCCTGGATGGCCCGGAATCGGCCGTCCTCGATGCCGGGGCAGGCGTGATCTACGTCTCCAACGTCAACGGCGACGCCTCAGCGAAGGACGGCAACGGCTACATCGCCAGGCTGTCGCTCAAGGGCGAGATCCTGGACAAGGAGTGGGTCACCGGACTGAACGCCCCGAAGGGCCTCGCGCTGCACGACGGCAAGCTCTACGTGTCGGACATCGACGAGCTCGCCGTGATCGACACTGCGAGCGCCAAGATCGCGGCCAAGCACAAGGCGCCCGGCGCGACCTTCCTGAACGACGTCACCGCGGCCAAAGACGGCCGGGTGTTCGTCTCCGACATGATGCAGAACCAGGTCTGGAAGCTCGAGGGCGATCAGTTCGAGCTGTGGCTGCAGGACGCTGCGCTCGACAACCCGAACGGCCTGCTCGCCGAGCCGGACCGCCTGGTGGTCGCCGCGTGGGGCAAGCCGAAAGAGGACTTCTCGACCGACGTGCCCGGCCATCTCCTGGCGGTCGACTACGAGACCAAGAAGATCACGGACATCGGCTCCGGCGAGCCGATCGGCAACCTGGACGGCGTGGAAGCAGACAGCCAGGGCGGCTATCTGGTGACCGACTGGTTCAGCGGCGGGTTGTACCACATCGGCGAGGACGGCAAAGCCGAGATGCTGATGGATCTCAAGCAGGGCAGCGCGGACCTTGGGCTCATGCCAGACGAGAACCTGGCGATCATCCCGATGATGATGGAAGGTACGGTCGACGCCTACAAGCGATAGGGGCTGCGCCCCGAGCTTGGACCTGACGGGCGGGCTGGTCGGGCTCGTGCGGCCAGACCCGCGCGTCGGCTGAGCTTGGAGCAGCGGCGCCGCTCGAGCGGATGGAAGGCTTGGCATGGCGACCTTCGTTCTGGTGCACGGCGCGTTCCACGGCGGCTGGTGCTGGCGGGACGTGATCGCCCCGTTGCGCGCCTCGGGCCACGAGGTGTTCGCGCCGACGCTCACCGGCCTCGGCGAGCGCAGCCACCTCGCCTCGCCCGCGGTCGATCTGTCGACCCACATCCGGGACGTCGCCAATCTGATCGAATGGGAGGACCTGCGCGAGGTCGTGCTGGTCGGTCATTCGTACGGCGGCATGGTGATCACCGGCGTTGCCGACAGCCCGGACTCGCGTCTGGCGGGGTTGATCTATTTGGATGCCCTCGTCCCGCAGGACGGCCAATGCGTGCTCGATCTGCAGCCGCCCGAGCGACGCGAGAGCATCCTCGCGGAAGTCGCGGCCAATGGCGGCTGGCTCTGGCCGTGCCGCACCGCCGCCTTCTACGGCGTGCGGGACCCCGCCCGGCAGGAGTGGGTGGACGGCAAATGCACACCCCAGCCCTTTCACACCCTGTTCGAACGCTTACGCCTCGCCGGCACGCCCGGGGACAAGGTGGCCCGCAAGCTGTACATCCTGTGCACCAACCCGCCGCTCGCTTATATGCGCAGGTTCTACGAATGGGCGTCGGACGCGCCGGGCTGGCAGGTCACCGAGCTGGCGACCGGTCACGACGCCATGATCACACAACCTGGCATGTTATCACAGCTCTTGGTCGAATGGGCCGCCCAAAGCTGAACGTCGCCGATCGGCCTGCGCGTATCATTCCGAGTCCCCGCCGCGGACAGCGTGTGTCGGACAATGACTGAAAGGGGTACCTCGTCTGCCAACTGTGAGCCGGCGCCGAGCGCGTTTATCCTGGATCGCTTGTTGCGCCCATGATTGAGAACTCTGCAATGACATCGAGCCATGCCGGCGAGATCGCGGTAGCATCGAGGCTCGTCTTGACCTGATGGCATGAAATGATTGCGCGGCGGGTGTTTCCCTTCGATCTGATCGCTCGGGTGCTGGCCGACCGATTGCGGGGCGGCACAGCCTCCGACGAACTTTTGGCCATGGTGCACTCCCGAGGGGTCGACTGGGAGCAGATCATCGGCCATGCCAGCGGCCAATTCGTCCTGCCCGCCTTCGCCGCGGCCATGAGGGATCTGAACCTGATCGGGCCTGGCACGGAGCTTGGCGCCTATCTCGGCGCGGTCCACGCGGCGAACCTGGAGCGCAACGATGCGTTTCGCGCCGAGCTTGCGACCGCCGTCAGCATCCTGAACGGCGCGGGGATCGAGCCCGTCCTGCTGAAGGGGGCGATCCGGCTGGCCGACGGGCTCTATCCCGATCACGGCTGGCGCGTCCTGCGCGACCTCGATCTTCTGGTTCCGAGCGCGGCGATACTGGATGCGCTCCGAGCGTTATGGCAGGCCGGCTATCGCTCATGCGCGGCGGAAAAGGAGCTGCGGCGCGAGGGCGGTGCGTGCGAGATCGATCTTCACCGCGAGCTGTTCTCCGCGCCGAGACAGGTACGCCTTTTGGCGGGGCGCGATGTTCTGCGCGATGCGCGTCCCGTAATGTTCGCCGCCGCGCGGGTCCGCATCCCATCGCTCGAGCACCAGCTCGTGCACCTCGTCGGCCACAGCCAGATCAGGCATCTTGGCCACGCTCTCGGCCGCATCAGCTTGCGCAATCGGCTGGAGATCGCGGCGCTGGTCCATCGGGGCAACGACACGATCGACTGGCAAGCTGTTTTCGCCCGCTTCGGGGCGACCGGATACCGGCGGCCGCTACTGTCCTTGCTGCTGTCGTTGAGGGATGGCGATTGGTGCGCGGTGCCGGTCACCGCTGAGACTGATTGGCTGACCGCCTTGCAGCAGCGCCGGATCGCGCTGCAGGCGCGGTCCGCCAGCTTCGCGTACCTCGGCTCGCGGCTCGGCTGGTGGATCTCGGCGTTGGCGAGCCAGATCGAGCAGCTCGATGGCGGCCAGCGCAAAGGCGTCAGGAACCTGAAGGGACTGTTCTCCGGACGGGGCGCGATCCGCAGGCTGACCCAGGCCTTCGTCGATCGCGGCGGACATCTCGTGCACGCGCTGGCGCCCTTGAGCTGGCTCATGATCCAGTGACGCCGCGCGCCCGCTCGGCGGCGCGACATCAGCGGTGACGTGAGCAGGAGAGGGCGCACGGATCAGACGATTCTGAGACGCATCGTCGCGCGCTCGCCCATTGCCGGCCCGATGACGGCACCGTCGGTCTGGTCGGACGGAGCACTCGGCCGTTCGCAACGCCCGAGCGAGCGGGCGTGCGGATCAGGCGGCGGCCTTTTGCGCGCGCACCTCGTGGAAGGCGGGGAAAGCAAGGCTGACCTTGAGACCGGGGCGGTTGTCGGTCAGCATCAGCTCGGCGCCGTGCAGCTTGGCCACGGCGTCGACCAGGCTCAGGCCCAGCCCGCTGCCCGGGGTGGAACGGGTCGCATCCAGCCGCACGAACCGCTGCAGCACCCGCGCGCGGTCCGCTTCGGGAATGCCTGGCCCGCTGTCGGCGACCGCGATCACCGGGCCGCTCGCGCCGCGCCCCACGTCGAGGCGTACGCGCCCACCCGGCGGCGTGTATTTGACGGCGTTGTCGAGCAGATTGGCCAACGCCTGAGCGAGCAGGTGGCGATTGGCGCGCATCGCCAGTTCCGGCGCGCAATGGTATTCGAACGTCAGCTGCTTGTCCTCGGCGACCGGGCGGTAGAGATCGGCGAGGTCACGCCCGAGCGCCGTCAGATCGACCTCTTCGAAACCGCCGCGCTCGCTGCCGGCCTCAGCGCGGGCGATGTCGAGCAGCGCGTTGAAGGTCGCGATCATCGCCTGCGCATCGGCCAGCGTCGCCTCGAGCAGAGCCCGGGTCTCGGCTCGGCCGGGCTGCTGCAACAGCGCCACCTCGATCCGCGAGCGCAGGCGGTTCAGTGGCGTGCGCAGATCGTGGGCGATGTTGTCGGTCACTTGGCGCATGCCGCCGAGCAGTCGCTCGATCTGATCGAGCATGGCATTCAGGTTCGCGGCCAGCTGATCGAACTCGTCGCGGGAGCCTTTGAGCGCGATCCGCTGACTGAGATCGCCCGCCATGATCCGGCGCGTGGTGCGGTTGATCGCGTCGACCCGCCCAAGCATCCCGCGGCTCATCACAAAGCCGCCGGCGAGGCCGAGCAGCAGCGTCAGCGCCAGGCCCCAGCCCAGCGTACGCCGCATCTGCGCCTCGATCTGCAGCCGGTCCTCGACCTCGCGCCCGACCAGGAGCCGGAAGCCGTCGTCCAGTAGCCGAAAGCTCTTGGCGCGCGCCCGGCGTTGTTGCGCTGACCCGCCATCGGGCGTGACGTCGACCACGAAGGTCAGCCAGCCATCCGGCCCGGGTGCGACGTCGGGCCAGCGGTCCAGATTGCCGGCGACGCGCCGGCCGAGCGGGTCGACCAGGAGATAGATGCTGGAGCGATGTGGCTGGTGCCCGCTCCGCAGATCGATCACGTCGCGTAGACGATTGAGCCCCTCAGCACGGTACTGCTCGCTCAGACCGGCGATCTCGGCCTGGATGGTCTCCTCGGTCTGGCGGGCCATAAAGTCAGCGGTGGCATAGTAGAGGAAGCCGAGCAGCGCGAGGGACGAGATTCCGAACGACGCCAGATAGATCAGCGCCAGACGGAACGTCGACGTCTCAAGCAGCCGCCTCAGGCTCTCGAACACAGTATCCTGCCCCGCGCACGGTGTGGATCAGCGGCGGCTCGAACCCGCGATCGATCTTCTGACGCAACCGACTGATGTGGACGTCGATGACGTTGGTCTGCGGGTCGAAGTGGTAGTTCCAGACCTGCTCCAGAAGCATTGTCCTGGTCATGACCTGGCCGGCATGCCGCATCAAGGTCTCGAGCAGCTGGAATTCGCGCGGCTGCAGATCGATTGCCTGACCGGCGCGGGTCGCCTTGCGGGACAGCAGGTCCAGCTCGAGATCGGCAACTTTGAGGCGGGTCACGGCCGCCCTGCTGTTCCGTCGGCGGCCGAGGTTCTCGACCCGGGCGAGCAGCTCGGAGAAGGCGTAGGGCTTGGCCAGGTAGTCGTCCCCGCCGGCGCGCAGGCCCTTGACCCGATCGTCCACCTCGCCGAGCGCGGACAGGAACAGGACCGGCGTGGCATGGCCGGTCTTGCGCAGATGCTGGACCAGGCTCAGCCCATCCAGGTTGGGCAGCATACGGTCGACGATCAGCACATCGAACGGCTCGACCGCGCTGCGTAGGAGGCCGTCCCGGCCGTCCTGGGCGACCTCGGCGCTGTGCCCGCTCTCACGCAGGCCCTTGGCCAGGTATTGGGCGGCGTCGCGATCGTCTTCGATGATCAGGATACGCATGGCAGAGATTTAAGCTCTCCTCAAGCCGACGCTAGGGCGCCTAAGCGGGCGCGTCGGGCGCCGCCCGAAGCTGCAGACGGCGTTGCGCAACCGACGCGTTCGGCCTGGTAGCGCGGCGCCTGCAGCGTCCAGCTGGCGCGGCGTCGCGCTCGCCACGAGCCCGAGGCGGCGACCGACTGGCGCGCGCGATGTTGCCATGAGGCACGGCGGCTTCGAGGGCGGTGCGGCTGCCCGAGGAAAATCGCCGTGCGGCGGGTGGCCCCCGGCTCGGCGCTGCATGACGGTCGCCGTGGCGGCTGGCGAGCCCAAATCGAGCAGCGCACCCGTGACCTCATCACCTTTTTCACAAGTCGCGCAGGCATATTGGCATCGCCGCGCTGCAGTGTCGATCGAGCGGGCAGCGGCTGCATGGCAATCAGGGGGATGCAGGAAGCAACGGGGGCCGGCGGCAGGCGCCGGCCCCCTCTTCACTGTCCTTCTCGGTCAAGGTTCCGTTCGGCGAACCTCGGTCAGGCGCGCTCGAGGCCGATCGCAACGAACCGGTTCTGGCCGTCGCGCTGAACGAGCAGCAGGACCGTGTGATCGCCCTGCTCCGCCGCCTCACGCACGGCATCGGCCACCGCCTTGGGGTCGCTGACCTGCTTGCGGTTGGCCTCGAGGATCACGTCGCCCGGCTGCAGGCCCTTTTCGGCCGCCGGGCTGCCCGGCTGCACGTCGGTCACTACCACGCCCTTGACGTCGGCCGGCAGCTGGAACTGCTGCCGCGCCTCCGGGGTGAGCTGCCCGAGCATCAGGCCGAGCTTGGGCGTATCGCTCTGCTCCGGCTGCTTCTCGCCGGACAGCGCCGCCATCTGCTCCTCGCCAGGCATCTGACCGATCTCGACCTCGAGGGTCTTCTTGTCGCCGTCACGCCAGACCACGACGTCGACGTTGGACCCAGCTTTGCTGTCGGCGACCGCGGTGGTGAGGTCGCGCAGTTCATGGATCTCGTGGCCGGCATAGCTCAGGACCACGTCGCCCTGCTTGAAGCCGGCGCCCGCCGCCGGGCTGTCGGGCGTGACCTCTGCGACCAGGGCGCCCTTGGCGTCCTCCAGGCCGAGGCTCTTGGCCAGATCCTGATCCAGCGACTGAATGTGCACGCCGAGCCAGCCGCGCTCGACCTTTTGCCCCTCATGCAGCTGGTCGATGATCAGCTTGGCCTGATTCGAGGGGATCGCGAAGCCGATCCCGACGCTGCCCCCGGTCGGGCTGTGGATCGCCGTGTTGATCCCGATCACCTGGCCCTGGAGATTGAAGGTGGGGCCGCCCGAGTTGCCGCGGTTGATCGGGGCGTCGACCTGGAGGAAGTCGTCGTAGCGGCCGGCGCCGATCGCGCGGTGCTCGGCGGAGACGATGCCCGCCGTGACGGTCTCGCCGAGACCGAACGGATTGCCGATCGCGATCACCGGGTCACCGACCCGAACCGCATTGGAATCGCCGAACTCGACATAGGGCAACGGCTCCTTGGGGGAAATCTCCAGGACGGCCAGATCGGTATCGGGATCGGTGCCCGTCACCTTGGCCGGGAACTCGCGGCCGTCCTTCAGCGTGACGGTGATCTCGTCGGCGCCCTCGACCACATGGTAGTTGGTGGCAATGTGCCCGTGGGCGTGGAAAATGAAGCCGGTGCCGGCGCCCATCATCGGCATCTCGCCGCGCGGGCCGAAGGGCATGCCCTCGAACGGCTGGCCGCCGCGACCGAAGCGCTCCATGAAGCGCTTGAACATCTCGCTGCCGGGGCCCTGGAACTCTTCGAAGAACCGCTGGAACTCCTCCGGATTGGCCTGGTACTCGCGCTGGCCGCTGGCGGTGGTCACGTTGCGCTTGGTGGTGACGCTGACCACCGCCGGCATCACCTTCTCCACCAGATCCGCATAGCCGGGCCACGAGGGCACGACGCCCTGCGCTGCCGGCGGGCTGGTCATGGCCGGATTGTGCGCCTCGACGGAGGTCATACCGACCGCCAGGGCGCCGACCGCGGCAGACGACAGGGCGATCACCGCCGTGCGAAACGGTCGCCGCCGGCCGCCCTGGGCTGACTTCAGCATCTCCATGCTCGTCTCTCCTCAATGACGCGAGCGGCTGACCGCCATCCCGCGATCTGCAACGGGGTTCGCTGACAGCAGTTGATGTAAGGCAATGACATGACCGCCGTCTGTCGGATGGATGAAGACTTCGTCATATTGGGGCGCCAACCGGAATATTGCCCAAGCACCCGCCTGCGTTCCGCATCGCGAGCCCTGCGCCGGCTCAGGTCAGCCACTCCTCGCGGGCGGCAAGGTCCAGCCAACGCCGTTCGGACGCGTGCAGCTCGTCCCGTGCCTTGGCCAGCCGAGCGATGCGCGCGGCGAACGCGTCGGGATCGCGCCGAAACAGATCGGCATCCGCCAGCTCGTCCTCGAGACGTCTGATTTCCGCGACCAGCGCATCCACCTGGCCGAGCAGCCGGTCGAGGTCGCGTTGCGCGCGCTCGCGCGTGCGTAGCGGGGTGGCGCCCTTCCCGATCTTGCTCGGTCGGGCGGGCCTCGTGGCCGCGGGCTTGGCCGATGGCGCCGGCGCGGCGCGCTGACGCATCATGTCGCCATAGCCGCCGGCATACTCCTGCAGGCGGCCGTCGCCCTCGAACCCGATCACGCTGGTCACGAGCCGGTCGAGAAAATCGCGATCGTGACTGACCAGTAGCAGGGTGCCACTGAACTCGACCAGCACCTCCTGCAGCAGATCGAGAGTGTCCACGTCCAGATCGTTGGTCGGCTCGTCGAGCACCAGCAGATTGGCCGGCCGCGCCAGCTGCTTCGCCAGCAGCAGCCGGTTGCGCTCGCCGCCCGAGAGCGCGCGAATGGCCGTGCGCGCCTGCTCCGGCCGGAACAGGAAATCGCGCAGATAGCCGATGACGTGCTGTTGCCGACCCTGCACGTCGACGTGATCGCCGCCGGCGGGACAGAGCGTTTCCCAGGGGGTAGCGTCGGGATCGAGCGCGTCGCGGCGCTGGTCAACGACGCTGATGGCAAGATTGGCGCCAAGACGAACCCCGCCGGCATCCGGCGCCAGCTCGCCGAGCAGCAGACGGAGCAGCGTGGTCTTGCCGCAGCCGTTCGGCCCGACGATGCCGACGCGGTCGCCGCGCATGATGCGGGTCGAGAAATCCCGGACGACGGTACGGTCGCCAAAGCGCTTGGTGATCGCCGACGCTTCGATCACCAGGTGGCCGCCCGCCAGCTCGGTCGCCGCGCTGAGCTTGATCCGACCCTGCGGAGCCGGCCGTCGGGCCCGCTCGGCGCGCAACGCCTGCAGACGGCGCAGGCGCCCCTGATTGCGCCGGCGGCGGGCGGTGATGCCCTGATGCGACCATTCGGTCTCGACCTCGATCGTGCGGTCGAGCTTGCGCAGCTCGGCTTCCTCGTGTGCGAGGATCTGCTCGGACCAGGCCTCGAACGCGCCGAACCCGCGATCCAGCGCGCGCAGCCGGCCGCGATCGAGCCACCAGATCGAGCGGCTGATCGCGGTCAGGAAGGCGCGATCGTGGCTGACCACGACCAGACCGCCGCGCCGGCCAGCGATGTCTTGCTCGAGGCGCTCGATCGTCGGCAGGTCGAGATGGTTGGTCGGCTCGTCCAGCAGGAGAACGTCGGGCTCCCCGAGCAGGGCACGCGCGAGGTCGACCCGCCGCACCGCGCCGGCCGAGAGATCCGCGACGCGCCGGGCGGGATCGATCTCGAGGCGATCGAGCACGGCCGCCGCGCGGTGGGCGGCAGACTCGCCGTGATCGATGGCCTGCCCGCAGAGCGTCGCCTCGAGCGCGCTGAGTCGCGGATCCAGCTGCGGTTCCTGGGGCAGATAGGCGACCGCGCTGCGGACCCGTTGCAGCCGCTCGCCGCCGTCCAGCTCGATCAGTCCCGCGAGCACCTTGAGCAGGGTGGACTTGCCGGCGCCGTTGCGCCCGACCAGGGCGATGCGATCAGCATCGCTGACCGCGGCGCTGAGCGCGCTGAATAGCGGCTCGGGACCGAGTCGAACGGTAGCGTTGCGCAGGGAGATGAGGAGGGATGACATGCCGGGCCTGGGACAGGACGCCGGGCGCGCTCGGCGCCCGCACCCGGCGTTCTATCAGCCCGCGTCGCCCAGGGGAACGGCGGTCCGAATTCGGCGCCGTCGCCGAAAGGGCAAGGACCGGTCGGAGCGTGGTCAGGTGGTCGACTGGACCAGGATCTCGACCCGGCGGTTGAGCTGCCGGCCGGCCTCGGTGCCATTGTCGGCGCGGGGCTCGAACTCGCCGCGGCCGATGGCCCGTACCCGGTCGGACGGGACGCCCAGCATGTTCAGCTCGTCGCGCACCGCCATGGCGCGCCGCTCGGAGAGCAGCTGGTTGTAGCTGTCGGACCCCGCCGCGTCGGTGTGACCGACGATCGTGATGTCGTTACGATCGTACTTGCGCAGCACCTCGGCCAGCTTGGACAGGGTCGGCTTGAACGCCGGCTTGATCGCCGCGCTGCCGAAATCGAACGAGATCTCGTTGGCGAGGGTGAGCTTGAGCAGATCGTCGCGCACCCGCTCCAGTTCGATCGCGTGGTCGGTGCGCTCGTTCGCCAGCTGCTGGCGCAGGTCCGCCTCCTGGCGGTCCATCAGGTAGCCGAGGCCGGCGCCGGCCGCGGTGCCGGCGGCGGCGCCGATGATCGTGCCGCGCCCCCGATGGTCCTTGTCCAGGCGGTTGCCGAGGACGCCGCCGGCGACGGCGCCGACGCCCGCGCCCACCGCGGTCTTGTTCACCGATTGGGTGCCGTCCGCGTGCGTCGTGCAGGCGGCGAGCAGCAGGGCACCAAGAACCGAGCACACCTTCATGCGCATTCGAGATTTCTCCATGGGAGTTGCCTTCCGGGCCAGATCGATCGAGGTCGCCATCGGAGCAGCGGCGGCCGCTTTCGGGCAGCCACGCGGGTTGTTGCAGACCCTGGTTAACGTCTGCCTAAGGGGAGCGCTCGGGCGATCCCGAGCCGAATCACGGCGGCGGGGTATCGATAGCGCTTGAGCCGGGCGACCTCTAAATGTAATGGTATAACGTTCAGGAAATGAGCATGGGATCCACCTCGCGCCATCGTCGGGCCGGACCCGCGCCAGGAGCCGCAAGAATGCGTTTGGTCGCACCGGCTGCGCTGCTGCTGCTCATGGCTCTCGCGCGCGCGCCCGCGGCGGCGGAGATCGACGTCGTGGTCAGCATCAAACCCGTGCATTCGTTGGTGGCGAGCGTGATGCAGGGCGTCGGCGAGCCGGTCCTTCTGGTCAAAGGCACCGGCTCCGAGCACAGCTACAGCCTGCGGCCGTCGGCAGCCCGTGCCCTCGAGCAGGCCGAGGTGGTGTTCTGGGTCGGCGAAGCGCTGGAGACATTTCTGGTCAAGCCCTTGAGCGCGCTTGCCGGGAACGCCAAGGTTGTCGAGCTGTGGCGGACGCCCGGCCTAACCCTCCTTCCGACCCGCGAAGGCGGCCTGTGGGAAGCGCATGGGCACGGCATTGACCATGCCGGCGCCGCTGCCGAGCACGGCGCAACGGGGCGGGCCGAGGCAGATGACGAGGACGGCGCGCGCGAGGCGGAGGACGGCCACGGCGAGACCGACATGCACATCTGGCTCGATCCCGGCAACGCCACGGTGCTCGCCGCTGCGATCGCGTCCGCGCTGGGCGCCGCAGACCCGAACAATGCTGCACTCTACCAAGCCAATGCCGAGCGTCTGCGCCAGCAGCTGGACGCACTCGACCGTTCGCTGCGTGACCGGCTCGCGACGGTGACCGATCGTCCGTACGTCGTGTTCCACGACGCCTATCAGTATTTCGAGCGCCGCTACCGGGTGAAAGCCGTCGGCGCGATCGCCATCAACCCCACGGTGCGACCGAGCGCGCAGCGGCTCGACGAGATTCATGAGCGGCTCGAACAGCTCGATGCGGCATGCGTGTTCGCCGAGCCGCAGTTCGAGCCGACCCTCGTGGATACCGTGACCGAGGGCACGAGCGCGCGGACCGGCGTGCTCGATCCGCTCGGCGCAGCCATCGACGCCGGTCCCGGTCAGTACTTCCAGCTGATGAACGGCCTCGTCGATTCCCTGGTCGACTGCCTCGGCATGGCCAAATCGGGCTGAGCGCCTGCACCCGGCCGACGGTTTCCCTCGCCTTGCCGGGTAGGCCGAATTCCCCTATAGGGCCTCAGCCGGCGCGCGGCGCCTCGGCAGATCGCACCATGCGTGGACGACGGGTTCAGCGATGCTGGACAAGACCTACCGGCCGGCCGAGATCGAGGCCAAATTCGACCGGCTGTGGCAGGAAGGCGGCTATTTCGCGCCGGTCGACGATCCGGCGGCGCGCCCCTACTGCATCGTCATCCCCCCGCCGAACGTCACCGGCAGCCTGCACATGGGCCATGCGCTCAACAACACGATCCAGGACACCCTGATCCGTTTCCATCGCATGCTCGGCCGGGCGGTGCTATGGCAGCCGGGCAGCGACCACGCCGGCATCGCCACCCAGATGGTGGTCGAGCGCGAGCTGGCGAAAGATGGCGTCACGCGCCGCGATCTCGGCCGCGCGAAGTTCGTCGAGCGGGTGTGGGCCTGGAAGGAGCGCTCGGGCGGCCAGATCAGCCAGCAGCTCCATCGCCTGGGCGCCTCGGCGGACTGGTCGCGCGAGCGCTTCACCATGGACGAAGGCCTGTCCGCGGCGGTGCGCAAGGTGTTCGTCGAGCTGTACCGCGAGGGCCTGATCTACAAGGACAAGCGTCTGGTCAACTGGGACTGCCAGTTGCAGACCGCGGTGTCCGATCTTGAGGTCGACCAGAAGGAGGTTGACGGTCAGCTCTGGTATCTTCGCTATCCGATCGAAGGCGAGCCCGGCCGCCACATCACGGTCGCGACCACGCGGCCGGAGACCATGCTCGGCGACACCGGCGTCGCGGTCCATCCCGAAGATCCGCGCTATCGCGACCTGATCGGCAAGCATGCGATCCTGCCGCTGGTCGGCCGCCGGCTGCCGATCATCGCCGACGAATACTCGGACCCGGACAAGGGCTCCGGCGCGGTCAAGGTCACGCCGGGGCACGACTTCAACGACTTCGAGATCGGCCGCCGGCACGGCCTCGCGATGGTCAACATCATGGACCCGCGCGGCCATCTGAACGACGCGGTGCCGGAAGCCTATCGCGGGCTGGAGCGCTTCGCCGCGCGCGAGCGCGTCGTCGCCGATCTCGAGGCCGAGGGGCTGATCGAGAAGGTCGAGCCGATCCGCCACGCGGTGCCGTTCAGCCAGCGGTCCGAGACGCCGGTCGAGCCGATCCTGAGCGACCAGTGGTATGCCGACGCCAGGACGCTCGCGCAGCCGGCGATCGCCGCGGTCGAGCAGGGCCGCACCCGGTTCGTGCCGGAGCAATGGGCCAACACGTATTTCGAGTGGATGCGCAACATCCAGCCCTGGTGCATTTCGCGTCAGTTGTGGTGGGGGCACCAGATCCCGGCGTGGTACGGGCCCGACGGCGAGATCTTCGTGACGACCGAGGAGGCGGAGGCGCACGCTCTCGCCGAGCGCCACTACGGCCGGCGGGTCGAGCTCAGGCGCGACGAGGACGTGCTCGACACCTGGTTCTCCTCGGCGCTCTGGCCGTTCTCGACGCTCGGCTGGCCCGAGCGGACGCCCGAGCTCGCGCGCTTCTATCCGACCGACGTTCTGGTCACGGCCTACGACATCATCTTTTTCTGGGTCGCCCGGATGATGATGATGGGCCTGAAGTTCATGGGCGAGGTGCCGTTCCACGAGGTCTACATCCACGGCCTCGTGCGCGACGAGCACGGCCAGAAGATGAGCAAGAGCAAGGGTAACGTGATCGACCCGTTGACCCTGATCGAGAAATACGGCGCCGATGCGCTGCGCTTTACCCTGCTGGCGAGCGTGGCCCAGGGCAGCGACGTCAAGCTCGGCGAGGGCCGCGTTCAGGGCTACCGCAACTTCGGCACCAAGCTGTGGAACGCGGCGCGCTTTTGCGAGCTGCACGGGTGCGATCTGGACCCGGCGTTCGATCCGGCCGCGTGCCGCGACATCGTCAACCGCTGGGCGATCAGCAAGCTGGTCCAGGCGGCGGCGCGCACCCGCGAGGCGCTCGAGCGCTATCGGTTCAACGAGGCGGCGGATGCGCTCTACCAGTTCACCTGGAGCGAGTTCTGCGACTGGTATCTCGAGCTGGCCAAGCCCTCGCTCGAGGCCAACGATCCGGCCCGGCGCGACGAGACGCGCGCGACCGCCGGCTGGGTGCTCGCCCAGCTGCTTCATCTGCTGCATCCGCTGACGCCGTTCGTGACCGAGGAGTTGTGGGAACGTCGCTATGGCGCGCCCGGCGGACGGCTGATTGCGGCGCGCTGGCCCGAGCCCGGCGCGGATCTGATCGACCGCGAGGCGGAAGCGGAGCTGGATTGGCTGATCAGGCTGGTGACGGGGGTGCGCGCGGCGCGCAGCGCACTGGGCGTGCCGGCGGCGACGTGTCTGATGCTGCAGGCGCGCGATGCCGGACCTGCGACCCAGGCACGGCTCCAGCGCCATCGCGAGGCGATCCGGCACTTGGCCCGCTGCGCGGACCTCGAGATCGCGACCGGACCGGCACCAAGGGGCGCTGTTCAGGTGGTGGTGGACGAAGCGACCTATGCGCTGCCGCTGGCCGGGGTGATCGATCTGGAGCAGGAGCGCCGGCGTCTCGATCGGGAGCTCGCGAAAGCCGCCGCCGAGCTCGAGCGCTTCGATCGGAAGCTGGCCAATCCGCAGTTCCTCGAGCGTGCGCCCGCCGAAGTGGTCGAGGAGCAGCGCGCGCGGCGCGCCGATGCCGAGCAGACCCGACAGAAGCTCGCCGTGGCGCGCGCGCGCATCGCGTCATGAACGCAACAGCCTGATCCGGATACATGCTGACCTGACATGTACCGAGGTGCCGTGACCCCCACCCATCTGGCGACCTAGCAGCGCTGACGAAAACGCACGCGACCCACTCTCTCCCAGATCCTCAGAGGCCGATCACCAGATAATCGAGGCTTACTGCGCAAGGTGACCGGATCATATTCACGCCGCCGGGAGGAGTATGTGTCCGAGCACGACTGCCGAAGGCGGCTACCGTAAACAGGCCGGTGCTCGAGCGCTCGAGGCTGATCGCGCTCATTGAGTTACGTGAACCGGCATCCCGCATTTACAGCCGAAGCCTTGCACGTCGACGGTTTTTGTAGCCTGGCATCGTATCACCACGCCGGGTGGGCGAGACGAGCAAAGACCGGCCATTCCGAAAATCCACCAAAAACGCATGGACCGTGAACTGGCTCACAATCTGCACGCATCGCATGTGCCATCAATGGGGCTCTGGCGGAAGCAGCAGGATCCTGGGGTGCCGGACAAAGCCCATTCGGCGAACGTCCGGTAAAATTTCTTGAAGACAGACTGCGACCCCATGCCGATGCTCTCTTCGACCCAGATTTGGTGACTACGGATTCTGAATCTGAAGAATGGAGGATTCTATGAAAATGCTTCGTCGTATCGTAATCTCGTTCCTTACGGTTTCTTGCCTCCTTCTCCCCAGCGTACACGCTAGGGCAGAGTATGCAACGATGACCTTAATAAATCGATCAAGCCAAAACCTCTTTCGGTTCTATGCCACCCCTACTTTCAGCGGCACTTGGGGCGCAGATCTTCTAGATTGGAATGGGTTACAGCCAGGCTACCAAAAGACATTCTATCTTCCCAATGGCACTTGTCTCTATCACCTCAAGGTCGTGACACTGTCTGGGGTCGAAATCAACAGACCCAACCAGAATATATGTGGTTTCAAGTGGACCATCTATGACTGATCGCCGAGGCGGCGAATGCAGACCGGCTCCAACCTTGGAGCCGGTCTGAGCGCCGCACTGCGCGCCGATGACGGCGTAGACAGTTACAAGGACATTAAGGAGCGAAAAAGATGACTGCTGAAGTATTTTCATTCCTACTTGGTGGTTTATTAATTGTCACCGGAATTCTCGGCGGAGGTTTTGAAGTAAAGGAGTTAAAAATTCCCACGGTTAGATGGCCCACTAGGCTCATAGCTGTCTTAGGCGGCATATTTTTCATCGGTCTGGCTATGGAGCTCTCCGGTAATGTCCCCCATGTTGCGGTCGCTGACACCACGAAGCCATCGTCACAATCGCTGAACTTTACAATCCAAGATGAGTTGGGAGATGGACAGGTGAGTGAGCAGGTGACGGTCCTGATCAATGGGCGACAGGTGGGCGCGATAAGTGTGAATGAACATTTCCCGACGTCTGAGATCACTGTCACGGTGCCCAGCGAAGGGCGGTATAGCTACACGGCTGAAGCCGCGGGGGTATTCAGAGGCGAAGCTGGTGATTTCGAGGTATTTGGCACAGGCCAGGGCATGATCGACATAGAGCCGGACAAAATTTTCAGATTAGCAGGTTCATTCAGCGGAAGTACTTGGTTAATATCTCTGGTGGAAGATGGCGAGTAAACATGTGTGTTCACGGGGCAGAATGAGTCCATGCTGCGGAAAAACAAGGATGGTTCACGCCGCCCTCGGCCTCGTCGCCCCTGACATCCCAGTTCGGCCCGGGTTCGTCGTCGAGGGCATGAACCCGAGCTTCCTTCCGCGCGAGCTGGCTTCGATGGTCCCGACTACTCTGGTCACGGTTCAGCCGGCCTTGGTGAAAGGCCAGCGTGAGTACGCGACGCTCCTCGACCTCAGCCCGGGGCCTGCCGCGGCGCCGCTGAGCGGTGCCTTGGCACCCCCTTGCTACTCGATTTGTTACCCGACCGCGTGCTACTGGTAGCAACTGGCCAACACAGCGGTCCGGGAAAAGCGGTGGAATTGCTGGCTGAACGAAATGTGACGACACCGACTGGAACAGTTCCTGCATGCTGAGCTGTTTTGCCGCGAACACCACGAGCGCCGCGCGGCCCATCTGGACCGTCCCGGCGGGACGGTACCGGGACTGGCTCGCGTCGCAACCGGCGCACGTGCGCGCCTGGCTCGAGGGCACTTCGTTCGAGCCCAAGGCGGGCCGCAGCGCGCTGTTGCCCGATGCCGAGAGCGCGCCGGCCGGCGCGCTCCTGCTGCTCAGCGAACCGCCCGAACCATGGGATTTCGCGGCGCTGCGCGAGCGCCTGCCGGCCGGCGACTGGCGGCTCGAGGCGGGCCGCGAAAGCCTGGACGTCGGCCAAGTAGCGCTCGGCTGGGCGCTCGCCAGCTATCGGTTCGACCGCTACCGGAAGAGCGAGTCGAAGCCCGTGCGCCTGGCCATTGCCGCGGAACCCGCCATCGAGCGCGCCAACGCCATCGCAGAAGCGGTCTTTCTCGCCCGCGACCTGATCAACACGCCAGCCGCGGACCTCGGCCCGGCCGAACTGGCGGAGGCCGCTGCCGCCGTCGCCCTGCGCTTTGGCGCCGAGGTCGAAGAGATCGAAGGCAAGGCGCTGCTCGACCAGGATTATCCGGCGGTCTACGCGGTGGGCCAAGCGAGCGCCCGGCCGCCGCGCCTGATCGACCTCACCTGGGGCGCCGCGAACGCGCCGAAGCTGACGCTCGTCGGCAAGGGAGTTTGCTTCGATACCGGCGGGCTCGACCTCAAGCCGTCGAGCAGCATGCAGCTGATGAAGAAAGACATGGGCGGGGCAGCGGTCACGCTCGGTCTTGCCCAGGCGACCATGGCGCTTGCCCTGCCCGTGCGCCTGCGCCTTCTGATCGGCGCGGTCGAGAACAGCGTGAGCGGTAGCAGCTTCCGTCCGGGCGACGTTCTGCATACGCGCAAGGGGCTGACGGTCGAGATCGGCAACACCGATGCGGAGGGCCGCCTCGTATTGGCCGATCTGCTGGCCGAGGCGGATCGCGAGCGGCCGGCGCTGATGATCGACTGCGCCACGCTGACCGGCGCGGCGCGGGTCGCGCTCGGCCCGGATCTGCCCGCGCTGTTCACCCCGGACGACGGGCTCGCCAAAGATCTGCTCGCGGCCGGAGGGAGCGCGTTCGAGCCGCTCTGGCGGTTGCCGCTGCACGGCCCCTATCGGGACATGATCGACAGCCCGATCGCGGATCTCAACAATGCCGGCAAGTCCGGCGGGCCGGGCGCGATCACGGCCGCGCTGTTCCTCGAGCGCTTCGTCACCGAGACCAGGTCGTGGGCGCATCTCGACATCTTCGCCTGGAACTCGGAGAGCCGGCCGGGACGGCCCAAGGGCGGCGAGGCGACCGGTCTGCGCTCCCTACTCGCCGCGATCGAGACCCGCTTCACAAACTGACGACGCGCGGCGGAATGGAAAGAGCCGAGCCGGCGTGGGACGGACCAAGGGCCACGCCAACGAGCCGATCTTGCCTTCCAGAGCTCGACCAGCGGGGTCAAATTCTTCCACTTTGAAGGGCTGATCTGAGCGGCGCGGGCGACGCGCGCCTGTATTGCCATCCGGTGCGCCGTCCATCAACCTTCCTGATGCCTCGGGCGGAAGCGCGCCGATGATCGCTTGCGTTTCCGGGCTCTCGAGCTGATGTCGTTGGAGCATGCTGCCAACCCTGGTCATTCTGGTGGTCGGCCTGACGCCGGCGCTGGTCGGGCCGCACACCCCGAACCTGCGGCGCCTGGCCGAGCGCGGCGCGATGCGGCCGCTCGAGACCGTCACGCCCGCGGTCACCTGCACGGTGCAGTCCACGCTCGTGACCGGGCTGCCGCCGAGCGGGCACGGCGCGGTGGCGAATGGCTGGTATTTCCGCGACCTCGCCGAAGTCTGGCTGTGGCGCCAGTCGAACCGCCTGATCGCCGGCGAGAAAATCTGGGAGGCCGGCAGGCGCCGCGACCCGGGTTTCACCTGCGCCAAGATGTTCTGGTGGTACAACATGTACGCCTCGGCCGACTGGAGCGCGACGCCGCGGCCCATGTACCCGGCGGACGGCCGCAAGATTCCGGATCACTATGCTGAACCGCCCGAGCTGCACGACGAGCTCGACGCGAGGCTAGGCCCGTTTCCCTTGTTCAAGTTCTGGGGGCCGGCCGCCGACATCACCTCCAGCGAGTGGATCACGCGCGCCACCATGCACGTGCGCGCCACGCGCAAACCGACCCTCACGCTCTGCTACCTGCCGCACCTGGACTACAACCTGCAGCGGCTCGGCCCGGACCTGAATCATCCTCGCCTGATCAAGGACCTCAAGGAGATCGATGCTCTGGCGGGCGAGCTGATCGAGCAGGCGGAGAAGGACGGCACGCGGGTCCTCGTGGTGTCGGAATACGGCATCACGCCGGTGCAGGACGCCGTGCACATCAACCGGGCGCTGCGCGAGGCGGGGCTGATCCGGGTGCGCGTCGAGCTGGGACGCGAGCTGCTGGACGCCGGAGCGTCGCGCGCGTTCGCGCTGGCCGACCACCAGGTCGCACATGTCTACGTGCAGCATGGCCAGTCCGTTCCGGAAGTGAAGACGCTGCTCGAGACCGTGGCCGGCATCGAGCGGGTCCTGGACGCCGAGGGCAAGCGGGACTTCGGTCTCGACCATCCGCGCTCCGGCGAGCTGGTCGCGATCGCCGCGCCGGACCGCTGGTTCAGCTACTATTATTGGCTGGATGACGCGCGCGCCCCGGATTTTGCCCGCACGGTCGACATCCACCGCAAGCCCGGCTACGACCCGGTGGAGCTGTTCGTCGATCCCGCAATCCGGGTCCCGCCGGCCGCGATCGGCTGGCGTCTGCTCAAACGCAAGCTCGGCGCGCGCACCCTGCTGGATGTGATCTCATTCAAGGACACGCAGCTGGTCAAAGGCTCGCACGGGCGCATCACGGACGATCCGGACCATGGGCCGCTCGTGATCTCGAGCGAGCCGGAGCTGCTGCCCGACGGTCCGGTGCCGGCGACCGACTTCAAGCGGCTCGTGCTGGCCCACGTGTTCGATCGGGCCTGAGCGCGCTCTTGCCGAAGCGATGCGGACGATGACCTTCCCAGCTCTAACCGGCAAGCAGAGCCTGCTCGATCTGCCAGCCGCCTTCCCAGATCATCTCTACCGCCACATAGGCGATGACGATCAGACCGACCCAGGCGAGCCAACGGTAACGATCGAGCAGCCGTGCAATGATGGTGGCGGCGATGCCCATGAGCGCGATCGAGAGGATCAGGCCGCCGGCCATGATCCAGGGATGCTCGTGCGCGGCACCGGCAACGGCGAGCACGTTGTCGAGCGACATGGAAACGTCGGCGACGATGATCTGCCAGAGCGCCTCGCCGAGCGTTTTCGATGATTCGACCACCACTCCGGCAGCGCCCTCTTCCGCCAGCGCCTCGACCCCGACGTGCTCGGCCACTCCCTCCTGGATCTCCCGGTAGAGCTTCCAGCACACCCAGAGGAGGAGAAGGCCGCCGACGAACAGCAGGCCGACGATGTCCAGGAACCACACGGCCAGCAGCGACAGCACCACGCGCAGGGCGACCGCGCCGGCGATGCCATAGAAGATCACCTTCTTGCGAATCGCGGCGGGAGTGCCGGCCGCCGCCATCCCGACGACGATCGCGTTGTCCCCGGAGAGGACGACGTTGATGAAGATCACCTCGAGGATGGTGGACAGTTGTGTGGAGAAGTCCATCGCGGCAGCTCCCGGTTGCTCCGGTGTTTACCCGTGATTGGTCATGTCAGATGTGAACCTGATCCGGACCGCTGGAGGGCCGGTTTCCGGGCTGAAGGCCGGCGGAAACGGACAGTATCGAGCATGGTTCACACCACCGCTGGCCTGGCGCCGCTCGGCATAAATACGGCCGCCGCCTCGCTCGGCGCGACCATGGCCGCCGCTTCGATCTCCACAACGGCCGTCGCTGTAAGCTCTGCCAGAATTTCGAGCTCCAGCAACAGCGTCCACCAAGGCATCGCAAGAGCGACGGCTTCGTGGATCTCGAACATTCCCTCCCAGATCATTCTCAGCGCAACGTACAGAATGATCGCCAGGCCGACATAAGCGATCCAGCGATGGCGCCGCAGCAGGCCGGCGATGAACGATGCCGCGGCGCCCATGAGCGCGATCGAGAGCAGAAGCCCGAAGACCAGCACGACCGGTTGCTCGCGCGCGGCGCCGGCCACCGCGAGCACGTTGTCGAGCGACATCGAGACGTCGGCGATGATGATCTGCCACGCGGCCTGGGCGAACGTCTTGCGCGGCGCGCCTTCGGGAATTCCTTCCGACCCGTCGAGGCCGCCGACCGCGAACGCCTCTTGGGCAGCGTCCGATCCGGATGCCGTGGCGCGCAGCTCGCGCCACATCTTCCAGCATACCCACAGCAGCAGGATGCCGCCTGCGACGAGCAGGCCGACGATCGCGAGCAGCCACGTCGCGATGGTTGCGAACACGATGCGCAGCGCCGTCGCGGCGATGATGCCGACCAAGATCGCCTTGTGCCGCTGTGCGCGGGGCAGGCCCGACGCCGCCAGGCCGATGACGATGGCGTTGTCGCCGGCGAGCACGAGGTCGATGAAGATGACCTCGAAGAAGGCGCTCACGGCCTCCGTGGTGAGAAGTTCGCTCATGCGGCGCACCTCGCACGTTCTGAACGTGGCGGCCGCCGTTTGCGCTCCCTGTCGAAGATCGAGGCCGAGAACGGCTGGGCCACACTGTGGTCGTCCAGTCCGACATCACAGCCGAAAGTCAGCTGTCAGAGGGGCCCGGCCTGGCGACGCTTTCTCTAGCAGAAATCCAGCCCGCCCTCAATCGGCCATCCGTCCACCCTCAAAAACTGCGGGCGCGGCCGTATGCTGAGAGGGTGAGGCGCCGGCAAAGACGATCGCGCGATGGTCGGCGATGTCGCAATCGGCTAGGGCAAGGCTCGAGGCGGCCCGCCCCGCGGCTCATGCTCGGATCGTGACTGGATGAGGAGAATCTGCGATGTCGGACAAGAGCTCGAGAAGGGCACTTGCGCTCGCTGCCGCAGTTGCCCTCGCTCTGCTGGCCATCGGCGGCGAACAGGCGGCGGCGCAGCATGAGCCGCAGCATGAGATGGCGGCCCCCGGCGCGGCCGCGAGCCCGGCAGACCGGGCCTACGAGGCGGCCATGGAGCGCATGCACGGCGCCATGGCGATCGAGCTCACGGGCGATCCCGATGTCGACTTCGCGCGCGCCATGATCCCCCACCACCAAGGCGCGATCGACATGGCGCGCGTGGTGCTGGAACACGGCAGCGATGCCGAGATCCGAGGCTTGGCCCAGGAGGTGATCACAGCCCAGGAGCGGGAGATCGCGTTCCTCCGTCAGTGGCTGGAGAGAAAGGGAGACAATCCGGACTGAGCCGGCGGCGCGCGGTGCCCTGGCGCATGGTCAAGCTTTGATCCGAATCAATGACGATTCGCCCCCGGCGTGATGATCGACGGCAAGCGCTCCGCGGGCGCGCCGGAGAGAGCGCCGAAGCGATGCGCAGCGCTGCGCGCACGCGGGGATCAGCGATCCTGGAGGGAGAACCGTCATGACTGCGATCAGGACCACCAGCACCGCCACGTTCGCTCTGGCGCTGATGCTGGGCGCAGGCGCTGCGCTCGCTCAGGCCGCACCGGAGCCGCACCATCGGGGCCCGCAGCAGCGGGGGCAGATGGGCTGTCCCGGCATGATGGGCCAGGGCCCCGGCATGATGGGCCAGGGCCCCGGCATGATTAGCCAAGGCATGGGGCCGGGTATGATGAGCCAGGGCATGAGTCCCGGCATGATGGGTCAGGGCATGGGCCCCGGCATGATGGGCCAGGGCCCCGGCATGATGAGTCAAGGCATGGGGCCGGGCATGATGGGACAGGGAATGGGACCTGGCATGATGGGCATGGGCCCCGGCATGATGAGCCAAGGCATGGGTCCCGGCATGATGGGCCAAGGGATGGGTTTGGGCATGGGCGGCTGGTCGGGCCTCGAAGGACGGCGCGTCGTGCCGATCATGCAGCTGTCCGCCAACGATGTCCGCGTATTCTTAGAGCGCTATCTCGAATCCCTGGGCAACGCGCGCCTCAAAATCGGCAAGGTGGCCGAGGCGGACAACGACACGATCACGGCTGAAATCGTCACCGTCGACGACTCGCTGGTCGAGAAGTTCGAGGTCGACCGGCACACCGGCGTGATCTCTGCCGCCGGCTGACCGAGAGCGGAGGACGGGTTCTGCGCCAGGGCTGCAGCCCGAGGGCAAACGCCTTCATCCTGGCGACCTGTGCTCCGGAGGTAGTCAAGCCGGGGCAGTAGAACCGTCGATACAGCCGCTGCGCGATCGTGGCGCGCCCGGTTGGGCGCCGTTCGCGTCAGCGCTCGGGGACCAACCCGCTGGGCCAGCCCGATGTATCGCTCGGCGCGTGGTCGTCGGGACAGCACGCCGGTCAAGAGAACGACAGGGCCCAATGCGCGGCGGCCTCGCGGAGTGAGGTCGACACCGGAGCCCGATAACGGGACCCGCACTGCCCAACCCCACGGTCCAGGGCGCGACGCGAGCGTGACGTTGCGTGCACCAGTGCTTAGGGATAGACCAGATGTAGCCCAATGGCGCGGATCGTCGGGAACCTGAGGAGGCGCTCCATGCGCTGGCAGCTCGGTCGCAGAAGTGAGAACATCGAGGACCGCCGCGGCGAACCGATGGCACGCGGATTTCCTCTGCCACGCGGCATCCCGATGTCGCGCGGCGCCAGGCGCGGCGGTCTCGGCGGTCTCGGGCTGATCATCCTGTTTCTGATCATGCTGTTCTTCGGGGTCGATCCGCGCCTCCTGTTCCAGGGCGGCACGTCCCCCGACGTCACCTATACGCAAGCGCCGGGGACCACGCCGCCGGCGGACGATGAAGCCGCTCAGTTCGTCGCGACCGTACTCGGCTATACCGAGGATACCTGGAAAGAGTTGTTCAAGCAGATGGGCGACACCTATCGCGAGCCGACGCTGGTGCTGTTCTCCGGCCAGGTCGGCTCGGCCTGCGGATTCGCCCAGGCGGCCATGGGCCCGTTCTACTGCCCGGCCGATCAGAAAGTGTACATCGATCTCAGCTTCTATCAGGAGCTGCGCGACCGCTTCGGCGCGCCCGGCGACTTCGCCCAGGCCTACGTCATCGCCCACGAGGTCGGCCATCACGTACAGAACCAGCTGGGCATCGCCGAGCAGGTGCAGAATGCGCGCCAGCAGGCGGGAGAAAGCGAGTCGAACGCGCTGTCGGTGGCGATGGAGCTGCAGGCGGACTGCCTGGCCGGAGTCTGGGCCAACCACACCGAGCAGGCGCAGCAGATTCTCGAACAGGGCGACATCGAGGAAGGACTGAATGCCGCCGCGGCGATCGGCGACGATCGGATTCAAAAACAGACGCAGGGCTATGTCGTGCCGGACGCGTTCACCCACGGCAGCTCGGAGCAGCGCGTGCACTGGTTCCGCCAAGGGCTGGAGTCGGGCGACGTGCAGGCCTGCGACACGTTCAACGCCGAGCGCTACTGACGATCGCTGCGCCGCTCAAGCGGGCGGCTCGATCAGCACGCCGTATTCGCGGCCGGCGTCCTCCAGCCATGTCCACAGATACTGGGCGAAGGAGCGCGCGACGTAGATTTCGAAGCTGGGACCTGGCTCAGGTCCATCCGCCACGAGGTGGATCAGGACCGACGCCTTGGCGAGCAGGCTCTGCGCGCAGCGGCCGGGCGGGAACGCGCGCGGGTGCAGGTCCACAGGGCAGCCCTTGGCGAGCACAGCGCGCGCGCTCGGGCCGGCGAGGCGAAACGCGACCCGGCCATCGCTGATATCGGTGATCGCCGCATGCACGCCGGCGAGCGCCTCGCGCAGCGAGTCGATCAAACCAGGCACATCGCGTGCCGGGCAGGTCACCAGCCATTGGTCCGGGCCGAGCCAGAGCGCGCCGATCTGCTCCCGGGCCGCCGAGGTGCAGGGCTCGCTCGGTAGCAGCAGGTCGAGCGCGCGGCCCACGGCCGCCATGAACCCGCGGGCGTGAGGATCGCCGCGCAGTTCGATCTTGCCGAGTCCGGGCCGCTCGGCGAGCCGGACCCCGCGTGGCCGCACGTCCGCCGGCTCGAGCGCGGACCTTCCTGACGCCGTTTGGGGCAGCGCCGCCTCAGGCACGCAGCCGCTCCCCCGCCTTGTCGAAGAACACCGGCTCGGTCACGGTCACGGCGATGGTGCGGTCGAGCATCGGCACGTACAGCTTCTCGCCGAGGCGCGCCCGGCCGTCCTTGACCAGCGCAAGCGCAAACGCACGGCCGAGATTGGGACTCATATAGCTCGAGGTGACGTGCCCGATCATGGTCATCGGGACCGGCTGGTGCGGGTCGGCGACGATCTGCGCGCCTTCCTCAAGCAGCTCGTGGGTCGGCTCGGGCAACAGCCCGACCAGCTGCTTGCGCCCGGGCTTTCGGAGGTCGGCCCGAGCGAGCGAGCGATTGCCGATGAAATCCGCCTTCTTCGGCGCCACGATCCACTCCATGCCGAGATCATAGGGCGTGACCGTGCCGTCGGTGTCCTGGCCGGCGATGATGTAGCCTTTCTCGGCGCGCAGCACGTGCATCGCCTCGGTGCCGAACGGCGTGATTCGGTATTTCACACCGGCCTCGATGCACGCCCCCCAGACCGCGAGGCCATGGCTCGCCGGCACCTGGATCTCGAAGCCGAGCTCGCCCGTGAAGCTGATCCGGAACACCCGTGCCGGCACCCCACGCACCCGACCCTCGCGCATGCTCATGTGCGGGAAAGCCTCGGGCGCAAGGTCGATGCCGTCTGCCAGGTCCGCGAGCAGCCTGCCGCTGTCGGGTCCGGAGAGCGCGACCGTCGCCCATTGCTCGGTCACCGAGGTGCAGTAGACCTCGAGTTCCGGCCACTCGGTCTGCAGCCACTCCTCGAGCCTGGCGAGCACCCGAGCCGCGCCGCCGGACGTGGTACTCATCAGGTAGCGATGCTCGTCAAGGCGCGTGGTCACGCCGTCGTCGAACACCATGCCGTCCTCGCCGAGCATCAGCCCGTAGCGGCAACGGCCGATCGCCAGCTGGCTCCAGGCGTTGGTGTAGACGCGATTGAGCAGCTCCGCGGCGTCAGGACCCTGGAGGTCAATCTTGCCGAGCGTCGAGGCATCGAGCATGCCGATGCCGGTGCGCGTCGCCGCCACCTCGCGCGCCACCGCGGCCGCCATGTCCTCCCCGGATCGCGCGTAGTACCAGGGCCGCTTCCACAGCCCCACGTCCTCGAACACCGCGCCGTTGGCCTCATGCCAGGCGTGCATGGGCGTGCACCGGACCGGGTCGAACATGGCGCCGCAGTCGCGCCCGGCGACCGCGCCGAAGGTGACCGGCGTGAAGGGCGGACGAAACGTCGTGACGCCGAGGTCGGCGACCGCCTGGCCCGTGAGCTCGGCGACGATGCCGAGCGCGTTGACGTTCGCGGTCTTGCCCTGGTCCGTGCCCATGCCGGCCGTGGTGTAGCGCTTCACGTGCTCGATCGAGCGGTAGCCTTCGCCGAGCGCGAGCCGGATGTCGGCAGCGGTGACGTCGTTCTGCAGGTCGACGAACATCTTGCTGCGCTGGAGCGGCCGGCCCGAGGGCACCAGCCACATGGTGCGCGCAGGCGCCGCCTCGGGCTCCTCCAGTTGCGGCAGCGCCGGCAGCTCGGCCATGAACCCGGCCGCCGCCGCGGCTGCCCGCCCGGCACAGGCACCCTCTTCGAGGCAGGCGCGCAGCGAGAACGCGCCGTTGCAGGCGCCCGCCGAGCGTTCCGGCTGGCGCGCTTCGCCCGGCAGGAACAGCGCGCGCGCATCGTCGTAGCGCGGCGTGGCCCGCGACTGCGACTGCAGGTGGATCGTGGGGTTCCAGCCGCCCGAGACGCACACGAGATCGCAGGGGATGGTCTCGAAGGGACCCTCGACCCTGTCGCCTGCATCGTTGAGCCGACGCACCTGGACCGAGGCGACCCGGTGGCGCCCCTTGGTCCCGGTGATCGCGTGGCCGGCCAGGAGCCGCACGCCGGCGGCGCGGGCCTCGGCCGGTAGGCTGCCCTGCGGGTCCGCGCGCAGGTCGATCACGCTCACCCCGACTCCGGCGCGCAGCAGGTCGAGCGCGGTGCGATACGCGCTGTCGTTGTTGGTGAAGACCACGGCGCGCCGCCCCGGCCTGACCGCATACTGGTTGAGGTAGGTGCGCGCCGCGCTCGCCAGCATGGTGCCCGGCCGGTCGTTCTCCGCGAACACCAAGGGGCGCTCGAGCGCGCCGGTCGCCAGCACCACCTGTCTGGCCCTGACCTTCCACAGTCGCTGGCGGGGCAGCTGCGGCGCGGCGTTGGCCGAAAGGTGATCGGTCACGCGCTCGAGCAAACCGAGGAAATTGTGATCGTAGTAGCCAAACGCAGTGGTGCGCGTGAGCACGCGCAGCTCGGCGCAGGGCCCGAGCTCGGCCGCGACCGAGCGCAGCCAGGTAGCGCCCGGATGATCGGTCGGCTCGCGCAGCAACCCGCCCCCGAGCTCGGGCTGCTCCTCGACCAGGATCACGCGCGCGCCGCTCCGGCCGGCGGCGAGCGCCGCCATCAGCCCGGCCGGGCCGCCGCCGACCACCAGCACGTCGCAATGCGCGTGCATGTGCTCGTAGCGATCGGGATCGGGCGCGCTCGGCGCCCTGCCGAGGCCGGCGGCGCGGCGGATCAGCCGTTCGTACACGCTCCGCCACCAGCTCTGCGGCCACATGAAGGTCTTGTAGTAGAACCCCGCCGGGAACAGCGGGCCAAGGACGCCATTCAGTGCCCAGAGATCTAGGCGGACGGATGGCCAGCAGTTCTGGCTCGCGGCAGCGAGGCCGTCGTACAGCTCGACCTGGGTGGCGCGGACATTGGGCTCGGTCCGCGCGCCGCTGCCCAGCTGCACGAGCGCGTTCGGCTCCTCAGCGCCGGCGGCGAAGATGCCGCGCGGCCGGTGATATTTGAAGCTGCGCCCGACCAGGTGGACGCCGTTCGCGAGCAGCGCCGAAGCGAGGGTGTCGCCCGCGTAGCCCTCGTATTCCGCGCCGTCGAAGGCAAACCGGAGCGGGCGGCGCCGATCGATCCGGCCGCCGGCGCGCAGTCGATGCGGCTGATTGTGGTGATCGCCGATGTTCATGGCGCGTCGTCGGTGCTGGAGCCGACGAGGGTGAGATCGCGCCTGGGGCCGGTCCGGACGGTCGCTAGCTCCGCCTCGATCCGCGGCCGCGCCTCGCCCATCCTGTAAACCTTGAGGATCCGATCGCTCACCGTGTCACGGGCGACATTGAACCAGCGCCCGCAGCCGTGGACGTGGCGCCAGCGTTCGAAATGCAGACCCTTGGGATTGTTCCGCATGAACAGATAGTCGGCCCACTGGGCGTCGGACAGCGCGGCCGGCTGTTTGGGGCGCGCGACGTGCGCTTCGCCGTGGCAGCGGAACTCGGTCTCGTCGCGCTCCCCGCACCAGGGACAAGGGATCAGGAGCATGGCCGCCTACGGCGCCCTCTCTTTGATGCCGTGCAGTTGTCCGGATACCAGTCCGGGTCGAGGATCTGCTCGAGTGTGTAGGGACAAGCTATGGGCAGCGCATCCGCTGGCACCCGGTCCTTCTCGAGGTGTCGTGCCACCGGTCGTCGAAGCCCGGCGTAAACAGCCGGCAATTCCGCCTCGAGATGGTTCCGCAAGGTGGCGGTCAGCTTTCGCGCAAGTTTGGCCCGCTGTTTGTCGACCGTCACCAGCCAGCCGCGTCGTGACCTGACGGCCTTGGACAGTTCGAGCTTGAGGAGGTGCTCCACGATCGTCTCGACATGGCTCTCGACCGTCTCGCGCTCGCGCCGGCTCAAATCCTCCACCTCATCGATCAGGTTGCCGAGGTCGAGCTCGTCGAACCGCCTGGCGCGAAGCAGCGCGGCCTGGCGCTCCGCCCAAAGCGGAAAGTCCTCGTCATAAAGGGTGGGCGTGGGAGGTCGAGCGATGACCTTGGCCATGGATCGGTTCCTCAATGCGCCACGGCGGCGGCGCCGTGCTCGTCGACCAGCTCGCCGCTGGCGAAGCGATCGAGGGCGAACGGCGCCGCGATCGGGTGCGGCTCGCCCTTGGCCACGGTCCAGGCGAACACGTGGCCGGAGCCGGGCGTCGCCTTGAAGCCGCCCGTGCCCCAGCCGCAGTTGATGAACATGTTCTCGACCGGCGTCCGGCCGATGATCGGGCTGCGATCGGGCGTGACGTCGACGATGCCGCCCCACTGGCGCAGCATCTTCATGCGCGAGAACGCCGGGAACAGCTCGACGATCGCCTGGAGCGTATGCTCGATCACGTGGAAGCTGCCGC
>JBKPNX010000037.1:0-5780 GCA_046732855.1 Pseudomonadota bacterium
CGCCACAACAACACTAGAGTTGGATCGTCGGCAGCGTCAGATGTGTATAAGAGACAGACGCAATCTCGATGCCCTTGGCGCCAAGCACCTTGAGGATGGAATTGATCAGCGTGGTCTTGCCCACCCCCGGGCCGCCGGTGATGACCAGCAGCTTCGAGAGCAGAGCGAGCCGGAGCGCTGCCCGCTGGCTCTCGGCGAGCGTGATGTTGGCCTTACCCTCGACCCACATAGTTGCCTTTGCCGGATCGACGTGCGGCCAGGGAAGCACGCCCTCCCGAAGTGCCCTCAGACGGTCGGCGATGGCTCGTTCTGCCCGATGCAGCCCGGCCAGGAAGATGCAGCGGCGGCCATTGACGTCATCCGCCACGACCTCGCCGGCGTCCAGCTCCAGGTCCAGCGCCTGCTCCACGATCGAGGCAGGGATTTCGAGCAGCCGCTCTGCCACGGGCACCAGCTCATCGAGCGGCAACCCGCAATGGCCGTCGTCCATGGCCTCGGTCAACGTGAAGCCAATGCCGGCGCGCGCCCGGATCATAGCGGTCTTCTCGATGCCGAGCCTGGCGGCGATGGTGTCGGCCGTCTTGAAGCCAATCCCGCGCACGTCGCGGGCGAGGCGGTAGGGGTTCTCCGAGAGCACCCGGATGGCGTCGGCGCCGTAGGTCTTGAAGATGCGCACTGATCGCGCCGTGCTGACGCCGTGAGAGTGCAGGAAGATCATGATCTCGCGGATGACTTTTTGATCCGCCCACCCAGAGACGATCCTCTGGGCCCGCATTGGACCGATGCCGTCGACCTCCTGCAACCGCTCGGGCTGCGCCTCGATGACATCGAACACCGCCTCACCGAACGCCCGCACCAGCCGCTTGCCGTAGATGGGACCGATCCCCCGGATCATGCCGGAGCCGAGGTACCTCTCGATACCTTCGACCGTGGTGGGCGGTGCCGCGCGCAGGAAGCTCGCCTTGAACTGAGGCCCGTGCGTCCGGTCGTTGGTCCAGATACCGGTGGCCTGAACGAATTCGCCGGCGCTGATCACCGGCGCGTGGCCAACCACGGTCACCAGGTCACGCTGACCCCGCGCCTTCACGCGCAGGACGCAGAAGCCGTTGTCCGGGTTGTGGAACGTGACGCGCTCGACCAGGCCGGCGAGCGTCTCGGAGACGGCAGCGCGTCCACTGGGGCTGGTATCAGCCCAACCTTCGTGGCTCGGCGCGCTCCTCCGCATCTCCCGTTTCGCCATGGACCTCGTCTCGAATGATGCGCGCCGTGACCTCTGCAAGATACCCTACCAGGGCCTCGTTGAGCGCCTCGAACTCCGGCCAAAGAACGTCGCGCAGGAAGCTCTCGGGGGCCTGGAGCATGACCGTCGTTCGGCGTTGACGCGGATAGCGATAAGGCCTCAAGCCATAGCGCCGGGCAAGCGCGAGGAACAGTCGCCGTGACCAAGGGTCAGCGATGCTGAAGTGCAACTCGATGGCCGCAGCCGTGCGCCCCGCCTCCGCGAGGCGGCCCTTGATCCGCGCGAGCGCCGCTTCTGCTGCGAGCCGCTCGCCGGGTGTGGCAGCGCCGGCAAACAGGGCCTCGATCTTACGCAGCCGTGCACGCAGCTGCTCCTCGGACGTCATGCGGCCCGTTTGTCTCCCGATCGGTTCGGGAGTCCTAGCGCCTCAAGCCCATCCAAGCCAGTTCGATCGGCGATGAAGCGGCGGCGCTGTTCATTGTCGGCGCCGCCACTCCCAGGGTGGCTCGAACATGCCCGCCCACATGCCGCGGCCGGCCTCCCGAGCTTGGTCCTCAGCCGCGACGTAGTCGAGCGAGTACCTGCGGTAGGCGAGCGCCAGGCCCTGAGCCACGAGCCATTCGTTGATGTCGACCTCGCCCACGAGACAGCGGCCGACGATCCGCCCGTAGCGGTCGACATCGCGCTCGTCACAGGTGACGGTGCGCCGGCCAAGCAGATCCTGCAGGGCCAGGGCCGCCCGCTGGCCGCAACGCCAGTTACGGCCGGCTGCATCGAGACAGGTCTGCCCGCCTTTCGGCGCATCGATGCCGTGAAGCCTGATGCGCTGGCCATGGATGTGGATGGTATCGGCATCGATGACGGACGCGACGCCGATCATCTCCGCATGGGCGGCGCGGGGGAGCGCCAGACAGACCAGTACACCAAGAGCGGCTGTCGCCGTGATCGCCAGCCTCACGGCTGGTCGTCCCAGGCGTCGAGGATCTGCCGCAGCCGGAGCTTGGGCTCGGGCGGCATGCGCTTGTATTTGCGATAGAAGGCTTCATCGACCACGGCGTCGTCCGGCTCGGCTTGAGCATCGGAGAGCAGGAACTCGGGCGTGACCCCGAGCGCCGCGGCGATCGCGAAGATCTTCTCGGCCGAGGGTTGTGGCGGCACGTCTCGGTTCTCGAGCTCCCAGATGTAGCTCTTGCTGCAGCCAGTCTGTGTGGCGAGCTGGTCTAGGGTCATACGCTTCATCTGGCGGTGGGACTTGATCTTCTGCTCGAAAACCGAGGTCATCGAGATCCCCTGTTGCGCGGGAGCCACCCTAGTCGGGGCCCGTTCTCTTATTACGATTCCCTGCTTGCCAACGGGCGCGTCCCTCTGGATACTCCCGCGCCCTTGTTCGTCAAAGCGAACTATTTGTGCAATTTTATCGAAATGCAAGGGAGATCGCAATGGCATCTGGGAGCAAAGGGGTGCGCCATGCACCTCGGTCTGAGACTCGAGTTCTGACGTCCCCTTTCTCTGGCGTGGAAAACGGAGGTTCAGCGCGTGTCGATGAGGTCGCAAGTCAGGGACGCCCATGGGAGGGGCTGCCGCGCCGGACGCCGGTAGGCTGCGATGGGGCATCAACGTCTCGGCAAGCTGCCACCACCGACGTCACCGCGCTCGCCTGGGTGTTCCCGCCCGACCACGATGACGACCTCTGGCGGGTGCTCTCCCGCTACTTCGTGCCGGCGGATAACCTGCGGCGGCGAGCCGAGCGCGATCGCGTCCCCTACGATCTGTGGGCCGGCCAGGGCTTCATCGAGGCGACCCCCGGCAATGTCGTCGACTACGCCGCCATCGAGCAGCGGATCCGGGGCGACAGCGCGCTCTTCCAGGTCCGTGAAATTGCCTACGACCCCTGGAACGCTACCCACATCGCGCTGCGCCTCCAGGAGGAGGGTGCTGCCATGGTCGAGTTCCGCCAGGGGTTTCGCTCCATGTCGGCGCCCACTCGTGAGCTCGAGAAGCTGATCGTTTCGAAGAAGCTCGCTCACGGCGGCAATCCGGTGACGCGCTGGATGGCAGCTAACGTCGCGGTCGCCCAGGACCCCGCCGGCAATCTGAAGCCCGCTAAGGACAAATCGACCGAGCGCATCGATGGCATCGTCGCCCTGATCATGGCCATCGGGCGCGCCCTGGTCGTCCAGGAGGCGCCGAAGCCCTCGTACCAGATGTTCATTTTGCGACCTGCTGGATAGCTCCGATGTGGCTGTTGTCAGGCGCCCATCACCAGCGTCAAGCCGGTTATGCCCCCTATACGCTGAGCTTCGACTGCGTGGCGGCGCGCATGGTGCGACACTTTCTACCGGCGTGCCCGGCTGGGGATTCGGGCAATAGTGAGAACACGGAGGTGCTGCAGGATGCGTGAGCTGCGCAGCCACCTCGGTCGTTAGCAGTCGAACTCGATCATCCTGAGGCAGAGAAGCGGGCCGGATGGCACCGCACGGCATCATGGTCCGCGCCGAGCAGGATCCCCGCCTCAGCTGGCCCGAACGTGAGCTGATCCGGCAGCTGGGCATCAAGCTACAGGGTGACGAGGCGATGCACGATGCGGGCACGGACTTCCAGGCTGCGTTGATCATCGCCCGGCTCGACCCGCTCCGAGCGTTGCCGGTTCTGCGCGTGCCGGGCACCGGGAGCGAGCCGGAGCTGAGGCGCGGCAGCTCCATGGGCGCCGTCGCGTGCACAAAGCGATGGCCGCGTTGGGCGGTATCAACAGCCCGGCGGGCTCATGCGTCTGGCATGTCGTCGGTCTGCAGCGGAGCGTGCGCGAGTAGGCGCTGCGCCAAGGATGGGGTGGGCGGCCGGTGCGACAGGAACAGGCGCAGGGCATTCTGGTGGCGGCGCTGGGCATGCTGGCGGCGCACATCGGGCATGGCGAGGCCAGACTGGCCTCCTGAAAGAGGCACGTGTGACTTGGGCGACCGCTTCGGGATCGAATAGCACAAGTCGAAATTGGCCAAGGCGACCGCCTCTCGTGACCCGAAGCAGCCCTCACGCAGTCAGAGCGCTAGCTATCGGTCATACGTCGCGACGAAGGAGGTCGCTTCCTCGAGGAACTGGTCGAAGGCTGGCGTCCCTGCCAATGCCAGCAGCGCATGATTGTTGCCCGGCAGCTCGATGAAGCTCGCGCCCGGGATGAGCCTGGCCATATGACGCCCCTCCTCGAGCGGCGCCACACGATCGCCCTTGCAGTGCAGCACCAGAGTGGGGACGCGTACCTGTTTGGCCAGCTCGGTCGCATCTAACTGGGAAACCATTTCCCAAATCCTTAGCGCGTTGTCGGGGCTCGTGGCGATCCGCTGGAGCTCGTCGAAGCTCGCGGCGACATCAGGTGGGGCGTCGGGAATGAAGTTCGAGGTAAAGAAGTGCCGGAAGACCGGATTGGGCGATCCCCAGCCGTCGCGGATGATCATGACCAGGGCTTCATAGAGCTTCCTCTGCTCGGGGTCGGATCGTTTGAGCCGGCCGCGAAGGTAGCCACCCAACAGCACTAGACAGGTAACCCGCTCCGGGTGCTCGACGGCATAGCGGATCGAAAAGGGGCAGCCCTGGGAAATTCCGAGGAGAGCGAACCTTTCTAACTCGGCGGCCTGAGCGACAGTTGCTATGTCGCTGATCATCATCTCTCCCGAGAAGTCTTCGATTTCCCAGTCCGACAGCCCGTTGCCGCGCTCGTCGAAGCGCACGAGCCGCCAATGGCGCGCGAGCTCGGCGAAGGCCGGGCCCCAGACGGGGCTGCGCCATTCGTATTCGAGATGGTTTAGCCAGTTGGGCGCCTTCAGCACCGGCGGTCCCTCGCCAATGCTCGCCCAGGCGATTTGAACGCCGTCGGGCGCTGTTGCGAATCGGACTCGTTGATGTAGTGCCGCCTCCGCCAGCTCCTGCTCAACCGTCGGCGCATTGAGCGTCCACTGCCAGGCTCGGATTGGCCGGGAGATGTTCTTCACGCGCTGGCGGCCCATGTCCCGAAATGGCTCACGGAGCCGATCCCCGACCGACTGGAGCACGGTGTCGGAGATGCAGACGCCACCGGGCTGCGCGAGCCCCTGCAAACGCGACGCGACGTTCACGCCGTCGCCGAAAACGTCCCCTTCCTCGAAGACGATGTCGCCGAGATTGATGCCGACGCGATAGATGATCCGACGGTCTCCTAACGGCCGAAAGCTAGCGGAGCGTCGTCGCCAAATCCATGGGCAAGATGGTGCCGGATGACCGCACTTGGCTGAGACCGTTGAGAAAGCCGGCTAACGAAGGCGCTCAGATCCGACAGCCTGGGTATGGACGGAACGCTACAGGCCAGCCTTGCGGAGGGCCCCCTGGAGCCGCTCCCGATCGCCGCGATCACGGAAGACCTGGCCGAAGGAATCCACCTCGAAGAACGGGTGCCGCCGGCGCAACTCATCGGCGGCGCGCGCCGCCGCGTCCAACTGCCCGCTTTCGGCATAAGCGGCAGCGAGTGCGATATAGAGGGAAACGTGGTGAGGATATCGACCGACGCCGCTCT
>JBKPNX010000038.1:0-44192 GCA_046732855.1 Pseudomonadota bacterium
CAACCGTCAGTTCCGCGCGTTCATCAAGGCGACGGGCCACGTCACCGTCGCCGAGATCCCGCCCGACCCCACGAACTATCCGGGCGCGCTGCCGCACATGCTGCGGGCGGGCTCGCTCGTCTTCACGCCGCCGAAGCACGCCATCGACCTGTCCGACTGGTCGCAATGGTGGCGGTTCAAGTTCGGCGCCGACTGGCGGCGGCCGTATGGGCCGCGCAGCTCGATCGTCGGCCTTAACGCGTACCCGGTGGTGCATGTCGCTTACCGGGACGCCGAGGCGTATGCGAGGTGGGCGGGCAAGGAGCTGCCGACCGAGGCGGAATGGGAGTTCGCGGCGCGCGGCGGGCTGGAGGGCGCCGAGTTCGCCTGGGGCGACGAGCTCACGCCCGGCGGCCGTCAGATGGCGAACACCTGGCAGGGCGGCTTCCCGCTCGAGAACACGCGCGCGGATGGCTACGAGCGCACGTCGCCGGTCACCGCGTTCCCGCCGAACGGCTATGGCATCCACGACATGATCGGCAACGTCTGGGAGTGGACCACCGACTGGTTCAGCGCGCAGAACGACGCTGATGCGGCGAAACCGTGCTGCATCCCGCAGAACCCGCGCGGCGGGCGGGAGGACCTGAGCTACGACCCCTGCCAGCCGCAGATCAGGATTCCGCGCAAGGTGATCAAGGGCGGCTCGCACCTGTGCGCGCCAAACTACTGCCGCCGTTATCGCCCGGCCGCGCGCCACGCCCAGCCGGTCGACACTTCGACGAGCCACGTCGGCTTCCGCTGCGTGGTTCGAAAGTGAACGCGCGAAGCCTGCCGAATCAGGCCATCATTCATCGGTCCCCAGCCGTGCGTTGCACGCGCCGGAAGAAAGCCCGGCGGAGAGCTATGCCCGGCGAGCAGGGCCTCGGAGCATGGTGCACGGTGGCTGGTCGGCACCGCTCTCGGGTTCGTTCGGTTGCCAGGGCGTGGCAGGCTCGTGCAGGGCGCCGGGCGCGGGCGGCGCGCCCGCGAGATAATCGGATCGGACCAGGGGGCGCTCGGGTTCGTTCGGTTGCGCCCGATCGGCGAGCCGTGGCCGCGCCGCGCGCCCGATCGGGTGCGCCGCCAGGACGGCATCTTGCAGCTCCATCGCCGCCTGCTCGGCCTGGAGCGCCTTGAGCGTCTTGAGCGCGCGCCAGAACTCGGCCATGGCCGCGCCGCGATAGCGCAGCAGAGTCTCGAACGAGCGCGCGCCATTGCCGTCTCGGATGAAGGCGAGCCCGAGCCCGCCGTCGGCGTCGCGGCGCTCCTCGAACAGCTCAGTCTGTTGGCCGCCCGGGTTGGGCGTGTCCGATTGTTGGGAATCGGGCCCCAACCCTTTCCCGCCGGCGACGGGGCGCCCACCCCGTTCCGGCGGCCAACCGGTCCGCCCGCGCGAGGCGCCAGGCGGCGATCGCGACGCGGCGCGCGAGCACCGCCTGCAACGCGCCGACCGGGGCGAGCTCCGCGACCAGCGCCACCTCGAGCCCGGCGAACTCGGCAGCGTCCTCCTCGGGCAGCACGAGGTGCGTCTCTGCCCGCATGCCGTGCCTCAGCGCATTCTGCGCCGACCTGGCCTTGCCCTCTGGCGTCTTCGGCCCGCGCGACTTCGCTCCGTTGCGGCGGCTCGCCTCGACACGCGCACTGCTCACGGGAACGGCCGCGCACGACGCGGCGCCTGCACTCGACATGGCTGGTTCCTCGCGCTGGAGACGGGAGTTGGAGGGGTGCGGGCGCACGGCTCCGGACGCGAGGCTCCGGACGGCCTCCCCCCAACCCAGCATCTTAGCCGACAATAGGAATATTGTCCAGAATGCGCAGGACGGCCGTCTCGCTACCGCCGGTGAGGTGTTAACCTCACGCTAACCTTAACGCGCCATCAAAGGACAATTGGTTCGCAGGGCAAGCCGTCACGCCGACCACGCCCCAGCCGGTGAATCTCCGGGTGGACCCATTCGAGCAGCACATGGAGGGGCCATACTACCCGTTCTACGCGGGCTATAAGCTATGGACGGTCATCCCCGCGCAGGCGTTCGTGCATCAGCACCTGGAGTCGTTCAAGGCCTCCCCGCAACGTCAGGTCCCCGCCGGCTTCAATCTCGGCGACGCGGTGGGGCAAGCGCTGCCAGCCACTAGTGGCGGAGCACGCGATTAACTTGAGCTGCGCCCGCCGAGGCGAGGTGCGCGCAACTTGGAAGGCGATACGCCGATACGATCGTCTCAAAGCGAGCTACCGCCGGTCTGAGTCGCCGCTGTGTTCGCGTCCTGGGAATCGCCGAGGCTGTGACCTGGGATGGCGGTCTGACTCACATGCCGGCGGACGGGCGCAGGGAGGGAGCCACGTCGGGTCTGGATGCGTCGTCAGGCCGGCAAGCGCGTCATGAAGATCAACAAAAATCACGGAGGAGCGGAGTGATGAGCACTGATCGCGCGAGGATAAATGGCGCGCCGCGTCGAGAGGCGGAACGGGAGCCGCGAGAGCGGAGCGTCAGCCGGCGCAATCTTCTGCTTTCGGGCACGACGCTCGCGGCGGCATCTGCGTTCGCCTCGGCCGTTCCGATGGGCAGCGCGCGGGCCCAGGCAGCGGCGGGGGCAAAGCCCAACATCCTGGTCATTTTCGGCGACGACATCGGCCACGCCAACATCAGCGCCTACTCGCACGGCCTGATGGGCTACCAGACCCCGAACATCGACCGGATCGCCAAAGAAGGCATGATGTTCATCGACTACTACGCCGAGCAGAGCTGCACGGCCGGGCGGTCGAGCTTCATCACCGGCCAGGCGACGCTGCGCACCGGCCTGTCCAAGGTCGGCGTGCCGGCCGCGCCGGTCGGGCTGCAAGCCTCGGACCCGACGATCGCGCAGCTGCTGAAGCCGCTCGGCTACGCGACGGGGCAGTTCGGCAAGAACCATCTCGGCGATCGCAACGAGTACCTGCCGACCGTGCACGGCTTCGATGAGTTCTTCGGCAACCTCTACCACCTGAACGCCGAAGAGGAGCCCGAGAACTTCAACTATCCGCGGGATCCGCGATTTCGCGAGCAGTTCGGCCCGCGCGGCGTGCTGAGATGCAAGGCGACCGAGGTCGACGATTCGACCGAGCAGCCGCGCTGGGGCCGGGTGGGCAAGCAGACGATCGAGGACACCGGCCCGCTCACCAGAAAACGGATGGAAACGATCGACGACGAGACCTCGGACGCCGCGATCGACTACATGCAGCGGCAGGTCGCGGCCGGCACGCCGTTCTTCTGCTGGTACAACTCCACGCGGATGCACCTGCGCACGCACGTACGCGCGGAGCATCGCGACCAGCCGGGGCTGACCGCTCGGACCGAATACGCCGACGGGATGATCGAGCACGACGGCCACGTGGGCAAGCTGCTGCAGGCGCTCGACGACTTTGGCGTCGCGGACAATACGATCGTCATCTACACGACCGACAACGGTCCACACATGAACACCTGGCCGGATGGCGCGATGACGCCGTTTCGCAGCGAGAAGAACACCAACTGGGAGGGCGCGTTCCGGGTACCGTGCATGATCCGCTGGCCGGGTCATATCCAGCCGGACCAGGTCTCGGTCGAGATCGTGAGCGGGCTCGACTGGTGCCCGACGCTGCTCGCGGCAGCCGGCGACCCGGATGTCAAGCAGAAGCTGCTGACCGGCCACGAGGCGGCCGACAAGACGTTCAAGGTCCATCTCGATGGCTATAACCAGCTGCCATACCTGACCGGGCAGGAGCCGCGCAGCGCGCGCAAGGACTTCTTCTACTTCAACGACGACGGCGACCTGGTCGCGCTGCGCTACGAGAACTGGAAAATCGTGTTCATGGAGCAGCGCGCGCCCGGCACCCTGCAGGTCTGGGCCGAACCGTTCACGCCGCTGCGCGTGCCCAAGTTCTTCGACCTGCGGGCTGATCCCTATGAGCGGGCCGACGTCACGTCCAATACCTACTGGGACTGGATGATGGACCACGCCTACATCGCCTACGGCGCGCAGGCCGGCGTGGCCAAGTTCCTCGAGACCTTCAAGGAGTTCCCGCCGAGCCAGCGGCCGGCCTCCTTCACGATCGACCAGGCGATGGAGAAGCTGCAGCAAAGCATCGGGCCGAACTAACGCTTAAGAGCGGGGCACCGGCCGGCGGACCCGCCGGCCGGCGCTCTAACGAGATTTGCGCAGCGACGACAAATGTACTCACAGATCAGGAACGTCCGATGCTGGAGGTCGTCAGATTCCTTGATCACCGCCGTTTCATAGGATCGCATCTTCCCCTCGGCCTTGTGCGGGCTGGACAGTCGTGTCGATGAAGGGCGATTGGCGGTCGGTCTTCGCGCCGACGGCGCAATGAGCACGCATCTCAGTTCCGGCAAAATCGTCGCCATGGCGTCCGACGGCGGGCTCGCTTGGCGTGTTTTGGCATTGGTGGAAACGGCGTACGGGCTCGCCAAAATGCGATGCAGCTGCGCGGCCGTCTTTTTTCTCGACATGCGGGCTGAGTAAGCGCCGAGACACCGCGCGCGCTGAATCGCCTATGATGCAGCTGAAAACCATCAACGCAGGGGGGGCACGCAGGATGCGCGCTACAAGAGTACTCGCGGCGGTAATGGCGATCGGCATCCTCGCATCGTGCCAGACGAAGGAGACGAAGCCGGCCACGGTCGAGCGGACGAGCGAGGTCACCGCCACCGTTGCCGCGATCGATGTGCCCAAGCGGCTGGTCACGCTGAGGAGCCCGGACGGCAAACTCTTCACCGTCGAGGCGGGCGAGGAGGTGCGCAATCTGCCGCAGGTCGAGGTCGGTGATCGCGTGGTGGTGCGCTACCACGAGGCGATCGCCGCGCAGATGGCCGAGCCCGGCCAAAAGGCGAGCGCGAGCGCGACCGCGACGCGCGCGCCGCTCGGCGCGAAGCCCGGCGTCGGGCTGGCGCAGCAGGTCACGGCCACGGTCAAGATCGCGGCTCTGGACCTCGCCCACCACACGGTCTCCTTCATCGACCCCGCGGGTGTCGCGCAGACGGCCACCGTGCAGGAGCCCCAAATGCGTGACTTTCTGAAGACGCTCAAGGTGGGGGACGAGGTCGCGGTGACCTACACCGAGGCGCTCGCGATCAGCGTCGAGCCGGCCAGCTCGTGACCGGCGTGGCAGGGAACAGCGCAACCAGCGGCGGGCGACATGACCGCGCAGACGAGAATGCCGCCGACGGCCCCGCCGGCAACGCGCAGCGCTGGGCCGGCCGCGACGCATCGTGGTCTCTGCGACCCGGGCGCCGGGCGAGGGCTCCTTCGACTTTGCCCTCCCGCTACGGTGATGCGCAGCGGCCCGCCCATCCCCCGGCGGCGCCGACCTGCCTCGGCGCACCGGCCGCTCGTGACCCTCTGCGGCCTGCTGGCTCTGCTGCTCGCCGCCGGCTGCGCCACGCCGATCGGGGTCGAGCGGGCCGACCCGCAGAGCGTCCATCGCGAGCTGACCGGCAACGTGCTGTCGACCGGCGAGCTCAGCGATTTCACCCAGAACGTACTTCGGCTCGGCGGCATTGCGGACGTGGCGAAGGACGATCCGGCGGCGGCCCTGGCGACGCTGCACGAAGCCGTCACAACCGGGGTTGCCGGGCCGAACGCTAAGTTCGCGTACGCCGAGCTCGCCTTCAAGCACGCTTCCGAGGGCGGGGGCCGGCCGTACTGTCTAGCTTCGGCGGTCTACGCGTTTGCCTACCTGTTCCCGGACGGCGAAGGCGAGGCGCCGAGTCCGTTCGATCCGCGCTACCGCTGGGCGGTCGAGCTGTACAATCTCGCGCTGACCAAGGCGTTCGAGACCAGGGGCGGCGCGCAGGTGGAGCTGCGCTCGGGCGTATACGAGCTGCCCTTCGGTCGCCTCGACGTGGCATTCGACCAGGCTCAGCTAGTGTGGAGCGACCTCGAGCTGACCGAATTCGCGCCAGCGGCGGAACTTCAGGTCCGCGGGCTGCGCAACCGCTACCGGCGAGCCGGCCTGGGCGCGCCGCTTGCGGCCGCGACCCGCGCGATCGACCCGGTCAAGGGCTTCCAGGTCGCCGCAAAGCAGCGGGTGCCGGTGACTGCCCTTCTACTCATCGACGATCCCAGGCGCGCGCTCGCGCAGCAGCAGATCCATGCGTCGCTGGAGCTCTTCACGCCGAGCGACCCGGAGCAGATCACGATCGCCGGCCGCACGGTGCCGCTGGAGGTCGAGCCGACCGCCAGCCTCGCGTTTGGCCTCAGCAATCCGGAGATCTGGGCCACCGAATTGCGCGGCTTCGTCTTCGGCGACCTGTTGCGGACACGGCCGACCAATCTGGCCGTCCTGCAGCCGCACCAGCGCGGCCGGTTCCCGGTAGTCTTGGTGCATGGGACGGCCTCGAGCGTCGGGCGCTGGGCCGACATGGTAAACGATCTTTCGAGCTTTCCGGACATCCGCGACCGGTTCGAGTTCTGGTTCTTCTCCTATGAGACCGGCAACCCGATTCCGTACTCTGCGCTGCAGCTGCGCCGGGCGCTCGAGCAGGCGGTCACCGCGCTCGACCCCACGGGCGAGGACCGGGCGCTGCACGACATGGTGCTGATCGGTCACAGCCAGGGCGGCCTTCTGGTCAAGATGACCGCGGTCGAGACCGGCTCGCATCTCTGGGACGCGATCAGCACCGAGCCGCTGGATGAATTGAAAGTATCACCCGAGACGCGAAAACTGTTGCAACAGAGCTTGTTTCTGGGGCCGGAGCCGTTCGTGGGGCGGGTGATCTTCGTCGCCACGCCGCATCGCGGCAGCTACCTGGCGGAGTATTCGCTCGGTCGCTTCGTCTCGCGCCTGGTGCGCCTGCCGTTCAATCTGCTCCAGGCGACCGGCGATATCGTCACCAACAACCCGGACGCGTTCAAGTTCGACCCGAAGCGCACGCACTTCGGCAGCGTCTACGGCATGACTCCGGGCTCGCCCGTGATCACGGCGCTGTCCGAAATCCCGGTCGCGCCGGGCATTCCCGCGCATTCGATCATCGCGGTGCGCGGCGACGGGCCGCTCGAGGACGCCAGCGACGGCGTCGTGCGCTACGAGAGCGCGCACATCGAAGGCGTGGAATCCGAGCTGATCGTGCCCTCGGGGCACTCGGTGCAGGGCAACCCGCAGACCGTGCTCGAGGTGCGCCGGATCCTGCTTTTACACGCCGAGGAGGCCTGCCGGGACAGAGGCATTGGCTGCGCGCAGCCGCCGGCGCTGGTCGGTGAGGCGCAGTAAGACGGCTCACCGCTGAACGGTGCTATCGGGGAGACGCCACAATGAGCCAGCAACGCACGATCGCGCTGGTCGGGGCCGCGGCCGCGACGCTTGCCGCGGTGCTGCCGGCTGTGGCTCAGGAGAGTGAGACCGCCACGCCGCCCGGTGATCGGTGGACGATCACGGTCGCGCCGTATCTCTGGGCTACCTCGATTGACGGTCATGCCGCCGTGGGCGGGGTGAGGTCGGACGTCGACGTCCCGTTCAGCGATCTCCTGAAGGATCTGTCGTTCGGCGCGATGATGCTCGTCGATGTCGAGAAAGGCCGCTTCGGCGTCGGCGTCAACGGCCTGTTCGCACGCGTCTCGCCGGACAGCAAGGTGGGCGACCTCAAGATCGACGCCACCAGCGACAGCGCGCAGCTTAGCGTCCTGCCTTTTTACCGTGCGCTGGAATGGCAGTACCGCGTCTCGTCCTCGGGTGAGCCGCTACGCCTCGTCATCGGGCCCGAGGCCGGCTTGCGCTACACCTACATGCGCACTGAGCTTGACCTGCACCCGGGCCCGACCGTCGACGGCAGCGAGAGCTGGGTCGACCCTCTGATCGGCGCGCGCATCGGGCTGGACCTCACGGACCGCTGGGTCGTCGCGGGCGAGGGTGACTTCGGCGGCTTCGGGGTCGGCACCGACTTCACCTGGAACGCCCAGGCCTACGTCGGCTACGAGACCAGCCTGTTCGGCCGTCCGACCACGTTCTGGCTCGGCTACCGCGCGCTGTACCAGAACTACCACCACAACAATTTCGAGTGGGACGTGACCATGCACGGCCCGGTGCTCGGCGTTGCGACGCGCTTCTGACGGAGGCGGGCACCACTCGAGAATGATCGTTGCCCTCTCGTGATAGGATCACGGTGCCAGAAACAAGCATGTGAGGAAGTCGACCGCTCGCTTGCGAGTGCGTGAGCAGCAGCACGTCATCTGCTGCTGTCGAGGGAGGGAGAACGATGAAAAGCTGGATGGTTTCGCTGCTGGCATTGCCTGTGATCGCCAGCACTGTGGCTGCCTTTGCTCAGGAGTCCGAGTTCGAGGTTCGCGCTCGGGAAGTCGAGCAGAAGATGACCGACGACGAGCGGTTCGGCCTGATCCACAGTTACATGGTGGTGGTCTTCGGGGCCGGCGGCGGCCAGCGCGACCCGCGGGTGCCGCAGAACGTGCCGCAGATCGCGGGCTGGGTGCAAGGCGTGCCGCGCCTCGGCGTCCCCGACCTGCTGCTCACCGATGCCGGACTGGGCATCACCAATCCGGCAGGCGGGCGCAAGGGCGATCAGGCGACCGCGCTGCCTTCGGCTCAGATGCTGGCCGCGACCTTCAACCCGCAGCTCGCCTACCAATCCGGCGTGATCCTGGGCCAGGAAGCCCGGGCGCGCAATTTCAACGTCGTGCTCGGCGGCGGGATGAACCTTGCCCGCGATCCGCGCCACGGGCGCAACTTCGAATACTTCTCCGAGGACCCCTGGCTTTCGGCGGTGATGGCGGCGGAGACGGTGAAGGGCGTGCAGTCCCAGAACGTCGTGGGCATGCTCAAGCACGTCTCGCTGAATTCCCAGGAAGTCAACAAGTGGTTCCTCGACGCGCGCATCGACCCGGCCGCGCATCGTGAGGCCGAGATGCTCGGCTTCCAGATCGCGATCGAGCGCAGCGATCCCGGCGCGCTGATGTGCGCCTACAACATGGTCAACCGCGCCTATGCCTGCGGCAACGAGCCCCTGCTGAACGGCGTCGTCAAGGGCGCGCTCGGCTACCGGGGCTTCATCATGTCCGACTGGAAAGCCGTGTACGGCTGGGATTACGCGCTGAAGGGTCTCGACCAGCACTCGGGCGTGCAGGTTGACGAGCAGGAGTGGTTCGTCGGGCCTCTGCGCGCAGCCTACGCCCGCGGCGACTTTCCCAAGGAGCGCCTGTCCGACATGGTGCGGCGCATCCTGCGCGCGGTCTACGCGGTCGGCGCCGACCAATGGAGCGGCCCGCAGGCGCAGCCCGATCTCGCGGCGCATCTCGCCTCGGCCGTTGAGGTCGCCCGTCAGGGCATCGTCCTCTTGAAGAACGAGGGCGTGTTGCCGATCAGGCCCGACGTGCGAACCATCGCCGTGATCGGCGGCCACGCCGACAAGGGCATGATCAGCGGCGGGGGCGGCTCGAGCCTCACCGACCCGATTGGCGGTTTCGCGCTCGACGTACCGCTTGGAGGGCACGGCATCTTTGCCGTGCTTCGCCGGCTGACCGTGACCGGCCCGTCGCCAATGGCCGATCTTCGCAAGTTCTTTCCCGACGCGGACATCCTGTTCGACCCGGGCGAGAGCCCGGCCGATGCGGCGGCCATCGCGCGGCGCGCCGACATCGTCGTCGTCATGGGAATCAAGATCGAAGCCGAGAACCACGACAACGCCGACATGAGCCTGCCGTGGGGGCAGGCGGCGATGATCGACGCCGTGATCGACGCCAACCCCAATACGGTCGTGGTCCTGCAGACCGGCAACCCGGTCGAGATGCCGTGGCGCGACAAGGCGAGGGCGATCGTCGAGTCGTGGTATTCGGGCAACGTCGGCGGCCGAGCCATCGCCGCGGTGCTGAGCGGCGCGGTCAACCCGTCGGGGCGTCTGTCGGTGACGTTCTATGACGGCGTGGCGCAGACGCCGCATCCAGTGATGCCGGGGTTCGGAACGCCGACCAATACGCCCACGGTGATCGACTATCACGAGGGCGCGGAGGTGGGTTACCGCTGGCTCGCCAAGACCGGCGACAAGCCGCTCTACGCGTTCGGCCACGGCCTGAGCTACACGCGCTTCACCTATGGCGATCTCGAAGTGACCGGCGGCGACACCGTCAGCGCGAGCTTCACCGTCACCAACACCGGCGACCGCGCGGGCGCCGACATGCCGCAGCTGTACCTCACCCGAGCGCCGGAAGAGAAGCGCATGCGCCTGCTCGGCTTCGAGCGGGTCGAGCTCGCCCCCGGCGAAACGCGCACCGTCACGATCACGGCCGATCCCCGCCTGCTCGCGCGGTTCGACGGGACGGCTAACCAGTGGCGGATCACGAACGGCATACACGAGGTCGCGCTGGGCAAATCCGCCGGCGACCTGGAGCTGACGGGCAGCGCGAACCTGACGGGAAGACTCTTCGGAAAGTGAGTACTTCTGGAACCACACGCCCCGCCTTCGGACCCGCCTCAGCGAGGTCGTGGTAACGGAGACACCATCGCCATAGCTCGCGTCCTCGGGGAGCTTGTGAGTACCGGAGTCTTCGTGATGGCGGCGCGGGTGATCCGCCGCCGTGCGCTTTTGCGCGCGAGACCTTCTCGGAGACTCAGTCCACGAACTGAGTTCGCAACGAACATGAAAGCCGCCAACGTAAGGCGGCGTCGACCAGATGGAGAGGAGGGAACCGATGATCAGGACAGCGCTTGCAGCGTGCGCTCTGATTTGCGCCGCGGCAGCGACGCAGGCGCAGGATTTCTCCGCGGATGAGCTTGCCCGGCGGGCGATCGAGCGGCGCGCGGTCGAGGCGGTGATCTGGGGCATGCCGGCGGTCAATTACGACCTGATGCTCCAGGAAATGCTGACCAAGACCGCGGGCAAGGTGAATCAGGTGATCTACTGGGGGCGGCCGCTCGACTGGCGCAACCAGACACTCACGCCCAATCCCGACACGCTCTATTTCATGGCGTTCCTCAACACCAGGGACGTGGGGCCGATCGTGATCGATGTCCCCCCGGCGGGCGCTGACGGCGCGCTCAACGCCAACATCGTCAACGTCTGGCAGATGCCGCTCGAGGACGCGGGGCTGCTCGGGGTCGACCAGGGCAAGGGCGTGAAGCTCCTGATGCTGCCGCCCGGCTATTCGGACGACATCCCTGAGGGCTATGTCGCGCTGCAGCCGGACACGTTCGGCAGCTATGCGCTTTTTCGCTCGAACCTCAAGAGCCACAGCGACGCCGACGTCGCCAAATCCGTGGCCTACGGCAAGCGGGTCAAGATCTACCCACTCGCGCAGGCGGCCAGTCCGCCGCCCACCAAGTTCACCGACGTCGCGGATGTCCTGTTCGATTCGACCATTCGCTACGATGGGCGGTTCTTTGAGGGCCTGGACCGCATCGTGCAAAGCGAACCCTGGCTCGATCGCGACCGGGCGATGATCGACCCGCTCAGGTCGATCGGCATCGAGAAGGGCAAGCCCTTCGACCCCGACGCGCAGACCAAGAAGCTGCTCGAAGCCGGCGCCCGCGAAGCCCACGCGTGGCTGGAGGCGAAATACGATGCCGGCCTGCAGCCCTTCTGGCCAGACAGCGGCTGGACCTTCCCGGCGCCGCCGGAACTCATCGAAGCCGCGCAAGCGTCCTTTGCCGAGCCCGACGCCTACCCGATCGATGCGCGGGGCCTTGCCTACAGTTACGCCTATATCGGCATCAAGCGCCTGGGCGCCGGGCAGTTCTACCTGATCACGATCAGGGACAAGGACGGCAATGGCTTCGAGGGCGCCAAGACCTACCGCCTGACCGTGCCGCCGGACGCGCCGGTCGAGCAGTATTGGTCGGTCACGGCGTATGACCGCGCGACGCATGCGCTGATCAGGGGAGTCGATCGCGCCAGCCGAGCCTCCAACAGCGGCGACCTCCAGGTGAACGCCGACGGCTCCGTCGACATCTACTTCGGCCCGAAGGCGCCGGCCGGCAAGGAGGCCAACTGGGTGCCGACCGACCCGAACCGTAAGTTCGAGCTGATGTTCCGCCTCTATGCCCCGAGCAAAGCCCTGTTCGAGAAAAAATGGGTCCTGCCGGACATCGAGAAGGTCGCGCCGCAGTAGAGTAGGCAGGCATGACGGAGGTCAGCGGCTTTGTGCGCGCGGGCATGCTGGCGACGGCGAGTCCGTTTCGCGTTTTGCGCTGGCCATGAAGCTGCTCGACCAAGACCCGGAACATCGTCGAGACGGCTTCGCGCCAATGAACATGCCGCGCTTGATCAGGCAGCCGGCAACGTCCATTGCACGCCTTCGAAACGCGCGAAATCGCGATCGAAGCTGAGGACAGTTGCGCCGTGTTCGATCGCCAGCGCGGCAAGATGCGCGTCCGTCGTCAGATTGCCGGCGGTGCCGGCGGACTTGAGCAGTCGGCCGAGGATCGCAGCATGCCGTCCGCCGGGATGCGCCACCTGCGCCTGGGGATGCCCGAGCCAGCGCTCGATGACACGCAGGGCATCTGCCACCGAGAGCGGCCTGGGAAAGATGCCGCGGCGCGTGCTCAGGCGCAGGAACGCCAAGAGCGCCGTCCACGCGAAAGCGACGCCGCGTGGATCGTCGAAAGCCTGCCGCAAGGCTCTCAGTGCCGCCGCATGCTGATCGCTGGAGCGGTTGACGGCGTAGAGCAGCGTGTTGACGTCGGGCAGGATCATCGGCTGCGCCGGTATCGGCCGATGAGCTCGTCGTCTTCCAGCTCGGCAGCGAGGGAGGTCGCCTTGGTGAGATCCACGCGCGGCTTGCCCATGTCGAACGTGACGGGCTCGAAAGCGTCGTCCCGCCGCTTCCTGTTGCGCAGCCCAGCGCGGAGCGCGTTGTTGAGCACCTGCTTGAAGGGCTCGCCTCGCCGGCGCATTTCCTTGCGCAACATGGCCTCGACGTCGGGGTCCAGTGTGACCGTGGTCCGCATGGCGCATCATGATGCTATCTCGTCTGCTGTCATGATGCGCCAGCAGGGCGGAGGGTGTCAACTCCAGCGGACCAGCGCCGGTGGCAAAGGCTCCGCTTCACGGCGCACCTGCTTCCGCCCTACGACCAGGAAAGAGCCTCGGTTTCGGCGAGACCTGGGTGCTTGCGCCGAGCGCTCAATGCCATCCGGCGATGGCGGGAGGAGCGCAGCCATGAAACCAGTAACGGTCGCGGCGATTGCCTGGACGTTCGCTGCGGCGGGCGCAGCCCTCGCGCAACAGACGGGCGCGCCTTCATCCCGGGCATGGCGATCTGCCGCTCCGCCGGGATCCCCGCGCGACTCGTCAACGAGGAGTACGTCGAGGCGCTGGCGCGCATCGTCTACTACTGGGCGTATCCGGCGATCGACGTCGTCAGCCGCACCAGCATGTGGGAACTGATGCGTCCGCCTCGAGCGTGGCCTTGTCGAGCACGGCGGCCCAGGCCGGGTCCGAGGCATGAAGCGCGAGGAGCGAGTAGAGCGCGTGCGCGGCTGAAACAGAGCCGCCGGCGCGAAGAAAGATGGTATGGGTCGCGCAGACGCGAACTGTTTGCCACAGAGACCAGAGAACGCTTCGATCGAAGCGTCAGCCGGGAGAAAAAAGGAAATGAGCGGGACAAAGAAGATTCGGAGCGCTGCAGCTTTCGCGCTCGGCCGATTAGATCACCAAGTGTAGGCCATAATGGGCGGCCCTTATACTTCAAAAGGAATACTCAGAACTGCTGAATCGTTTTGGCGGAGGGAGTGGGATTTGAACCCACGAGGGGCAGTGCCCCAACACGCTCTCCAGGCGTGCGCCTTAAACCGCTCGGCCATCCCTCCGAGCGCGCGGAATATAGGGGCGTTGGACCGTCGAGGCAACGGTCGCGCCCTCCAGACAGGCGTGTCTTCGGTCGGATAATTTCAAGTGGACGGCGGGTCTCCACCAGGGCCTCGGCGTCCTTTCGACCAGCCTCATCGCAGCCGCCGATCGAGCGTCGGGCGGTCCGCGTGATCAGCCGCGACGCCCGCCGTGCGCGCGCTTTCGCATCGGCGCGGCCGGTCTGCGCACCGGGACCGCAGCCCACGACCCACCCCCGATCGGTCCCGCAGCATCATGCAGGAGCCTCATGACGGAGCAGCATCAGCGCCTGGGGCGCGAGCCCCATAGGGAGCCGCGCCGCTCACGCCATGTATTGGCCGCCGTTGGCTGCGAGCGTCGAGCCGGTGATGAAGCCGGCATCGTCGCTCGCCAGGAACACCACGCACCGCGCCACCTCCTCGGGCTCGCCCAGGCGCCCGACCGGGATCAGCGGGAGGATCTTGGATTTCAGCACGTCCTCCGGCACCGCACGCACCATCTCGGTGGCGATGTAGCCCGGCGCCACGGCATTCACCGTGATGCCCTTGGCCGCGTTCTCCTGGGCGACCGCCTTGGTGAACCCGATCAGCCCGGCCTTGGCCGCCGAGTAGTTGGCCTGGCCAAACTGGCCCTTCTGGCCGTTGATCGAGCTGATGTTGACGATCCGACCGAAGTTGCGCTCGCGCATGCCTTCGATCACGCCCCGGGTCATGTTGAACAAAGAATCGAGATTGGTGCGGATCACGTCGCTCCACTGCTCGGGCTTCATGCGATGCAAGGTGGCGTCGCGCGTGATGCCGGCGTTGTTGATCAGCACGTCGATCGGCCCGAGATCCGCCTGGACCTGCGCGATCCCGTCCTGACACGCCTGGAAATTCGCCACGTCCCACTTGTACGCCGGGATCCCGGTCTTGTCCCTGAACCGGCCGGCCGCCTCGTCGTTGCCGCCATAGTTGGCCGCCACCCGATAGCCGGCGGCCTGTAGCGCGACCGCGATCGCCTCACCGATGCCCCGCGTCCCCCCGCTCACCAATGCCACGCGCGCCATGTCACTCTCCCCTTCGTCCGGTCGCAACTCCCTTCGCCCGGTTTAGCGCGGAACCATGACGCGTGGCCACCACTGATGGGCGCGCTCCTTCTTAGACCCACGGTTCGACTCTCTTGGAGCTCAGCTCAGCTGCGCCGCTTTGGGCACTGCGCTTTGGTCGATCCCGACCCCGTTATTGGGCTGTCTCAGGAACCTAGGGTGAACGGAGTTGCCGTCGGACGCGCGCAGATCGTTAGCAGACGCTCCGAGATTGTGCTAAACTTGAGTGCGAATCCGTGGGGTTGTGAAACGGATCACAAAAGCCGCGGCACGCTTGTGCTTTGATGGCCACGGCAGCAGGCGTGGAGCGCACGGTCATGGGGTATCTCCGCGACTACGAGCACGACATCTTCGTCAGCTATGCGCATTCGGAAGCGCTGAACGACTGGTCAAAACGCTTGGTCGACGAGGCGCGCAAGCTCGTGGCGACCGGCCTCGGCATGAGGCAGGCACGCGACGTCGATCTGTGGATGGACTACAAGATTTCCGGCAGCCAGCCGCTTACCGGGCAGCTGCGCAACAAGGTCGAGAAGTCGGGGGTCCTGGTCGTCCTGATGTCGGAATGGTACCTCGAGTCGAGCTGGTGCCGCGACGAGCTTGGGTGGTTCTTCGATGTAGTGCGGCAGAAGCGGGCCGAGCGGCCGGTATTCGTGGTCCGGGTGCGCACGACCGACCATAGCCTGTGGCCGGACTTGTTCAAGGACGAGCGCGGCCATCCCTTGATCGGGTACGACTTCGTGCGCGACGGCGAAGACGACAACCTGGGATTGCCGAAGGGATATCCGTCCCCCGAAGACGCTCCTGACGGCAAGGAATTCTATTCGGCAGTGCGTAAGCTTGCTAGCGACATCGTCGCACAGCTCAAAGCGCTGGCGCAGGGCGCAGCGCGCCCGCCAGCCCCGGCTCCGGGCCTGCGCGAGGCGCCGAAGAGCGGGGAGCGCATTTTCCTGGCGGCCGCCCCCGCAGAGGACGTCGACGATCTGCGCGACGAGCTGGCTGAGTTGCTGCGCGCGCAGGGTTGCATCGTCGTGCCAGAGACCAACCCACTCGACGTCGACCGAGTGCATGAGCAAGCCAGCGAATGGATCTCCAATTGCGACAAGTTCGCGCAGGTATTGGGCAGCATGAGCGGCTCTTGGCGGCACGACGAGACCGGCTTCGTGATGTATCAGAACGAACTGGCCAAGAAAAGCAACAAGCTGATCTTCATCTATCGGGCGCCTGAGCTGGAGACGTCGCGGGTTAAGAAGCGCGAGTATCGCGAGTTTCTGGAGCGCTTCGAACAGGACGACGCTGGAGGATTGCAGAACTTTGCCGAGCGGGTGGCCAAGATCGCAGACCCGCAGCCTGACGACGACGAGGCTCCACGCAGCGTGTTCATGATGGCGAGCGCACGTGACGAAACCCTGGAGCGCGAGATCCGCCGGTTGCTGGGCGAGCTCGGGATCTCGGTCTTCCCACTAGCCAGGCGCCCCCGTGGCGGGCGCGAGGTGGCAAGTGTGCTCGATGAGGGCAGTAGCTTTCTAGAGATAGTCAGGCGCTGCGGCGCGATCTTGCTGATCAACGGCAATGTCAAGGAGGAGGATGAACTCTGGATCGATGGCCGGGTCGCCGACATCAAGTTCGACATTCAGCGCAAGCTGCGCGGGCAATTGAAATGCGCGATCGTCGATGCGCCGATTGAGCCGCGGCTGGATTCGTTTGACGACGTGAGCGTGTTCTCCTGCGATTCGCCGACTCTCAAGCGCGACCTGCAAGGCTGGCTGCGGACGCTGAGCACTTCCACCGCTCGGCTTGGACGTCCGGCATGACGAGCGCGGACGCCAGGGCGACGGCAGCCAAGCCGCAGGCCGCTGGTCACACGCATCAACCGCGGACTGCGGCGACGCTCCTGCCGCGTCGGCCGTATCCCGGGCTGCGGCCGTTCGAGAAGGCGGAATGGCCGATCTTTCGCGGCCGTGACCGGCTGATCCAGGACATCTTGACCATCCTGGCCGACAATCATTTCGTGTCGGTGATCGGGCCCTCCGGCAGCGGCAAGTCGTCGCTCGTGCGCGCGGGGGTGCTCGCCACCCTGGAGCGGCGCCACAGCCGCATGGGCGTGCGCTGGCGCACCGGCACGATGCGACCGGGCGCGTCGCCACTCTGGTCAATGGCCGATGGCATGCTGCGCGCGCTCCGGCCCGAGATGGCGGCAGCGGACGGTGAGCTGCCGGCGGACGAGGTGGCCAGGCTCGGGGTCTTAATCGACGCGAGCGAAGACGGTCTTGCCACGGCGGCACGGGATGCCGGGCTCGGGGAAGACGAAAACTTTCTGCTGCTGGTTGACCAGTTCGAGGAGATTTTCCGGTACCGGTCCGATCAAGAAGGTGGCGAGCGGGCACGCCTCATCGAAGTGCTGCTGGCGGTCGCCAACAACAAGCCATCCGGCATTTACATCATCACCACGATGCGCTCAGACTACTTGGGTGACTGCGCGCGCTTCAAGGGCCTCGCGGAGACACTGAACGAGACGCATTACCTGCTCCCCGGCATGACCGAAGACGAGCTGCGTCAGGCGATCATCGAGCCGGCAGAGATCAAGAAGGGTCGGATCGAGGAGGGACTGGTCGAGCGGCTGGTCGAGGATATCAGGGGGCAGGAGGATCAGCTGCCTATCCTGCAGCACACCCTGCTGTGGATGTGGATTCAGGAAGAGGAACGGCAGCAGCAAGGACAATCTGCCGATGACACCGCCATCCGACTTGGCCTCGCTGACTACGAGCAGCTGGAGGCCGGCAGGCGCGGCGTCAAGGCCGAAAACATCAAGAACGCGTTGTCCCGCCACGGCAATCGGATCCTGGAGGCGATGCCCCCCGAGGAACGTCGGGTCGCGGAGATCATGTTCCGCCGCATGGTGGAGGTCGAGGAGCACAGCAACCGGCTCCGGCGGCCGACCCAGTGCGGCACGGTCGCGAGCCTTGCCCAGGTCTCGCTCGACGTCGTCCAGCCCGTGATCGATGCGTTTCGCGCCGTGGACGCATCGTTCATCTTCGCGAGCAGGCGGCGCGTCACCGACGACACCTCGATCGACATCATGCACGAGAGCCTGATCCGGCAGTGGGACACGCTGGACAGCTGGGTGCGCCGCGAGAAGGCATCGTACGAGGTCTACAGTGATCTGTGCCGTGCGGCGCAGCACATGCGGGAGGGTCAGGGCGGCCTGCTCACGGGTGTCGCGCTGTCGCGTGCGCAGCACTGGCTTTGCGAAGAGCAGCCGACGCGCTTGTGGGCGCGGCGCTACGGTGGCGACTTCGACGCCGCAATGCGCTTTCTCACGGACAGCGAAGAGGCCGAGGAGCAGCGGCTGCGCGCGCTGAAGGAGGCCGAGGAAGCCGCGCGCCGGCACGAAGAGGAGGCGTTGCGTGCACGCCTCGAAGAGCAAACCAAGCTCGCGCAGGAGCGCCGACGCCATATGCGACACGCCCGCGCCGCAGCGGTGCTCGGTGGTGTCCTGACGGTGCTTGCCACCGGAGGGTTCTTGTACGCGCTTGAGCAGAAGGTGCGCGCCGACCAAGCGGTGATCGAGACGAACGCGAGTTCGTTGTGGTCCCGCCTCCAGCAGCTGAACCGTGATCCGCTGAGGCGGGACGACGTGGCGACCCTTTGGGATCTGACCCTACAGGACGAGCAGGTGCGCGTGGCGTTCGTCCGCCAGCTGGCCGACGAGCAGCGGCTGTTGCGCCAGTTCGGCTCCAAGCCGCAAGCGATCGCACGTGCGATTGGACTACGCTGGCCGGCCGACGCTCTACAGATCGCCAAGCGGAGCATGACCGACGTCGCCAGCGATCAGTTCGCCCCTACGAATACGGATCCGAGTGAGCTGGTCTTCTATACCCGGGCTCTGGCGGCATTGGGGCCCTGGCTCGATCACGACATCGCCGAGCGCGCCAGGCAAAACGTCCAGAGCGCCATCAACCATCTTGCCGAACAGAAAGAGCTCGGCGACCCGCAGTTGTGGGCGCTCCCCGAAACGGTCGAGGTGTTCGGGGCGCATCTCGAGCCGCCGATCGCGATCGAGCCTGCGCGTGATCGCTTGCGCGAGGTCATTCGGTCAGCGCAACCGCCCGCCGATGCCAGCTGGCGGGACCACGCGGTCGCCCGTGGCATCCAGGTCATGGCGCCGATCCTCAACGATCAAGAGCGCCGCCACGCCGTTCACTACGTGGTCCCGCTGCTTGGGCAGACGCCCGACCTATGGTCGGCCAAGGCGATTCCGCGTGCACTGGTCGCGCTCCTACCCAGCCTGGAGCCGGGCGACCTGAACGATTTGCCGGCGGCGATCGCGAGCCTGGCGGTGGCGAATGTCAACAGCGACAGCTCCTACATGCTGGCTCTCATGCAGGTCACCGAGGAGCTGGGCAGCATGGACGGTGGCAACCCTCTGATCGCAGCCTTCAGTCAGGCGCTCACCAAGCAGCTGGAGGACCCATCCATAGACTCAGTGCAGCGCGCCGCTCTGGCGCGCGCGACGGTTCCGCTGCTCGAACGGCAGAGCGAGAGCCTGCCGGTTCTCATAAGGGCCGTCGCTGCGGTGACCCTGCCTCACCAAGGCAGTCCACAACAGGCCGAGGATGCCCTGCGGCAAGCTCTACCAGGATCCGACGGGCCGCCGCAGAGGGCACAGGCGGCGCTCGACCTCCTGCACGCGGACTGGATCGCCCAACCTCCATCGAATGCCAGCCCGAACCCCTACCAGCGCGCCGCGGAGGCGCGGCTCTTGGCCTTGCTCGCACCGTCGCTCACACCAGGCCTAGCGGTGGGCGCGGCCGAGGATCTGCTGATTTCGTTGCCGGACACGACCGATTACCTGACCCGCGAAGCGATCGCGCGGGCACTCGCGGCCCTGGCGCCAAAGCTGCCGGACAGCGAGCGTGAACGGACGCTGGCAGCCACCAAGCTCGCGCTCGCCAAGACCGGCTCGACCGAGGAGGCGGCTGCCTGGGCGCGCGCGATCGCGGCGCTGCTGCCGGCCGAGCCCAGGGCCGCCACCGCCGAGATCGTCGAGGCACTGAAATATCCGACTGCGGCCGGATTGCCGAGCGACGTTCTGCTCGCAGCCCTTGCGAACGTCTGGCCGCCAGGGGACTACAAGGAGATCGCCGGCAGAACACTGCCTGACCCAATCGTGCTGGATTGGCTTGAGGCTCACCTGCCCGCCGGCCATAGCCCGACCGACCCACCGCAGCGCCCCGCGCGTCTGCAATCCCCCGCCGCGAGTCCGGGGTCCGGCTGACCGATCGCGACTCGCTCGCGCCAGGCCTCCGTCCTTACGCGCCGTATTTGGCGAGCCGGCCGGCGTGGGCGAGGGCAAGCGGCAGGAGGTACTTCGCCTCGATCTGGCCGAGGCCGCCGTGGAGGCACTGGTCCTCGCCGAAGGTGGTCGCCGCGTCCGGTCGGCACGTCCGGGCCGCCAGCACCACGGGCACCGGATGCCAGCTGTGGCTGCGCAGGAGCGAGGGCGTGCTGTGGTCGCCGGTCACGATCAGGACGTCGGGCCGGAACGTCATGACCCGGGCGATCTGGCCATCGAATTCCTCGATGCACTGGACCTTGCGCGCGAAATCGCCGTCCTCGCCGGCAGCATCGGTATATTTGTAATGCAGGAAGAAGAAATCGTAGTCGGACCAATTCTCGCGCAGCCGTTCGACCTGCTCCGCCCAGCTGCTGCCTGCCGGCAGGATGGCCATGCCGACCAGGCGGGCGAGGCCGCGATACATCGGGTACACGGCGATCGCGCCGGCGCGCAGCCGGTAGACCTCCGCGAAGGTCGGCATCGGCGGGCGGCGGGCGATGCCACGCAGCGTGACCATGTTGGCGGGATGCTCGTCGGCGAGCATGGCCCTGGCACGCTCGATGAAGTCGCGCAGCAGCGTCGCCGTGCGCTCCGACGCCGCGTCCTGCGCCACGGGCTCGAGCGGCGGCACGCCCTCGCGTTCGGGGTCGGTGTCGTCGATCGCCGCCCCGAGCCCCTCGCCGCGCAAGACGAGCACGAAGCGGTAGTCCCGGACCGGCTCGACGAACAGCTCGGCCCCATCGACGCGGATCGTTCTCAGCTTGTCCACCAGGCGCCGGCACACCTCGGTGCTGATCCGCCCGGCGCGGCGGTCGGTGATCGCGCCGTCTGGCCCGACCGTGCAGAAGTTCCCCCTTGCGGCGACGTCGTCCGGCCCGAGATCGAAGTCGATCCCGAGCGCCTCGAGCACGCCCCGGCCGATGCTGTAATGCAGCGGATCGTAGCCGAACAGACCGAGGTGCCCCGGTCCGCTGCCGGGCGTGATGCCGGGCGCCACCGGCACCGACAGGCCGCACACGTTGGCGGCGACCAGGGCATCGAGATTCGGGGTCGACGCCGCCTCCAGCTCGGTTGGCCCGCCCGGCTCCATGGGCAGGCCGCCCAGGCCGTCCGCGACCAGGAGGACGATCTTCGACTGGTTCTCGATCGCGAGCTGTTTGATCAGCTCCAGCATGGACTTCCTCCCGGACGCCTCGCCTTTAAGGCAGAATCTGGACGTCTCGGCTTGAATAAGAGCCCGGACGCCTCGCCCTCGACGACAGGGCGCGTCGCGCGCGGCCGGCCCGTCGCATGGGCGCGGGGGATGGTAGGAGATCGCTCCGGGCGGTCAAGCCGCGCCCGACTGGAGCTGCCGACTTGTCGCCTTCCGTTGTGATCGGGCTCCGGATGCCCCGGTCAGCCCGGGCATGACAGAAAAGACACGGGAACCTTGGGGCCGCGAATCGATGAGGTCGGTACGACCCGAGACGCCGGCTGCCAAGCGAGCATCAAGGGCCGCCTGCGAGGACCTTGGGCTGCAGCTGGCTGATCACCGAGAAGGCGTCGTAGGCGTTGGCATTTTCCGGCGGCTTCTCGCCGTCGTGCACGAGAATGTCCATGTGCGCCGTGTAGCTGGGCGCCCCGCCGTCCCCGCCGAACATCGGAAAGGACAGGCCGACGCCCACACCGCCGGACCCGCCGCCGACGCCCATTCCCATCGCCGGCGATCCGCCGTAGCCGGAGTATTCCTGCACGGTGTCGCGGTCGGCCACCTCGAACCAGTCGTGGCCGTTCTGCACCGTAAGCTCCGCGGCGCGGTACAGGAGGTAATCCTCGACCGTCTGCCGGCTGGTCGCGGAGTTGCCGGCGAAGCTGACCCGGTAGCGGTTCTCCTCGATGCGCTGCTCGCTGTAGCCATAGCCGCTCTGCGCCGACTGATAGGGCGTCGGCTTGCCGGCGCAGGCGGCGAGCAGCAGGCCAAGCAGGACAACGAGTGCGGGCACGGCTGGCCTGGTCATGCGGAGTGCCTCAAACGGTTCGGTCGCCGAGCGATTATGGCGCGGGCGGCGGCCGCCTCCAAGGCTCGAGGCCAACGCGGTCCGGCATCCTTTTCCTGCACACCGCTGTTCGCTTGTCGAGGGTTGGCTCCCAGGCCCCATCGACTGCCCTTGTGAAGCAATCGGCATTTGCGCATGTCGAGCGAGCCGACCGGCGGCTGAAGGTCGCCGTAGAGAATTCGCGCCAGCCCGACTAAGCAGCTCGCTGACTTGATGCGCCTTCGGCCGTGGCAGCGGAGCTCCTCGGGCGCTATCATCACGTTAACACCGGAGCGGCTGATGGCCCAGGTGCTTGTACGCAATCTTCCCGACGACGTGGTCGCCCGGCTGAAGGCGAGGGCGGCCCGCGCCCGTCATTCACTCGAGCAGGAGCTGCGAGTCATCTTGATCGAAGCGCCGCGGCCGCGGCGGGAGGAGATCCCCGCGCACATGGATTGCATCCGCGCGCTGACCCCCGGGTGCCGCAAACCGACTCCGCCGAGCTGATCCGGGAAGAACGCGATCGCGGATGGCGGTAGTCGTCGACGCCAGTGTCGCGATCAAGTGGTTCATCGACGAGCCCGATTCGGACATGGCCCGGCGCCTCTGGCGTGACGAGCCCGACCTCCCCGCGCCGGATCTGCTGGTGCCGGAGGTCTGCAACGCCGCCTGGCGCAAGGTGCGCCTCAACGAGAGTGACCCGGCGCAGGCGATGCAGATCGCGCAGCGCCTCCGGCGCGGCGTGCTCGCGTTGCACCCGAGTGCGTCGCTGGCGCCGAGAGCCCTCGAGCTCGCCCTCGCCCTCGATCACCCGGTGTACGACTGTTTCTATCTTGCCCTCGCCGAAGCGGAACAGGTCGTTCTGGTCACGGCCGACCGGCGCCTTGAGAGCCGTCTGCGGGCCAAGACGTGGGGCGCATCGGTCCGATGCGTTTGAGGGCGCGTCGCGCGTGCGGGTTCACACCTTCGCTTCCGGCAGGATCTGGCCGCCATCGACGATGATCGTCGTGCCGGTGACGTAGGCGGCCTCGTCGGAGGCAAGGAACAGGACAGCGTGAGCCACGTCGCGCGGCGTGCCGAGGCGGCCGAGCGGCACCGAACGCTCCATCGCGCGGATGAACTCGGGCGGGCGCCCGGCCTGCACCCCCTCGGTCAGAATGTTGCCGGGCTCGACGCCGTTCACGGTGATGCCGTCGGGCGCGAGCTCGATCGCCGCCGCCCGGATCAGGCCGTTGATCCCGGCCTTGCTCGCCGAGTAGTGACCATGGCCAGGGCTGGAAACGCGCGGCCCGGTGATCGAGCTGGTCAGCACAATGCGTCCGTAACGCTGCGCGCGCATGGGACGGGCGCAGGCCTGGATCGCGAGAAAGCAGCCGCGCAGGTTGACCCCGAGCACGGCATCCCACTCCTCCACCCCGATCTCCGCCAGCATGGTGTACGGATAGATGCCGGCATTCTGGACCAGGATGTCGACCACGCCGTAGTGCCTGAGCGTCGCCTCGACCAGGCCGTCCACGGATTCCTTGCGCCCGACGTCGGTCGCGACGAAGGCCGCCTCGCCGCGCTCCGCCAGCCGCTCCGCCGTGGCGCGGCCGTCCGCCTCGAGCGTGTCGGCGACGACCACGCGGGCACCTTCCTCGACCAGGCGCTGCGCGATCGCGGCGCCGATGCCCCGCGCGGCGCCGATCACGATCGCCGACCGGCCTTGCACTCTCCCCGCCATCCGACCTCTCCGCTCAGCTCGCACGCGCCAGAGCCGCACGCACCCGCTCCGCCACCTGCGCGGGCTCGCCGTCCTTCAGCGCCATCGGGTTGAACAGGATGCGGCCGCGGTCGACTGAGTCAGGGTCCGCGAAAACGGCCGGCACGCCGTGCTCGAGGCGTCTCATCAGTTCGAGCGCACTCACGCCGGCCGCCGCTTCGTTCAGGTCGAGCGCCACCTCCGGCACGTCGCCTTCGTCCAGCAGATGCGCGCGGGCGTGCGGCAGACCGGCAAGGCCGTCCGCCAGCTCCTGCATGAGACCGAGCCAGCGGGCCCGGCGACCCACGCCGTCCTCCTCGACGAACAGGCGGAGCGCCGTGAGCAGGCCGATGATCTCTTCTTTGCCGACCTTGCAGCCCCGGCCGATGCCGTGCTGCGGCAGGCCCTTGAGCCGCGTCTTGTCGATGAAGTGCGCAGGCGGCGCCCACAGCTCGTAAAACACGTCGAGATCGAGGTTCTGTAGCGCGGCGGCCATCACGAGGTAACGCCGGCCGCACAGGATGCCGGATCCCGGCGGCCCGCCGATCCCCTTGCCGCCCGAGAAGGCCACGAGATCCGCTCCGGCTTCGATGAACCGGCGCAGATTGCTGGCCGGCGGCAGCTGCGCCGCGGCGTCGACCAGAACCGGCACCCCTGCGGCGTGGGCGACCTCCACCACCTGCTCCAGCCGCGGCCGGGCGTTCGGGCCGGCGACCCAATGCACGGCGGCGGTGCGTTCGGACAGTATGTCGGCGATTTCCCACGCCTCGGCGTCGCGCGCGCCGGCCCCGGCATAGCGATCGGGCAGGCCCACCTCGACCAGCTGGATGCCCACCGCGCGCAGCATGTGGTCATAGAAGTTGCGCTGGCTGCGCACGATGACGATCTCGTTCGCCATGTCGCGGGTATCGGGCAGCCGGTTCATGCGCCCTGCATCCAGGCCGGTGACGCACGCCGCGGTGCCGAGCAGGAGCCCTGCGGCTGCGCCGGAGGTGACGAGCGCGGCCTCGGCGCCGGTGATCTCGGCGATCACCTCGGAAGCGCGCGCCTGCAGCTCGGCCATCTCGACGCAATGCTGCGAGGCCTCGACCATCGCTTCGGTCACCTCGGGGCGCATGATGCTGCCGGAGAGACGGGTCGACGGCCCCTTGGCGTTGATGATCGTGCGGACACCCAATCGCTCGTAGATATTGGCCATGGCCCCCTCCAGTCCGCCTCCGGTCAGCGACCCCGGCGTTCAGTGCTCGTTAGTCATGATTGCGCACAATAGCGTGCCGGTCGATCTGGATCGATGGATTACCCATATCGACACCTAAGGATGGCCGCGGCCCGCGGCTGCCCGTGCCGCCAAGGGGGATGCTGGATGCAGAAAAACGTCGTGATCGCCGGTTTTGCCCGCTCGCCGTTCCATTTCGCCCACAAGGGCGCGCTGACCAGGGTCCGGCCGGATGACCTTGCGGCGCAGGTGGTCGAGGCGCTGATCGCCCGGACCGGCGTTGCGGCCGAGGATATCGAGGACGTGATCGTCGGCTGCGCGTTCCCGGAGGGTGAGCAGGGCATGAACATGGCGCGGCTGATCGCGCTGCTGGCGCATCTGCCGATCACCACGGCGGGCACCACGGTCAACCGCTTCTGCGGCTCCTCGATGCAGGCGATTCACATGGCGGCGGGCGCGATCCAGCTGGATGCCGGCGAGGTGTTCGTGTGCGCGGGCGTCGAATCGATGACCCGGGTGCAGATCGGCGGCTTCAATTTCCTGCCGAACCCGCGCCTCGTGGACGAATATGCCCCGGCCTACATGAGCATGGGCGAAACCGCGGAGAACGTTGCCAGGCGTTATCAGATCACCCGGGACGATCAGGAAGCGTTCGCCGTCCAGAGTCACGCCAAGGCGGCCGCTGCCCAGGCCGCGGGCAAATTCGCCGACGAGATCGTGCCGATCAGGCGCAACGGCGAGTCGATCGAGCAGGACGGCTGCATTCGTCCCGGCACCTCAAAGGAGGCTTTGGCGGGGCTGAAGCTGGCGCTCGACGAGCACGGTACGGTCACCGCAGGCACCTCCTCGCCGCTGACCGACGGCGCCGCGGCGGTGCTGGTGTGCACCGAAGACTACGCTGCGAAGCACGGGCTCGACGTGCTGGCGCGCATCCGGAGCGTGGCGGTCGCCGGCTGCGCCGCCGAGGTCATGGGCATCGGACCGGTCGCGGCGACGCGCAAAGCGCTGGCGCGCGCCGGCCTCGAGATCGGCGACATCGAGCTGGTCGAGCTGAACGAGGCGTTCGCCTCGCAGGCGATCGCCTGCGTGCGCGACCTGATGATCGACCCCGACACGTTGAACGTCGACGGCGGCGCGCTCGCGCTCGGCCATCCGCTGGGCGCGACCGGCGCGCGCATCACCGGCAAGGCGGCGGCGATCATGAAGCGCGACGGCCGCCGCTATGCGCTCGCCACCCAGTGCATCGGCGGCGGCCAGGGCATCGCGACCGTGCTGGAGGCGGTCTGATGGCGATCGAGCGGGCGGCGGTGCTCGGCGCCGGCGTGATGGGCTCCGGCATCGCGGCGCAGATCGCGAATGCCGGCGTCCCGGTCCTGCTGCTCGACGTCGTGCCCGACGGCGCGGCCGATCGCAACGCGCTCGCGAGCGGCGCGCTGGAGCGCATGCAGAAAGCGGATCCCGCGCCGTTCATGAGCCGCCAGGCCGCGCGTCTGGTCACCCCGGGCAATCTCGAGGACGATCTGGCCAAGCTCGGCGACGTGGACTGGATCGTCGAAGCGGTGGTCGAGAAGCTCGAGGTGAAGCGCGCGCTCTATGGCCGGCTCGAAGGTGTCAGGAAGCGCGGCTCGATCGTGTCGTCCAACACCTCGACCTTGCCGCTCGCGCGCCTGACCGAGGGCCTGCCCCAAAGCTTCGCGCGCGATTTCCTGATCACCCACTTCTTCAATCCGCCGCGCTACATGCGCCTGCTGGAGATCGTACGGGGCCCCAAGACGCGGCGCGACGCCGCGGAGGTGCTCGCCGATTTCGCCGACCGCCGCCTCGGCAAGAGCGTGGTCCTGTGCAAGGACACGCCCGGGTTCATCGCGAATCGCATCGGCAGCTACTGGATGCAGGCGGCGCTCGCAGCAGCATTCAAGATGGGCGTGCCCGTCGAGGAGGCCGATGCCGTGCTCGGCCGCCCGCTCGGCATCCCCAAGACCGGGATCTTCGGGCTCGCCGATCTGGTCGGGATCGATCTTCTGCCCCACGTCGCCGTCAGCCTGCGCGCGGCGCTGCCGCCGGACGACCCGTTCCACGAGGTCGACCGCGAGTGGCCGCTGATCGCCCGGCTGATCGAGACCGGCTACACCGGGCGCAAGGGCAAGGGTGGCTTCTACCGCCTGAACCGGGCGGACGGGCAGCGGGTCAAGGAGGCGATCGACATCAAGACCGGCAGGTATCACGTCGCCGACAAGCCGCGCCTGGAGTGCGTCGCCGCGGCGAAAGCCGGCCCGCGCGCCCTGCTCGAGAGCGACGAGCGCGCCGCGCGCTACGCCTGGCGGGTGATGAGCCGCACGCTCGCCTACGCCTGCTCGCTGGTCCCCGAGATCGCCGACGACATCGCCGCGGTCGATGGCGCGATGCGCCTCGGCTACAACTGGAAATGGGGACCGTTCGAGCTGCTCGACCGCATCGGCCCGGCGTGGTTCCGCGACCGGCTCGCGGCGGAGGGCATCGCCGCGCCGCCGCTCCTGGAGGAGGTGGGGGATCGCACCTTCTACCGCGCCGAGGAAGGACGGCTGCAGCACATGTCGGTCGGCGGCGACTACGCCGATGTCGCGCGGCCGGACGGGGTCCTGCTGCTCGCGGACGTCAAGCGGCGCAGCAGGCCGATCGCGAAGAACGGCTCGGCGTCCTTGTGGGACATCGGCGACGGGGTGGCCTGCCTCGAGTTCCACAGCAAGATGAACGCGATCGATCCGGACACGCTGGATCTGGTCGACAAGGCGGTCGGGATCGTCGCCAAGAACTTTAAGGCTCTCGTCGTCCACAACGAGGGCGAGAACTTCTCGGTCGGCGCCAATGTCGGCATCGCGCTGTTCGCGGCCAACGTCGCCGCCTGGCCGATGATCGAGGACATGGTCGCCAAAGGGCAGAAGGTCTACCGCAAGCTGAAGCACGCGCCGTTTCCCGTGGTCGCCGCGCCGTTCGGCATGACGCTCGGCGGCGGCTGCGAGGTCTGCCTGAACGCCGATGCGGTGCAGGCGCACGCCGAGACCTACATCGGCCTGGTCGAGACCGGGGTCGGCGTGGTGCCGGCTTGGACCGGATCGACCGAGCTCCTGACCCGCTGGGTGCAGAGCAGGAAGCGCCCGGGCGGGCCGCTGCCGCCGCTCGCCCAGGCGTTCGAGACGATCGGCATGGCCAAGGTGGCGAAGTCCGCGTTCGAGGCGAAGGAGCTGTTGTTCCTGCGCGAGGGCGACGGCATCACCATGAACCGCGACCGCCTGCTCGCCGACGCCAAGGCCAAAGCGCTCGCCCTTGTGGAGGGCTACCGCGCGCCCGAGAAAGCGGTGATCTCGTTGCCGGGACGGAGCGCCCGGCTCGCCATGCAGATCGTGGTCGATGGCCTGCGCCTGCGCGGGGCCGCGACCCCGCACGACGAGGTCGTGGCCGATCAGCTCGCGGTGGTGCTCTCGGGCGGCGATACCGACGTCACGGCGACCGTGACCGACGACGATCTGCTGCGGCTCGAGCGCGAGGCGTTCATGACCCTGATCAGGCACCCGGCGACGCTCGCCCGCCTCGAGCACATGCTCGAGACCGGCAAGCCGCTTCGGAACTGACGGAGCTGCCGCCATGACCGTTTATCGCGCGCCGCAGCGCGACATGCGCTTCGTCCTGCACGAACTGCTTGAGGTCGAGCAGCTGAGCCAGCTGCCGGGCTACGCGGATGCGAGCGCGGACGTGATCGATGCGGTGATCGAGGAGGGCGCCAAGTTCTGCGAGAACGTGCTGTTCCCGATCAACCGCACCGGCGACGAGCAGGGCTGCGTCTACGAGAACGGCGTGGTGCGCACGCCCGCGGGCTTCAAGGAAGCCTACGACCGCTTCGTCGAGGGCGGCTGGACCGGGCTCGCCGCCGATCCGGCGCACGGCGGCCAGGGGCTGCCCAAAGCGATCAAGGTCGTCATGGACGAGATGGTCTGCTCGGCCAATCTCGCCTTCAGCAACTATCCGGGCCTCAGCGCCAGCGCCTATCTGGCGATCGAGGCCCATGCCGGGGACGAGCTGAAGGCGCTCTACCTGCCGCAGCTGACCGCGGGCCGCTGGAGCGGCACCATGTGCCTGACCGAGCCGCAGTGCGGCACCGACCTCGGCCTGATCCGCACCCGCGCCGAGCCGAACGACGACGGCACCTATGCGATCACCGGCACCAAGATCTTCATCACCTCGGGCGAGCAGGACCTGACCGAGAACATCGTGCATCTGGTGCTCGCGCGCCTGCCGGATGCGCCCAAAGGCACGCGCGGCATCAGCCTGTTCCTGGTGCCGAAGTTCCTGCCCAAGGACGACGGCACGCCAGGGCCGAAGAACGGCGTGATGTGCGCCGGCATCGAGCACAAGATGGGCATCAACGGCTCGGCCACCTGCGTCATGAGCTTCGAGCGGGCGACCGGCTGGGTGCTCGGCGAGCCACACCGCGGCATGCGCGCGATGTTCACCATGATGAACGACGCCCGCCTGGACGTCGGCCTGCAGGGCCTTGCGATCGCCGAGACGGCGTATCAGAGCGCGGTCGCCTACGCGCGCGAGCGCCTGCAGGGCCGGGCGCTGTCCGGCGCGCGGCACCCCGAGCAGGCCGCCGACCCGATCATCGTCCATCCCGACGTGCGCCGCATGCTCCTGACCATGCGCGCGAGCACCGAGGGCGCGCGCGCTCTCGCGTATTGGATCGGCATGGCCCTCGACCTCGCGAAGCGCAACCCGGAGCCCGCGGCGCGGCAGAGCGCCGAGGACCTGATCGCGCTGATGACCCCGATCATCAAGGCGTACTTCACCGATCAGGGCTCGGCGTGCGCCAATCTCGGCGTCCAGGTCATGGGCGGCCACGGCTACATCCGCGAATGGGGCATGGAGCAGCTGGTGCGCGATGCGCGCATTACCCAGCTGTACGAGGGCGCGAACGGCATCCAGGCGCTGGATCTGGTCGGGCGCAAGCTCGGCGCGCACTTCGGCCGCCAGCTGCGCGCGTTCTTCCACCCGGTCATGGCGTTCATCGAGCGGCACCAGGCGGACCCCGAGCTCGCCGAGTTCGTGCTGCCGCTCGCCAAGGCCTACGCGCGCCTGCAGCAGGTCACGCTGCACGTCGCCCAGCAGGGCCTGCGCGATCCGGACGAGGCGGCCGCGGCGTCGTACGACTATCTGCGCCTGTTCGCGCTGGTCGCGCTCGCGTATCTCTGGGCGCGCATGGTCGCAGTCGCCAAGACGAAGCTCGCGGCGGGCGCCGACGGCGACGCCTCGTTCTACGCGGCCAAGGTCGGGACCGCGCGCTTCTTCATGACCAAGATGCTGCCGGAAAGCGGCGCCCTGTTCGCGCAGATCATGGCGGGCGGCAGGCCGGTCATGGACTTCGACGAGGCCGCCTTCTGACTGGCAAGGCACGGGCGCTGGCGCCTGATCGCTCCACCCGCACATAACCGGGTTGAACCGCGCATTGCTTCGACCGGCGCCTTGAACCACGCGATCGGCGCCGGACACCCGCGGGCGCGGAGCACGAGGCGTGGCTTCCGTGCTGACGGCGTGGCATTTGCATCACAATCGCGAGCGCACCGCCCGCGGCGCCGCGGCAGGACCTTGACGGCTCGCCCTGCGATATGGGAATGGCGCAGCGATTTGGCGTTGGGCCCGCCCCAGGCTGGTCTGCCGCCGCTCAGCAAGGAAAGCGCCATGTTAACCGCAATACCTCGGATCGCCGATCACGTGAATTGCCGCTCCCGTTGATGGCAGCGACCGCGTCCTTGGCGCGATCCAGCCCGGCTCCGGGTCCTCATCTAGCCGGGTGATCCAGTTCACATTCGCACCGAGGGCGCGGAGCTAGGGTCTCTCCGTCGCCAACCAGAAAGTGGCCGAGGCACCTCGCTCAGCGTGGCTGGTGGCAGCTGCGTTGCTCGCAATGGAGTGTCCGATGTCATTATTTGCGCCGCGCGCGTGGCTTCGACCGGCCCTGCTCGCGGTCCTCGTCATCGGGCTGAGCCAGATCCCAGGCTCGGCCGGCGCTACGCCCGTCGCCCCGCGGCAGCCGAACATCGTGCTGATCCTGACCGACGACGAGGATCTCGCGCTGCACCAGTTCATGCCCAAGACCAAGGCGCTGCTCGAGGATCGCGGCACGACGTTCGACCATTTCTTCGTGAGCTATTCGTTCTGCTGCCCGTCCCGCGCCTCGATCCTGCGCGGGCAGTACGCGCACAATACGCACATCGTCGGCAACGAGCAGCCGTGGGGCGGGTTCGAAAAGTTCCGCCAGCTCGGGCTCGAGGAATCGACCATTGCCACCTGGCTGCAGGGCGCCGGCTACCACACCGCGATGGTCGGCAAGTACCTGAACCGCTACGCCCCCGAGCGGGACGGCGTGCCGCCCGGATGGGACGAATGGTACGTCGGCGGCAATGCGCATCCAAGCTACGAGTACACGCTCAACGAGAACGGCCGGATCGTCGCCTATGACCACCAGCCCCGGGACTATCTGAACGACGTGCTGACCGACAAGGCGGTCCAGGTGATCCGCAAGGCCGGCGCCGCCGGGCAGCCGTTCTTCGTCTACGTGCTGCCGTACACGCCGCACAGCCCCTCGGTCGCGGCGCCGCGGCACGTGGACCTGTTCGCGCGCGCTACGTTGCCGCGCACGCCCGCCTTCGACGAGGCCGATGTCGGCGACAAGCCCGACTTCGTCCGCCGCCTGCCGCCCCTCGATGACGAGCACGTCCGCCGGCTCGAGGACGAGTACCGGCGGCGCCTCGCGTCGCTGCAGGCGGTCGACGACATGGTCGAGCGCGTCGTCGGCGCGCTCGAGGCCGTCGGCGCGCTCGACGACACCTACGTCATCTACAGCTCGGACAACGGCTTCCATCTGGGCGAGCACCGCCTGCCGGCCGGCAAGGACTTCGCCTACGAGGAGGACATCCGCGTGCCGGCGATCGTGCGCGGGCCGGGCGTACCGGCGGGCCAGCGGATCGAGGCCATGGTCCTGAACAGCGATTTCGCCCCGACCTTCGCCGAGATCGCCGGGATCGCGGCACCGGCCTTCGTCGACGGGCGCTCCTTCCTGCCGCTGTTCGACAACCCGAAGCAGGCGTGGCGCGAGAGCTTCCTGCTCGAGCGCCGCCAGCTGGAGCAGCAGTACGTCGAGCTCGCCGAGCAGCTCGGCATGACGGCCGAACAGATCGACCGGGCGGCGCCGTTCGATGCGATCCGCACGGCAGGGTGGACCTACGTCGAATACGGCACGGGCGAGCGCGAGCTGTACGACCTCGCGCGCGATCCGCACCAGCTCGACAACGTGGTCGAGACCGCCGATCCCGCGCTCGTGGCCGCGCTCGCGGCGCGCCTTGCCGAGCTGCGCACCTGCGCCGGCGCCGAATGCCGGCGGCTCGAGGATCTGCCCCTCATGGATGAATCATCGCCGCAACTCGCGGCGCAGCCGCAGTGAGCGGCACCGGTAGCGATCGGATCTGGCTGTCCTGACCGCGAGCACCACCGCCTCGCCAGCATGGCGCTGCCGCCGGCCCGGCACCCGCCGCTGCGGCACTGACTATCGGGATCTCATACTCGACGATAGAGGCTGCATTTGCTTCCTCGACGGCCCACGGTGGCGGGGTTGCCGGATCGCCGGCACGTGGGCCAGACCCCCTCTATCTCTCGTTTGTTATCACGGCATTGATTTCCCGAGCGAGCTCTTCCACTCCATCTTGGAACCGCCGAGCGGCAATGTTCGCAAGCAACGGCAACCTTGATCTTACTTCTTCGCTGCTCACATCAATCCAGATCGGCAGAATCAGTTTCTTTTTGCCTTCAGCAATTTGCCGATTGATGAGCGCGCGCATCTCGTGGTTCGCCCACGCCTTATTCTCCAAGAACCTCTTGCTCACGAGGATGATGGCAAACTTGCATTCGGCGAGTCCCCGCTCGATCTTCTCGACCAAATCCTCGCCGATTCGGATGCTATACTTGTCGTAAAAGATCTTTAGCGGCATGCGCGCGAGCTGCTCGTAGAGCGGATCGCCAAACTCCGGCTTGTCGCGGTGGTCGTGGCAGATGAACGCGTCGGGTTTGGCCTCTCCCCACTGCATCGCCCACCTCTCGTCGTCGATGATGACAGCTTCAAGCTGATGCTGTTTGAACGCTTCTCTGATCAAATCGCGGCGTCGCTGTAGAACATCGGTCAAGATGTAGATCTTAGACGTGAAAACGCAATTGGCTAGACTGCCTGGATCACGGACGATGGGGTTGATGTTGTCGAACCTTATCTCTATGCCGCTGAGCAACTCATTCAGATGTTCGATCAACGAGTTGTTCTGTAGCCCTGACGGACATTCTTGCCCGAAGCTAGGCGTCATGACGAACGCATGCTTGTAGTTTTCGTCGAAGTTAATGAACCAACCGATTCTGCAGGGCTTTTTTTCGGTAGCGCCATCCAGGCCGTCAATCACCCCGTCCCCATGCAATCTGAAGGCGGACCGGCCCCGCAGGATGAAATCCGCTCGTCGCGACAACTCGTCGATCGTGACTGACATACCGCAACTCCTGCGTCCTGCCGACCCACGCCGGGCGAGCCTCTTATCCAAAGCGAAAATCGTCCTGGTCCACTGCACTAAGGCGTGAGAAAATTCAACCTCGTCGAAGTCGCGCGAGCTGGCGCCCAACCACCCCTTTTCGAGGTGCGGCGCCGGATTCCCACCCTGACACGGCGACATTGATGACGGGTTAAGGTTAGCGCAGGGTTAACGCGGCACGGCGGTCGCTTGCGCGCGGGCGCTCTCCGTTCCGGCACGCCTTTCCTGGACAATATTCCTAAGATCCGCTACACTGTCGGATTGTGGAGGTCGGCCGTCCGAGGTCTCCGCCACAGCCCTCCAGACAGTACCCCATCAGCTAAGGAACCCCGTCATGTCGAGTGCAACCGCCGCGCCGCGCGCGGCCGGTCCCGTCAGCAATGCGCGTGCTGAAGCCAGCCACCAGAACGGCGCCAGGTCGCGCGGGCCGAGGACGCCCGAGGGCAAGGCGCGCTCGGCGCGGAATGCGCTGAGGCATGGCCTGCGCGCGCAGAAGCATCTGGTGTTGCCGGAGGAGGACGGCGCCGAGTTCGCCGCGCTCGAGGCCGCGCTGGTCGAGGAGCTCGCGCCGGTCGGCGCGCTCCAGGCCGTGCTCGCGCGCCGCGTCGCGGTCGCGGCGTGGCGCCTCGCGCGGGCGGACCGGATTGAGGCCGAGCTGTTCGAGGAGCACCGGATCGCGGACGGCGGGCTCGGGCTCGCGCTGATCCGCGACGGCAACGGCACGCGCTCGTTCGAGACATTGCTGCGCTATCGCGGCGCGGCGATGGCCGAGTTCTGGCGCGCGCTCCGCACCCTCAAGGCGCTCCAGGCCGAGCAGGCCGCGCTGGCGGGGCAGACGGCCGAGACCGCTCCCGCCCTGGCGGCGCCCCCGCTCCGACCCGCGCCGCGGCCGCCTCTCGCCGATCGCGCGCCACCGAACGAACCCGAGCACGGGGCGCTGCCCCGACCACAATACCTTACAAGCGCGCCGCTTACGCCCGGCGCCCTGCACGAGCCGGCCGCGCCCTGGCGGCCGAACGAACCCGAGACCAGGCCGGCCGAGCCCCAGCCGCCCGCGCCATTCCCATCAGGCGGCGCCGCGGCTCAGCGCAGCACGAGGCCCCAGTAGTCGAAATCGAGCACCACCTCGGACAGGTACCTGCCGTCGGGGTCGCGGTGCGGGAAATCATGGCACGGCCGGTCCTTGGTCGCGACCAGGCGCAGGCGCAGCGCGCCGAGATCCGGATGACCCGGCAGCTCGGCTTTGTCCAGGACCTCCGACCAAGCGTAGACGGTGTCGCCCGCGAACACCGGATGGACGTGCGTGCCGGCGTTGATCGCGGCGATGTGCAGGACGTTGCCGAGCCCGTCGAAGGACAGTGCCCGCGCGATGCTGAGGACATGGCCGCCGTAGACCAGACAGCGGCCGAACCGGCCGGCGCGCCCCTCCTGGGCGTTGAAGTGCACGCGCGCGGGATTCTGGTACAGCCGGGTCGCGAGGCGGTGCTCCGCCTCCTCGATCGTCATGCCGTCGACGTGGTCGATCCGCTCGCCGACCTCGTAGCTGTCGTAGCGGTACAGCGAGCCCGCGAGCACCCGGTCGAAGTGGCGCGGCCGCAGCCCCGGCGGGACGCTCAGGCGGGCCGCGGCGACGTGGTCGGCCAACTCGGGCAGCACCGGCTCGGGCGCCGGGCTCGCCGGATCGCGCTTGGCGACCATGACCCAGCGCACGAACTCGAGGATCTCGCGGCCATCGTCCTTGGTCGCGCGCGTGCGCACGTACACCGTGCCCGCCTTGCCGCTCGAGTTCTCCTTGAGGCCGATCACCCTGGAAGTGGCGGTCAGCGTGTCGCCGGGGTAGAGCAGCGCGCCGAACCGACCGTCGGCGTAACCGAGGTTGGCGATGGCGTTGAGCGACACGTCCGGCACGCTGCGTCCGAACGCCAGATGGAAGGTCAGCAGATCGTCGAGCGGCGGCCGCGGCAGTCCGGCCATGCGCGCGAGCGTGGCCGAGCAGTGCACGGCGAACCTGGAGCCGGTCAGCGCCAAGTACAAGGTGGCATCGCTCTCCGTCACCGTGCGCGGCGTGGCGTGCAGGATCTCCTGGCCGACCGTGAAATCCTCGAAGAAGTTGCCCTGAGTGGTCTTGCTCATGTCTGGTTCCAACTGCGCCGGGAGATCTGGCAGAGGACGTCGATCTCAACTTTGGGGCGACAATCCATTTACTGGACAGCGCATCTCGCTGCGTGTAAGCCGAAACCAGCTACTTTCAGCGCTCTTCCGGCGCGCTCCGCGTCGGGCGGGATGATACGGCCAATCAGGCCCGAAAGGCCATCGAAAATGAGCGAACCCTCTCGCCTCTGTCGCCGGCGACGCCAGCTCGGAGCGGTCTGCGCGGCGCTCGGCCTGCTCGTGGTCGCACAACCGCTGGTGGCCGCCGAACCCGAGCTCCGGATCGAGCTCAACAAGCTGGAGGATACCGACCAGGGTTGCCGGTCGCTGTTCCTGTTCGACAACGGGACGGGCCACGAGTTGAACCGCTTCCGCGTCGATCTGATCCTGTTCGACCCGCAGGGCGTGTACGCCAAGCAGCTGCTGCTCGACCTGGCGCCGCTGAACGACGACAAGAAGGTCCTGGCGTCGTTCCTGCTGGCTGAACAGAAGCCGTGCTCCTCGATCGGCAGCATCCTGGTCAACGGCCTGCCCGTGTGCGAAGACGGCACGGGCGCGCAGCTCGACTGCGTGGCGCTGCTCAAGGTCGAATCGCGCACCAAGGTGCCGTTGGAGAAGTAGCGCAGCGGCCGCGGCGACGGGCACAGCCGGCCGCATGGCCACTCAGCGGGACAGCGCCGCGATCGCCTCGGCCAGGTCCACCTGGCGCCGCGCTTCGACCACATGCAGGTGCTCGATCAGCCGGCCGTCGACCACGACCACGCCCTGCCCCTCGCGTACCGCCTGCTCATGCGCGACGATGATCCGGCGCGCGCGGGCCAGGGCCTCGCCGTCGGGCGCGAACGCCTCGTTCGCGGGCCCGATCTGCTTGGGATGGATCAGGGTCTTGCCGTCGAAGCCGAGCTCCGCCCCCTGGCGGCACGCGGCCGCGAAGCCTTGGTCGTCCTCAAGATCGAGATGCACGCCGTCGAGGATCGCAAGGCCGCACGCGCGGGCCGCGAGCAGACAGAGCCCGAGCGCAGTGAGGAGCGGCAGGCGCAGCGGGGTATGCGCGGCGTGCAACTCCTTGGCCAGATCGGAGGTGCCCATGACCAGGCAGGCGACGCGCGGGTGCGCCGCGGCGATCGCCTCGGCGCGCAGCATGGCGCGCGGGGTCTCCATCATGCACCACAGCGGCAGATCCGTGGGCGCGCCGGCGCCATCCAGCACCGCCAGCGCCTGGCGCACCGCATCGGCGCTCTCGACCTTGGGGATCAGCACGGCGTCGGCGCCCGCCCGCGCCGCCGCAGCGAGATCAGCCTGGCCCCAGGGGGTCGCGAGCGGATTGACGCGCACGATCGTCTCGCGCGGCCCGTAGCCGCCCGCCCGCAGCGCCGCGCCGACCTGCTCGCGCGCCCTCGCCTTGGCGTCCGGCGCGACCGCGTCTTCGAGATCGAAGATCAGCGCATCCGCTGGCAGGCTCCTCGCCTTGTCGAGCGCGCGCGCATTGGAGCCCGGCATGTAGAGCACGCTGCGACGGGGACGGACGCGAGCCGACATCGAGCCATATCCCGGGTTGATCAACCCCAGGGCCTCATATAGCCGCAAGCTGCGATCGACGAAACAGCTGGACGGCGGTCCCGCGCCGCGCGACCATCCGTTCGGCTCGCCGCCCTAGCGGTGGACCTGCACCCCAACGGGCCACCGATGCGGCATGCACCGTGCGGTGTTGAACGGGGCGCGCGGCTCGGCCATATACCGAGCGGGACGCAACGGTCGAGACGGCATGACCCAGGCACCGACCATCGCCGAGGAACAGCGGCTGATCGCGGAGGACTTCGAGCTGTTCGAGGACTGGCGCGAGAAGATCGAGTACGTGCTCGACCTCGGCCGCAAGCTCGCGCCCTTTCCGGAGCAGCACCGGACCGAAAGCAACAAGGTCAGAGGCTGCCAGTCACAGGTGTGGATGGTCGCGCACCTCGATGCCGACTCCGGGCGCATGCAGATCGCCGCCGACAGCGACGCATTCATCGTGCGCGGCCTGATCGCCCTGCTGCTGCGCCTGTACGCCAACCGACGCCCGCAGGAGATCCTCGACAACCCGCCCGAGGTGTTCAACGAGATCGGCCTCGGCGCGCATCTGTCGCCGACCCGCGCGAACGGCCTGCACGCGATGATCAAGCGTATCCGCCAACTCGCCGCCGGTCAGGTCCACGGGGTCGCGGTCGCCGCCGCCCAGTAGATCGGCGTTTGCGCTGCGTCGAGGTCTCGTCGAACGGCTGGTCGATTCGCCGCATTGCCGGTCTCGGGGCAGAATTGTTGATGGCTGGTCGGCGCGGCTCGCCGAGTCAACGTAAGCTAGACTTTGCACATCATTCGAGCTTCAGCTAGAATACCACGTTAAGCGTGCGTGCACACGGGAGGAAGACCATGCGTTGGGTAATAGGAATCTTGGTCGCGGTGGTCCTCGTGATCATCGGTTACCAGTACTTCGGCAACCGCCGCGGCGTGGAAGTGGCCGAGCGGGCGCAGCAGAGCGCCGAGCAGGCGGCGCAGAAGACCGAGAAGGCCGCGGAAGCCGCCGGCCAGGCTGCTCAGAAAGCGGGCGACAAGGCCGCAGAAGCTAAGAAGCAGGCCGCTGGACAGGCTACGGACACTGCGAAGCAGGCCACGGCCGGGGCGCAGCAGGCCACCGAACAGGCGGCCCAGGCCACGAAGGAGGCCGCTCAGTCGACCGAAGAGGCCGCTCAGGAGGCGCAACAGGCCACCAAACAGGCGGCGGAGGCCACTCAGGAGGCTGCGCAGCAGACCACGGAGCAGGCGCAGGGAGCCGAGCAACAGGCGCAGCAGGCCGCCGAACAGGCGGGCCAGGCGACGCAGGAAGCGGCACAGGCCACCCAGCAGGCGGCACAAGACACCGCAGCCGGCGCCCAGGAGACGGCCGAAGAGGCCTTGACCGAGGCGCAAACCGCCGCACTGACGGTGGGCAACGTCAACGTCGGCGAACAGGTGACCGGCGTCGTGACGAATCTGGATGCGACGCTCAAGGGGGTGACCGACGCGCCATCCGCCCAGGCCGCCGTCACCAAGCTGAACGACATCAACACGAAGCTCGATCAGCTTTCCGCCACGGTCGGTCAACTGCCCGGCGATGCCAAGAAAGTGCTCGCCGACGTGTTGAGCAAACGCATCGCGGGGCTGAAGACCCTCGCGGCCGAAGTGACCGCCAAGGAGGGCGTGGGGCCGGTCATCAAACCCGCCCTCGACCCGGTCATCGCCAAGCTCGAGAGCTGGGCGCGGGCGCCCGCCTAGGTCGTCGCTCGAAAGCCCACGACGAGGGGTGATCCGATCGGGGCGCCGGCGTCGCTTCGCGTGAGCGGAGCGACGTGCGGCCGGAGGAGCTGGCTCCGCGACAGCGGGTTGTGCGCCATCAGCCCCGGGCGTCCAGACGAGGCCCGGGGCTGGCGTTCACACCGCTGTTCTGAGAACGGCGCGGCTCTGGTGCGCTGTTGGCGGATTCGGGCCTCGGCCAGCGTCAGTACACCGGCCAGGGCCCCCACATGCCCCAGTCCATCGACGCGTCGAGGTTATCCTGCGCGATTTCCTGTTTGATCGAGAGCTTCTGAAACTCGTCGTAATTCTTCTCGCTGCCGACGTAGACGCACTTGCAGCCATCGGCGTCGGCATAGACGTAGCGCGTCTGGCCGTTCTGGTCGTGGATCACGATCTTGCGCTGGGTCAGCGCCTCGAGATTCGCGAGCTGCTGCGGGGTCGTGGCCTCCTTCATGTGAAACCCCGCCGCCTCCAACACCTGCTCGGTGCTCTGCGCTTCCTCGTTTTTGATCGCCTGGCAGCTCGCCAGAAGCCACATTAGCCCGCCGCTCAGCATCACCGCGCGCACCGCTCTGCCTTGCATCATGTCGCTCTCCCCGTGTCGTTGCTACCAAGTGGCCCTGCCGGCATCGGAACGCGCCCATACAAAGTTTCGTGACTTCACCGATGCCGGCTCACCAGTCCGCGCCAGACGGTCCGACCAGTGGGCCATCGCAGCGCCCGCCGGCGAAACGGGCGTGCCGCGATGAAGCCGAGGTCGCGCAGACAGCGATGGTCGCTCAGTCGGCCGCTCATCGCGGGCATTTGAAAGTTGCTCCCATCTCGGCCCGCGAGCCCCCGGCCGCCCGTCGCGCCAGCCCTCGGCATCGCCGTCCGTTCCTAGTCGCCGCGCTCGATCGCGCTCAGAATCGTGGCCGCGCCCTGCTGCAGCAAGCGGATGTCGAAGCCGGTCAGGATCATCCGATAGCCCCGCCCGATCATGGCGTTGGCGATCTCGCCGGTGAGCGCGAGACCGCCGAGATGCACCCGACTGTTCACGATCGCCCGTTCGGCCTGCTTGATCGCGGCCTGCACCTCGGGGTGATCGGGGCCGTCGCGATAGCCGTAGCTCATCGCCAGATCAAACGGCGCGATGAAACACGCATCCACGCCGGGTACGGCCACGATCTGCTCGATCGCATCGATGGCATCCTTGTGCTCGATCAACAGGATACAAAAAATTTCCTCATCCGCCGGGTCAGCATAGGCCTGCATGCTCAGGCCGAAGCGCAGCGGCGCGTAGAACGGCCCGAACCCGCGCTGGCCGGTCGGCGGATAGCGCACCGCGCGGACCGCCTCCTCGGCGTCGGCAGCGCTGCGGATCATCGGAAAAATGATGCCCATCGCGCCGGCATCGAGCACCGGCTTGGCCAGCCAGTGCACGTTCCACGGCACGCGCACCACCGGCGCGGCGCGTGTCCCGCTCGTGGCGGTGATCATGGCGTGCGCCGCTTCGATCCCGATCGGCCCGTGCTCCATGTCCAGGAACAGCCAGTCGAAGCCGCAGGCGGCGAGCACCTGGGCGACATGCACGCTCGGCATCGAGATGGTCATGCCGATCGCGGGTTTGCCGGCGGCGAGGCGCGCCTTCAGCGGATTGATGGCGCGCTCCCGTGCCCTCTCGGATGTACTCACGGACCGTTTCTCCCGGTTTGCTCGTCGCCACGCAGCGACCGCCTGGCGCCGCCGATCCTAACGATGGAGGCGCACGCGCGCCAAGAGGGAGTCGGAGCTGCGGTGGCGCCCGTCCCGAGGCCCTTTATCGAACCTTAACTGCCCCGCTCTAGGTTCCGCGGCGGGGCGCTTTGGGAGATCGCGATGATCAGCGCGCAGGAAGCTTTGATCTACACGATGGTGGCCGCGGCCGAGGCGGATCGGGACATCGCCGATGTGGAAATCAACCTCATCGGCGACCTGGTCGGCCACCTGCCGATCTTCAAGGGCATCGATCGCGCCACGCTGACCGAGATGGCGACGCGCTGCTCGGACATGCTGGCGGCGGCAGGCGGCGACGACAAGGTCTTCGCACTGATCCGGCAGGCGTTGACCAAACCTCTGCGCGAGACCGCCTATGCCCTCGCCTGCGACGTGATCGCGGTCGACAGTCGCCTGAACCGCGCCGAGATGCGCACGCTCGAGACGGTGCGCGCGCAGCTCGCGGTCGACCCCGCCAAAGCGCGCGCCATCGAGGAGGTCGCCGAGGTTCGCTTCAAGGCGGCCTGAGGCGACCGTATCGGGTCACCCGGTCCGGACCTTCGCCCGGTCGGCAGCGCCTGATTCCTGCGGCGCGGCCGGATCGCCGAGCGCGGGGGTGGTCGGTCCCGGCGGCCTGCCGCAGTGCGGGCAGCGCGCGGCCCGGTGCTGGTGGATGAGAAACCGGACGATCTCGGCCGCCTGATGATCGGACAGCCCCAGCCGATCGCGAAATGCCCTGATCTCGTCGCCCTCGTGGGGACCGATCGTGCCGCTCGCCAGGATGCGATCGACTGCCGCCTCAAACTCGCGGCGGCGCTGGTGCAACTGCTCCGAAAAGCCGGAGGCGAGCAGGCCTGCCGGCAGTGCGACCATGCCGATGCCGATCACGCCGATCACGCCCGCCAGCACCTTGCCCCACGGCGTCACCGGCACGACATCGCCGTAGCCGACCGTGGTCATCGTGGTGATCGCCCAGTACATGGCTGCCGGAATGCTGCCGAACTTCTCGGGCTGAGCCGCGTTCTCGGCGATGTAGGCGAGGCTGGACGCGGCGATCAGCAGCATCGCGAGGACGAACAGCGCAGCGGCGACCGGCTTGGCTTCCTCGCGCAGCACACTTGCCAGCAGGCGCATCGACGGCTGATAGCGGGTGAGCTTGAACACCGCGAACAGGCGGAAAACGCGCAGGAAGCGCAGGTCGACCGGGATCAGCGCGACCAGATAGAAGGGCACGATCACGATCAGGTCGACCAGCGCGAGCGGGGTCACGGCGTAGCGTAGCCGGCCGATGATCGGTCGCCGGTCATGGCCATGGTCGCTCTCGACCGCCGACCATACCCGGAGCGCGTATTCCGCGGTGAAAATCAGGATCGAGACCACCTCAAAGGCGCGCAACCAGGCTCGATAGGCGGCATGGAGCCACGGCTCGGACTCGATGATCACGGCGACCACGTTGGCCGCGATCAGCGCGATCAGTCCAGCGCTGATCAGTCTGCCGAGCCGATCCCCTTCCGCGGTCTGCTCGAGGATCTCATGAACGCGCCGCCGCAATGACATTGACGGTCTCTCTGGCTTTGCACCCGATGCGAACATGGCTTGTTTCGCGCGTGACGTGAACTGGCGCCGTTCGCACCGTCGGATCACCGCTCGTCGGCAGCGTGCGCTACGTGCTATCTCGGCCATTGCTTTGGGGCTGACGCTTGGCTGTGACGGAAAACTCGTTGATGTCCTCGTGGCGCGATTGCTGCTCGACATCACACGTTCCGGGCTTCTCCCTTGATGCGCGAGGCGGGGAGGAGCGATCACGGCCACCCTCACCAGCATCGGCAGGGGGTGGCCGACCGTGAATGATCGGCCGTGGAGTCTCGCGCGAGCGCTCAATCCGCGAGCATCCGCCGGAACTCGAGCGATGACCGAGCGCAAGGCCGGTCGGAGGGCGCTGCAATCATGTCGATCTCGGCACTGCTGGCGGTCGCCGCCGGCGGCGTCACGGGCGCGGTGGCCCGTTACCTGGTCTACATCGCGGTGGGCCGCCTGCTCGGGACGGGCTTTCCCTACGCGACGCTGATCGTCAACGTCCTCGGCTCGTTCGCCATGGGAGTGCTGGTCGAGGCGATGGCCCTGGTCTGGAGCGCCTCGATCGAAATGCGCCTTTTCCTCACGACCGGCATTCTCGGCGCGTTCACCACGTTCTCGGCGTTCTCTCTGGATTTCGCGGTCCTGTACGAGCGCCGGGCATTTGCGCTCTGCGCGCTGTATACGGTCGCCTCGTTCGTCCTCTCGGTCGGCGCGCTTTTTGCCGGACTGCATCTCGTGCGCCGCCTGATTCCGCCTCCTCTTTAGGTACCGCTTGGCTCATCGCGTTGAGCCGGCATGGGTCGCGCGCCTTCCGATCTGAAACCGGCAGGCCGATTACAGCTCCTTGCACGGGCGCAGGGCATCGTAGATCGCGGCGTGGATGTTGCGGCTGGCGACGGCGTCGCCGACGCGGAACAGCTGGAACCTGCCGCCTGCGTGGTTGACCTTCCTCTGCGGCCGCCCGGCGAGCAGGGCGTCGAGCTCGAGCTCGCCGAGGTTCGAGGACTGCGGCTTGAGCGCGAAGTACAGCTCGTCCGCGGGCCGGGTGCCGTGCTCGATCACCACCTGATCGACCAGGCGCTCCTGCGTGGCGCGCGCGTATTCGTCGTACAGGGTGGCGGCGGGCCGGTTGCCCTCACGCCTGACCCCGCGCAGTCGGCGGTTCAGGGTGATCAGCACGCCGTGCTCGCCGAACGCCTTGAGGTACGCCGGATAATTGGTTCCGCCGATCTCCGGAAGGACGATGCGCTCGGGCGTCACGAACTCGAGCCGGGCGCCCGCGCGCGCGAGGAACTCGGCGCACGACGCGCCCGGATGCGCGCCGTTGTCGTCGAACAGCAGCACGTCGCGCGCCGGCGCCGCCTGACCGGAGAGGATGTCCCAGGAGGTGACGACGAGGTCCTCGCCTTCGGCCAGGAACGAAGTATGAGGCACGCCGCCGGTCGCGATCACCACCACATCGGGACCCTCGGCGATGACGTCGCCAGCTTCGGCGAGCAGGTTGCAGCGCAGATCGGCGCCAAGATGATGGATCTCGCTCTGGAGCCACTCGACGATGCCGATGATCTCGCGCCGGCGGGCGAGCGCGGCGGCGAGACGCACCTGG
>JBKPNX010000039.1:0-11342 GCA_046732855.1 Pseudomonadota bacterium
CCGTTCGGGTGCATGTACCATTCGCGCGTCAGCATCACGAGCTGCTGCTTGGCGAACTCGGCGTCGACCAACGCCAGCGGGATGCAGTGGAACGCGAGGTCCCAGGCGGCGTACCAGGGATACTCCCATTTGTCCGGCATCGAGATGATGTCGTAGTTGTTGAGGTGCCGCCACTCGCGGTTGCGGCCATGGCGATGGGACTCGGGCGGCGGCGGCTGGCTCGGGTCTCCGTCCAGCCAGCGCATCACGTCGTAGTGGAAGAACTGCTTGCTCCAGATCATGCCGGCGAACGCCTGGCGCTGGACGCGGCGCGCATCCGGGTCGGCAAGCCCAGTCTGCAGCTCGGCGTAGAACTCGTCCGCCTCGGCGCGGCGCTGCTCCAGCACCTCGTCGAAGTCGGCAAACGGGCGGGTGAGCATGCCGCGGGCCAAACGCAGCCTGAAGCGCGCGCTGCCGTGCGCCGGGATTTCGACCCGATAGTGAACGCCGGCCTTGGTGCCGTGACGCGTCGGATTCGCGGCGTCGTGCCGGCCGGCGACCAGATACTCGTGGAACGCGTCCTTGAAATGGCCCTTCGCCCCTTCGACGCCGAATAGCCGCCGGACATTGCTGTCATTGTCGCAGAACAACAGCGTCGGCTCGTCGTCGGCGTGGAGCGCGTAGCCGCCGAACAGCTTGCTTTTGACCCCGATCGTCGCGCCGTGGTCGACGTAGAGATCGGGACGGTTGGCGTTGAAGCGCCATGACCAGATGTTGCGGAACCAGAGCTGCGGCAGGACGTGGAGCGTTGCAGCGTCGGGGCCGCGGTTGTACGCCGTGACCAGCATTAGGATGTCTTCGGGACCCGCCTTGGCGAATTCCACCAACACGTCGAAATAGCGGTCGTCGTCGAACACGCCGGTGTCGAGCAGCTCGAATTCCGGCTGGTTCCTGCCGCGCCGACGATTCTCTTCAACCAGCCAGTTGTAGGGAAACTCGCGCTGCGGGTACTTGTAGAGATATTGCAGATACGAGTGGGTGGGCGTGGCATCGAGATAATAGTAGAGTTCCTTGACGTCTTCGCTGTGATTGCCTTCGCCGTTGGTCAGGCCGAACAGCCGCTCTTTGAGGATCGGGTCTTTGCCATTCCACAAGGCCAGCGCCAGGCACAGCCGCTGGCTGCGGTCGCTGATGCCGGCGATGCCGTCCTCACTCCAGCGATAGGCGCGCGAGCGAGCCTGGTCGTGCGAGAAGTAGTCCCAGGCATTGCCGTAAGGGCTGTAGTCCTCGCGTACCGTGCCCCACTGGCGCTCGCTGAGGTATGGCCCCCACAGCTTCCACGCAGCCTTGCCCTGCGCATCCTCGGCCAAGCGAGCCCGCTCGGCGGATTCGGCCTTGCCCGCCGGGGCGCGCGGGCCGTCCATCTTGGCCTCGGCCGTCTCGTTCTTCAGCAGCATGCTGCCTCCCCCTGTCGGCGGGCGCTCAGATCACAGCGATCGCGCGGGCCGCGCAGTCGCTTGCGCCGGTTTGTCTCCGATCAGAGGGGCACGCGCAACAGCTCGCCCGGCGATCAGACCTGGAACGGAGGACTGACCGGCGGATGCAGCGCTTGCGCGCCGGCCACCTTCGCGAGGTGGCCGCGCCCGACGTTTCTGCTCGGACGCTCCGCCGGATTCTGTTCGAATCCCGGAGTGGCCGCAGGCCGACCCCTGCGTCCCGACCAGCGCATGGGCGCGCCCGCCGCGGATCCGCTCTGCCACTCACGGACGGCGAATAAGGGATTGCAGCAAGGGAGCGCCTAGAAAGTATCCATCGGCATGGACGCGCCTGAATGGCGTTCTTCAGTCACGCTGCTCCGGCCGCGCGGGCGATGCGCGCAAGCGCTCAGGCGTCGCCGATGACCTGCTGGAGAACGGGAAGCCAGCATTCCAGCCAATGCGCAGCCCCCTGAGCACCCAGCATGCCTCTGCCTGGAGCTGGCTGTAGTAGCGGTGCGCGATCCGACCGCTCCAGTGCCATGCACTGACCAGTAGCCCTTGCCCGGTCCAGCTCCCCGGACTGGAGTATCCACCAGAAGAGCTCGAAGGAGATCCCCAAGGCATCCGACAGTCCTCCAGAGCGATCTGCTCCTCACAGGTGACCCTGCCTGTGGCTATCTGACCAGGACGCCAGCTTTTGGGATGTGAACTGGCTCACAGCCGCGCAAGTTCGCTAGCTAGATGCCGGGGTCATGGCCCGTTTCTCCTGCGGCCCTCGAGCGCGCTGGATCAAGTCAGCCATCGCCTTGATCACGCCACCCCGGAAGGTCATCGCTGTGTGCGGAGCGCCATCCGCCCGCCGGCTCAATGGCTCATGCGCCCCGCTGCGCAAGGGCCGGGCGTTGCTACCCATGACGGACGCGGGACGCAGATCTATCGCAGGCCGCAGCCCATCTCGGCCGAGCGGCAGCATTGGCGCATGTGCAATGGCTTGCAGCAGGCGGAACGCAGCGCACTGCACCGCCCAACGAATCTGAAATATTTCGAGGTAAGCGTGCCGAGCCACAGCGCGACGATGACGCGATGGCCGCGCCGTCGGTTGATGCAGCCGTGGTGCGGGCGCGCGAACTTCTGTTCAACGTTCGCGCCCGGCGCCGTGTCTTTCGACGAGGCCGTGCTGATGGTCGGCACGGCGCCCAAAGTCGAATTCCTCAACCACCAAGGAGCGCAAGCTTGAAGAAGCTGCTTTCTACGGCCGCCGCCGTGTTCCTGCTCTCTCAGGTCCATGCCGAGGCGGCGACGCCCTGGGACGGCGCCACCAACATCAACAGCGGCAATCGTATCGTCACGCTAGAGCAGGGCGAGGCGGTGCTGACCGACGCTTTCGCCGACGCGGACCGGACGATCGTCACGCTGCGCGTCGCAGCGCCGATGCCTGGGTTCCTGCAATGCACGCTGGTCGCGCAGCAGGCGCCGGACGGGGCCGAGGTCGAGCTCGCCAGCATCACCGCCCAGGACTTCGAGACGGCCAAGGTGGCAAAGCAGCTGTACCAGCACCAGATCCGCCCCGACAGCCGCGTAATCCTGTTCTGGTGGGCACTGAAGGCGAACAACGGCCCCGGCGCCGAGAGCTGCCAGACCAACTATCGGCTGACCCAGCTGCCCGACCTGGGTGATTTCTAGAGCTGCGGCCGGGCATGACTGACATGACCGAGCCGATCCCAGAGCACATGAAGGGTGCTCCGCACCTGCAGTTTTTGACGCCGGAGCAGGTGGCCGACCGGCTCGGCATGTCGCTTCACACGCGGCACGATCTGCGCCGCCGCGGCGGCGCTCCCGACGGACCCGAAGGCCCCCCACCGCGAGGACCTGGTCGCTCGCACGACAGGATCGTCGCGGCCGGCCGATCAAGCGCGGCAGTTGCGCGTATGAGCGAGCAGGCTTTCTCCATCGGCGGAAGTGCCCTTGGGAGACCAGCCGAACTGGCCGGCGGTGGCTAGTCCAGCGGCTGCAGCTCGTCGAACATGTACGGAATCATCTCGTACACGGTCGGGTGGATGTGCATGGCGCGCCGGATCACCGTGTATGGAGCCTTGGCGTACATCATGTCGAGCAGCCCCTGGACGATCTCGTCGCCCTCGATCCCGAGTAGGGCGGCGCCTAAGAGCTGCCTGCTCTCGGCATCGACGATGATCTTCATGAAGCCCTTGGTTTCACTGCGTTCATAGGCGCGACCGACATCCTCCATCGGCATCTGCGCGACCAGTGCCCTGATGCCTTGGCGCCGGACATCCTTCACGGTCATGCCGGCCCGACCGAGCGGCGGGTCAATGAACAGGCCGTAGGTCATGATCCGGTCCTCGATGCTGCGCCGCGCGCCATCAAACAAGTTCGCCGCGATGATCTCGAAGTCGTTGTAGGAGGTGTGGGTGAACGCGCCGCGGCCGTTGCAGTCGCCGAGCGCGAAGACGCCGGGGACATTGGTGCGCAGCTGGCCGTCTACCTTGATGTAGCCGCGCTCGTCGGTCTCGATCCCCGCCTTATCGAGGCCGAGATCGTCCGTGTTCGGGCGCCGCCCGGTCGCGACCAGGAGATGCGAGCCGGCCACGTCCGTCGACTTGCCGCCCGTGGTCACTGAGACCACCACCTTACCGCCCCGCTCCGCAATCCGGGTCGCGTCGGCGCCGGTCAGAATCCGGATGCCCTCGCTCTCCAGGATCTGCCCGATCGCCTGCGATACGTCCTCATCTTCGCGCGGGATCAGATAGGGGTCGCGCTGGACGATCGTCACCTCGCTGCCGAACCGCCGGTACATCTGCCCGAACTCGAGGCCGATGTAGCTGCCGCCGAGGATCACCAGATGCTCGGGCAGGAAGTCGACCGCCATCATCGAGGAGTTGGTGAGATGGCGCACGGTCTGGATGCCGGGGATGGCCGGGATATCCGCCCGGGCGCCGACGTTGATGAAGATCTGCTCGGCCTCGAGGATCTCGCCATCGATCTCGACCCGCTTGGGGCCGACGAAGCGAGCATGGCCGCCACGGACGGCGACGCCCGGGTTCTCGCGCAGGCCCTGCTCGACGCCGTCTCTGGAGACGCGCACGATCGCGTCCTTGCGCGCCTTGACCGCCTTCATGTCGACCTGAACCGGCCCTTCGATCACGACGCCGAAGTCGGCGGCGCGGCGCGCGACATGGGCCGCGCGCGCGCTCGCGACCAGCGACTTGGTCGGGATGCAGCCGTTGTTCACGCAGGTACCGCCGAAGCGGTGGCGCTCGATCACGGCGACCTTTTGGCCCGCCTCGGTCAGGCGCCTGGCGAGGGCGGGGCCGGACTGGCCGGTGCCGATCACGATCGCATCATAGCAGGTCGCCATGGCGCACCTCCTGCTCCAAAGACGACGTAGGCGCCGGCTGGCATTTCGGCGTGTCGACGCGGCGCGCTAAGTCCAATTCGCATTCCGCTGCCGCACGCGCCTGGTCTCTCCGGTCGAGCTCCGAAACGTGGCGGCGCTCAAGCACTTGCCGGGCCGGCTCCAGCTCGCATCGTCAGCCGGCTGGAGCGAGCCGGATGACGTTCCACGAAGCAGGCGGCAGCAGGGCGCGCAGCAGGTCGCCAACGAGCGCGACATCCTCGAGCGGCGCAGGCCTGATCCGCTCCGGCGCCTCCTTGGTGTTCGCTGCGTTGAGGTCGTGGTCATGCAGCGCAAGCGCCTGCGCCACGGCAAGCCCGGAGAACCCGCGCGCCGTCAGCTCAAGGGGCAGTTCCTCGTCCAGACTGCGGTTGAGTGCGAACAGGGTCAACCCGCCCGCGCGCTCGTCGTGTACCGCGGCGAGCTTCAGGTACGGCACCGCCGGCAGCGGAAACCGATGCTCAGCGGCGCCCCGCGGATCATAGTACGTCGCCGCATAGGTCGGCGCATCGACCCGGGAGCGCAGCACCCGGCCGCGGCCGAAATTGCTGATGTGCGCGAACGGATAAAAGATCGTTTGGCGCCAGACGGAGCCGCCGGTCTCGGTCATGATCGGCGCGATGACGTTCACCAGCTGCGCCAGACACGCGGCCTTGACCCGGTCGGCATGGTTGAGCAGCGCGATGCAGATGCCGCCGAACGCCAGCGCGTCAGCCATGGTGTAGACCTCCTCGAGGAGCGCGGGCGCGATCGGCCACCCCGGTTTCACTCGGTCCTCCGGGCGCCGCCGGGTGCGGTACCAGACGTTCCATTCGTCAAAGCTCAGCATGATGCGCTTGGCTGAGCGCCGGCGCGCAGCGACCGCATCTGCGATCGCGACCACCTCCTCGATGAAGGCGTCGATCAGGTCGGGGCTGGCGAGCAGCGCCGGCGTGTCCTGCGCGTAATCGTTCAGATATGTGTGCAGCGAGATGTATTCGACGTGGTCGAAGCAATGCTCGAGCACGACCTCTTCCCACGTCCCGAAGGTCGGCATGTTGCGCGCGGATGACCCGCACGCCGCGAGCTCGATGGTTGGGTCGACCCACTTCATCAGCTTCGCCGCGTCGGCGGCGATGCGACCGTATTCGGCCGCCGTCTTGGCGCCCATCTGCCACGGGCCGTCCATCTCGTTGCCGAGGCACCAGAACTTGACGCCGTGCGGCGGCGCCCGGCCGTGTGCGCGGCGCAGGTCGGACAGCGTGGTGCCGCCCGGATGATTGCAGTACTCGACCAGGTTGCGTGCGGCGTCCGCACCGCGCGTGCCCAAGTTGACCGCGAGCATCGGCTCGACGTCGGCCGCACGGCACCAGTCGATGAACTCGTCGGTGCCGAACGCGTTCGTCTCGGTCGACAGCCAGGCGAGGTCGAGCCGCTTCGGCCGCCCCTCGCGCGGGCCGACCCCATCCTCCCAGTTGTAGCCCGAGACGAAGTTGCCGCCGGGATAGCGTACGATGGTCGGCGCCAGCTCACGCACCAGGGCCAGCACGTCGCGCCGGAACCCGCGCTCGTCGGCCTCGGGGTGCCCGGGCTCGAATATGCCGCCGTAGACGCAGCGGCCGAGGTGCTCGACGAACGCGCCGAACAGCCGCCGGTCGGTCGTGCCGATGGCGTGGTCGCGATCAAGCAGCCCCTTTACGGTACGCACGCGCCTCGCTCCGTCCGGACCGGCACGATCCGTGTTCTTATGACAGGGACGGAAGCGCTTGTCGTCGGCGCAGAGCCCGCGCTGCGGCTGGCCCTGGCTGGCTGCCATGCGTCCGTCCGCGCTACACCGACCTTCGAGTCTGCCGGCTCAACAGCGCAACCAGCGGGGGACCGCCCGGGCGGGTCCGGATGACCGCCGGAGGGTCTCAAACAGCAGCGGAGTGGTAAACGGGTGATCGGCTAGGGCTCAGCTATGCCGGCGCCTGCTGGGTCAACGGCACAGCGTATCGCGGTCCGGGCCACCGAGCGGCTGACGGACCAGCGTGTTTTCAGCGCGCGTCCTCAGCAGTCAACCGCCGCCGGGCAAAACGGAGCCGCCGGCGCCAACGCAGCTATCGCGCGTCGCGGTTGAGCGCGGCTGCCGCCCGTCGGCTCAGAACCTGGTCAGCGAATCGTGCAGCGCCGCGACCTGGGTGTTAGATCCGCTCGATGGCTCGCGCACGATCTTCAACGGGTCGACCGGCCGCCCGTAGTACGCTTCGTTCCAATCGTGCTTGGGCGCGACCACGGTGCCATCCAGCGCCACCCCGCCGAACAGGCCCTTGCTCTTGGAGAACACGTAGACGTCCTCGCCGAACTGGGTCGTGGTGCCGGCGCCGACCCCGGCGCCGAGCCGGCCGAGCGCGATGCCCATGTCGCCGCCGAACTGCACCTTGTTCGCGATCAGCTGGTTGACCGCACCCTCGTTCATGATGGTGAATACCCGGTCGGACATGCTGCCGCCGAACTGGACGCCGAGGCTGCCGCCGTACAACGAGTAGAACGCCGGCTGACCCCAGCCGCCGCTTTGCGCATCTCGCACCAGCAGGATGCCGACCCCATATTCGCCACCGAGGAAGAACCCGGCCTTCAGGACCTCCGGGACGATCAGAACCGCATAGGCGTTCTGGACGTAGACCCGCATGTACTCGAACTGTGGATCGTCGAGGAACGAGTCGAGCGCGAGCCGCGCCCGCTCGACCACCCTTTGCTGACCGTCGGTCTTGGCCTCGGCGGGACCGCCGATCAGGCCAAACAACACGCAGCCCGCGAGCGCGAGCAGGCGCGTAGCATCCTTCACCATGTCGTTTTCTCCTCCCGCGCCGCGCAGGTTCAGATGACCGCAGCACGCTATTTGGCGGCAACGTTTGGCCCACCTGCTCTGGATTGTCAAGTTGTCGTGCCAACATGCTGTCGTAGCTGACGTTGCCTGAGGGCGCAGTGGCTCCTACGGGGCAGCGCCGCGGCCTACGGCGGGCGGTATTCGGCGCGATCCTCGCGATCGCCGCAGTAATCCTGCTGCTCGGCGGCCTGTTGGCATGGCAGCCAGCCATGTTGCTACGCGCCACCCTGCGACTGGCGGGCCACGGGGAAATCTCCTTCGATCACCTCCAGGTCGGCCTGGATCGGCTCGAGCTGACCGGCCTCGAGATCGGCGGCCGGGCGCGCCCGGACCAGCTGGTCGGCCGATTGATCATCGAGTACCGGCCAGACGACTTGCTGCGCGGCCGCATCGAGGCGGTGAGCGTCGAGGGCGTGACGCTGCGTGGCCACCTCGACGAGAACGGGTTCCGCCTGGACGGTTGGGATCTCGCTTCGGGTGGCACCGGTGAACCGGTCGAACTCCCCGCGTTGCCGCTGCCGGAGCGGGTCTCGATCCGCGACGCCCGGCTCGAGCTGACGACCCCGGTCGGCGCCGTGACGATCCCTGTCGAGGCGCAGGTCCGACCAGAGCCGCGCCGTGCCACCTTCGTGCTCGACGCCCCGGGCGCAGAGCTGGCCGCGCCGGCCGGACGGCTGCGGGCGGATCTGCACATCGAGGGCGAGATGCCGCTCGGCCGGCGCCTGGCCGCAGGTGCGATCACGGCATCCGGTCGGGCCCAGCTGCGCGCCGAGGCGTTGACGCTGCCCCGGATCGCCCGCGGCCTCGACGGCGCGGGCCAGCTCGCGTTCTCCTGGAAGGATGGCAGGCTGGATGGCGCGTTCTCGGACTTGCGCGGCCAGCTCGCGTCGCTTGCCCCGGACTGGGCCGCCGTCTCCGAGCTGCTGCCTGCGCCGTGGCGGATTGAACTCGCACGGCCGGCCAGCGTCTCGGCGAGTCTGGTCAATGACAGGTTCCGGCTGCAGGGCAGCGGTCGGATCACGCTCGCGACCGCAGGTCCGCAGCTGGACACCACCCTCAGCACGACCGTCGCCTTTGACCCCCACGGCCAGTTGCGCGAGCTCGTCGTGCGCGACGGCACGATCGAGCTGCGCGACCTGAGCGTTGCCGGCATGGGCCTCGACCACGGCTCGTTCAAGGTTGAGGGCACGGGCGCGCCCGAGGCCTGGGACGGCTCGCTCGTGCTCGAGCTCGCAGGCGCCGGCGCGCCGTGGCCCGGACTGGAGCTGGAGGGCGCCACCGCACGGGCCGATCTGGGCGTGCGCCTGGCCGATGGCCGCCTGACCGTGAGCCCGCGCGGTCCGGCGACGCTGCAGCTCGCCTCTTTGAGCTGGGCGGAAGACGTGCGAATCAACGGGCTGGAGGTGCGCCTGTCGCCGGCCGCGGCGCCGCTGCTCAGCGCCGAGCTGGCGGACGGTCGCATGCGCTGGCAACAGCACGCGCGCGCGACCCTGCCGGCATTCGGGATCGTGGCCACGGCCGCCGGCACGCCGTTGCAGCTCAAGGCGGAAGCCGCCGAGCTGGCGCTCGACCTGGCCGGCGACGGGCAGGAATTGGATCGCGGCCGCGTGGTCCTGAGCGGCGGCGCGGTGCGCGTGCCGGAGCATCAGCTGCGCCTGTCAGGTATCGCCGCCGACATGCGCGTGTCCGCTCGGGGGCTGGATCCGGCCCAGCCGAATCCGGTCTCGATCGCATCGATCGTGCACGAGGGCGCCCCGGCTTGGTTCGCACCGCTGCGCCTTACCGGCTCGGTGCAGCCGCAAGACGATCGGCTCGCATTCGCACTCGAGCTCGGCCGTCAGGCTGGCGACGTCAAACTGCGCGTGCGCGGGCAGCAGGATCTCGCCACCGCCGCGGGGCGTGCCGAGCTCGATCTGGCGCCGGTCAAGTTCGCGCCCGATCGGCTGCAACCCGCGGCACTGGCGCCGCTGCTGAGGAGCGGGGTGGAAGATGTGTCCGGCCAACTCGCGGTCCGCGGCGCGCTCGGCTGGGGCGCGGGCCGCGGCCTGCGAACCGATCTCGATCTGCTGGTCGAAGACCTGGCGTTCAGCTCCGGACCGGCGCGCCTGGCCCAAGTCAACGGCGTGATCGCGTTCGATCGGCTCGTGCCGCTGTCCACGCCGCCCGGCCAGCAGCTGGCGATCGGCCTGATCGATATCGGCCTGCCGCTGACCGACGGTCTCTTGACGTTCGACCTGGAGCCAGGGCAACTCATGGTCGAGCAGCTGAGTTGGCAATTCGCCCAGGGTCGCATCCGCGCGGCGCCGTTCACGATCGGTTCAGCGGAGATGCGCTTTGCTACTACCCTCACCGCCGAGCGCCTGAAACTGGACGAGATCTTCGCGCTCGCACAGCTGGACGGCCTGAGCGGCGAAGGAACCATGCATGGCACCCTACCGATTACCATCGCCGGCGCCGAGGCGGTCATCGAGCACGGCGAGCTGGTGTCCGACGGCCCGGGCTGGGTGCGTTATCGGCCCAAGCAGCCGCCGGCCGCCCTCGAGGCGGGCGGGCAGAACGTCAACCTGCTGCTGCAGGCTCTGGAGAACTTCCGCTACAAGGAGCTCCGGCTCACCATCGATGGCCGCACCGATGGCGAGATGGATGTCGGCTTGCACATCGCTGGCGCCAATCCCGCCCTCTATGACGGCTATCCGATCGAGTTCAATCTCAACCTCGAGGGCGCCCTTGCCAACGTGCTGCGCCAGGGGCTCGCGGGCTATCAGATTCCGGAGCGCATTCGTGAGCGCATGCAGAGTTTTAGCCGGTAGTACACCGACGCATTCGCTCGATTCCCTTGGGATTGCCGGGCCTCACCCGGCAATCCACCGTGGCGCCAGCGCCTGGCCCTACAGGTGGATACCCCGATCAAGTCGGGGCATGACAGACAAGGGGCCCATCCTCTTGCGGCGCGGCGCTAGGGCGCTGCCGGCGCTGGCGCTTCTTCTGGCGCTCGGCGCGTGCACCCACACGGTGCAGGTCGAGGCGCCCAAGGATCCGATCGTGATCAATCTCAACGTCAAGATCGAGCAGGAAGTGCGGGTCAAGGTCGAGAAGGACGTCGACGACCTGCTGGCGGACAACCCGGAGCTGTTCTAGGTGTTCGTGCTCTACACCCCGTCATCGCGAGACCGCGCAGCGGTCGTGGCGATCCACGTACTGGCGCATTCTGCTGGATTGCTTCGCGCCCTCAGGCGCTCGCAATGACGACACACGCATGGCTCATGATCTCGCAATGCTAAGTGCGAGGAGGGCTCGATGACTCGGTTTTTGCGTCTTGGCGCGATGGTGTTGCTCGGGATAGGGCTGGGCATCGCCCAGGCGCAGGCCGGCGCGCTCGAGGACGCCAAGGCGGCCGGGCTGGTCGGCGAGCGGATCGACGGCTACCTCGGCGTGGTCGGCAGCAGCGCGCCCGCCGACGTCATCCAGCTGGTGGAGCAGGTCAACGCCGAGCGCCGGGCCAAGTACGCCGAGATCGCGCAGAAGCAGGGCACACCAGTCGAGGCGGTCGCCCAGATCGCGGGCACGAAGCTGATCGAGCGCGCCGCTCCGGGCGAGTACGTCATGGGCGCGAACGGCCAGTGGC
>JBKPNX010000040.1:0-17166 GCA_046732855.1 Pseudomonadota bacterium
CCAGTGCGGGGGGCTTCTGTTGCCCGGTCCCCCCCGCAGACCGCGCTTACCTAAAGGTTAGGCAGCGAGAGCCATACGGTTGTCGTTGGCACTTGTAAGCTTGGCCCGATAACGGCGGTACCATGCCGGGCGAAAACCAGCCCCTTTATTACGCGCGTCGAGCCTGATTCGCCCCCGCAGTGACCCCTTCCAGGGGAATTGGTGGAGGCGCCGGGAACTGCCCCCGGGTCCGCTACGCCTATTCCGGGCGGCGTTTATCGCCATAGTCGGCCGTCGCCGACGGCTCCAATATAGGCGTTCCGAAGCCGCGTTTGAAGAGGAATCGCCGCCGCGCCGTATCTCTGATACGGCTCACCTGCCCGCCCAGCGGCGTCGGCTGGCGGCATGCTCGACCAGGACCGTTCGGAACGGGGAAGTCGCGCGCGCCCGGGCCGAGTTCAAGCCTTCAGCGGAATCAGGATGCAGCGAGCGCGTGCGGCGCCTCAACCCCGCGCGCGCTGCGATGGTTGGCGAGGCGCTCCTGGCCCCACGGATGGGTGCCCTTCTCGGGCCTCCAGGAGCCACCCACGCCACTCCCCGTGGGAATGCCACGCGGCCCTCAGCGGAGCACCTCGTCCGCCTGGAGGAGGACCACGGGTGGCAGCGTCAGCCCGAGGGCCTGGGCCGTTTTGAGGTTCACGACCAGCTCGAACCGCGTCGGCTGCTCGACGGGCAGATCAGTAGGCTTCGTGCCCTGGAGGATCTTGTGCACGTACGTGGCGACGCGCTGATCAATTTCCGCGAACACCGGGCCGTATGCCAGTAGCCCCCCAGCACGCGCCATGTCTCCCCACTCGTAGATCGCCGGCGTCCGGTGCGTGGCCGCCGCTGCGATGATCAACTGGTGCTCGCGATAAAAGCGCGGAAAAGAGGGGACCAGCACGGCATTGACCTGCGCCTGGCGCATGGCTGCGAACGTCTCGGCGTAGCCCTCGGGGCCGGGCACATCGCTGATGAGGAGCTGAATCCTATGGGTCTCCGCGACGTGGCGAAGGTGCGTGAGACTCCACCCGGGGCCTGGGTTGAGCACGCCGACCGTCCGGGCCTGGGGCACCGCCTCCAGGAGGAGCTCAAAGCGCTTGGCGTCGAGCTCGGCGGCGAGCATGTAGACCCCAGTGACGTTACCGCCGGGCCGGGCGAAACTCGCCACCACGCCGGATTCGAGCAGGCCCTCGCCGCCCCAAAACGCCATGACAATAGGGATGGTGGTAGTCGCCTGCTTGGCCGCGAGAATCGCGGGCGGACTCACTGCAATGATGAGGTCGACCGGCGTGCGGACCAGGTCAGCCGCGAGGGCCGGCAGCCGCTCGAGCTCGTTCTGGGCCGTCCGGATCTCGAAGCGCGCCGTCTGGCCATCGACGTAGCCGAACTGGCGCAACGGTTCAAACAAGGTCGCCCGTGGGATGAGGGCCGGCGTGAGATACCCAATACGCCAGATCTTCGCCGGCTGCGCTGTGGCGGTGAGCGGCACGGTGAGTAGGCTGAGGGCAAGCGTCACGAGGTACCCAACGTTGTACCGCATATTCCTCCCGTCGGTCTGCTGCCGACCATCAGCTCTCCACGGAAGCCGAACGCTTGGGATAACCTGCTGGTATGAAGCGTAGCAGAATATCAGTCAGGTTCATCCTGTGTTCGCTGCTAAGCTGCGACGCGAGTGCAGACTCACGGTCGTGATACCTGCATGGATTGGCACAGGTCAATGAGCGCCTATTGCTCACTTTCAGGACCCCTTCTTGCGGGCGGTCGCGATCCGCAATGAGCCCGATGACCACAGAAAAGGTGAAAGTGACGGCAAGCTCTGCAAGCGATCGGCTCGTGCCCGAGAGGCCCGCGTGATAGCCCATGGCGGCGAGCGCCAGCACAGCGACCGCGAACAGCGCCACCCAGATGGCACTGGGAATGCGATGCCGCAGGCCGGCGGTTACCCGTTTGGCGTGGAGGTCGCCGCGGACTTAACTTGGGGGGAAGCTCGCAGGTGCTCACGTCTCCGCGCGATCAGGATGCGGCGAGCGCGTGCGGCGCGTCCTCCACGGGCTCGGCGTCAGCGGCGGGGGCGACCGCGGGGAGCATGATGGTGAAGGTCGCGCCCGCGCCGGGGGCGCTCTCCACTGTGACGTCGCCGCCCAGCATTCGGCAATAGCGCCGAGTGATGGCGAGCCCGAGCCCGGTGCCGCCATAGTCGCGCGCGGTCGACGCCTCAGCCTGCGAGAACACCTCGAACAGCCGACCGAGCTGCTCCTTAGACATGCCGATGCCGGTGTCGGACACGCGAAACTCCAGCCAGTCCTGACCGTCGCGCGCGAGCCGTCGCACCGCCAGCGTTATCCGCCCCTGCTGCGTGAACTTGGCTGCGTTGCTCAGCAGGTTGAGCAGATTCTGGCGCAGCTTGGTTTGGTCGCTGCGCAGCGCGCCGAGATCCGGCGCGCACTCGACCACGAGCGTGTTGCCGTTCTTGGCGATCAGCGGCTGGATCACGGCCTGCACCTGCCCGATCAGCGCGGCGACGTCGAACCGCTCGATCAGCACCGTCATCTTGCCCGCCTCGATCTTCGACAGATCGAGCACATCGTTGAGCAGCGCGAGCAGATGATTGGCGCTCGCCAGGATCTTCTCGAGATTGCCGTACTGCTGCGCCGGCAGCACGTCCTTGGCGCGCCGCATGACCAGCCGGGTGAAGCCGATGATCGCGTTCATCGGCGTGCGCAGCTCGTGGCTCATGCTGGCGAGGAACTGGCTCTTGGCCTCAGTCGCCTGCATCGCCTGATCGCGCGCAATTTGCAGGTCGGTCACGTCGGCGTAAACCGCGACCGAGCCGCCGTCGTTGGTTTTGCGCTCGCTGATGCGGATCCAACGCCCGTCGCTGTGATGCGGCACCTCGACCCCGCTCGCGCCGCGATGGCTCGCAAGACGCTCCGCCACCCAGTCCTCGACCCGGCCCCGTGCCTCCTCGACCAGACCGCGCTCGGCGGCGCGCCGGATGATGGTCTCGAACGGCGTGCCCGGCTCCATCACGTCGGCGAGGCCGGGATAGAGCAGATCGCGATAGCGGCTGTTGCACAGCACCAGGCGGTCGTTCCGGTCGAACAGGGCGAAGCCCTCCGAAATGCTCTCGATCGCGTCGACCAGCCGCTGCCGGGTCGATGCTAGCTCCCGCGTCCGCTCCTCGACCTTGGCTTCGAGGTTCGCGTAAGATTCCTGGAGCTGTGCCGCCATCTGATTGAAGTGCTCGGCTAGCGACTGCAGCTCGTCGCCGGTCTGGACATCGAGGCGGCTCGTCAGATCGCCCCGGCCGATGCGGGCCGCCCCGTCCTGCAACGCCCGGATCGGCCCGACCAGGTTGCGCGCGAGAAATAGGCTGGCGAGAACGGCGATCGCGAGCCCAAGCAGCAGCAGGCCGGCGTTCCAGAGCAGGTTCGTGTAGAGTGGCGCGAAGGCCTCGCTGAGCGGCGTCTCGACGAATACGTGCCAGTTGAGCGGGGCGATCGCGGCGTGGGCGGCGAGCACCGGGCGCTCGTCAAAGCCGGTCGCGATGGCCGTCTGGTGCGCCGTCGCCTCAGGCGTGCTCGGCGCGGTGGTCATGTCCCGCACCTGGGGCAGGGTCGAGAGATCCGTCTTGCGCAGGACCAGAGCGAGATCGGGATGCGCGACCAGCCTGCCCTCAGCGTCCACCACGTAGGCATACCCCTCCTTGCCGACCCGGATCCCGGAGATGACGTCGCGGATGAATTTCAGGTTGACCTCGGCGATGGTCACGTCGCCCTTCTTACCGCTGCCGCGCGCGGCGAGCCTCATGTAGGGCTCGCTCTCCTTGCGAAAGTAAACCGGGCCGAAGTACGAGCCCGCTGTCCGCGCGCCGCGGACCGCTGGATCGTTCGCGAGATCCGTCTTGCTGCCGGCCACGTCCATGGCCAGACGCGAGACGCTCAGCTGTTCTTCGCCCCTGCCGTCGATGAACGTGATCTCGGTGATGGCGGGCGCCTGCCGCAGCAGGCGATAGTAGTCGATCCGCCGCTGCTCGAGACCCGCCGCATCCGGCAGTAACGACAGTTGTGTCGTCCAGCCGATCTGAGTCTGGATCTCCTCAATGAACTGGCGGATCACGGCGGCCGCCGCGACGGCCTTCTCGCGCTGGATTTGGGCGAGCGCTGCTTTCTCGCGCTGATAAGTGAAGTACATGCTGAGGCCGCCGCTGATGATCAGTACCCCCGCGACCAGGCCGACCAGCAGAGCCACGTATCTGCGGAACAGTCTGCCGCGCGCTCTCCGACCTTTGGCTTGACCCGAATTTTCGATGGTCTGGGCGAAAGCCGGGCTCATTCGATCACTTCGTCGGCGCGCAGGAGGATCGAGGGCGGGACGGTGATGCCGAGATCTTGCGCGGTCTTGAGGTTGACGACCAGCTTGACTTCGGTTGCCTGCTGGACAGGCATGTTCGCCGGTTTCTCACCTTTGAGAATACGGCCGGTGTAAATACCGACCTGACGAGTAAGGTCCGAAGTATCGGATCCGTAGCTCATCAGGCCGCCGGCCACGGCGAACTCGCGATACTGATGGATTGTGGGCACCCTGTGATGGACGCTCAACGCGGCGAGCGGTTCTTTTTGAGTATTGAAGAAGGAATCAGTGCCGATCACGAGCCCGCCTGCTCGCAATTGAGCCAAGGTTGTGAATACCACATCCAGATCGTGTTGGCTGCTCGCATGTAGAACATGGAGCCGCAGCCCGAGGGTCTGTGCCGCCGCCTGCAGATCTCTAGAATCGGCCTCGGCAAGATCGGGACTGGTCGGGTTGACAAGCAGCGCCATGGAGCTCGCCTTAGGGACCAGTTCGTGCAGCAACTCCAGCCGCTTCGGCCCTGCCTGTACATTCCACCCGGTCACGCCCGTGAGGTTGCCACCTGGTCGGTTCAGGCTGGCGACGAGACCAAGTTCCACGGGGTCGAGGCCTATGTAGAAGACAATCGGTATCGTCGTAGTCGCCGCCTTGGCCGCCAATGCCCCCGGGGTGCTGGCAGGCACGGCGATCACGCTCACTTGCCGACCAACCAGATCGGCCACCAGCACCGGCAATCGATCGTTGTGGCCCTCCGCCCATCGATATTCAATCACTACATTCTGGCCCTCGACGTAGCCAGTTTCGCTCAGGCCTCGGCGGAAGGAGGGTAGACGGAACGCATCGGATTCCCGGAACCCTGTCCCTATGTACCCGATCACCGGCATGGCGGGCTGCTGCGCGCGTACGACAAGGGGACGACCGCACCGCCGACAAGCGTGATGCAATCCCGTCGCCTCATTCGATCACCTCGTGGACTCCCGCCGTCTCATTCGATCACCTCGTCGCGCGCAGCACAATAGAGGCGGGATTGTGATCCTGCACACCCGTGCGTCAATATACCGATAGAATCGAGTAAATGCTCCGGCTGTGATTCGATGAGGGCCCGGCCGGCATTCTCCCCGCGTACGGCGTCGACCCGGGGGGTCGGAGGGGCTAAGATCCGGCGGGCCCATCAGCGAGGTGGTCCATGACGCTCAGTGCCGAGCAGGAGCAGGAGATCGCGACGCTGCGCGCGGCGGCCGCGCCGACCCGGCGCGCCGTGGTGGCCGCGCTCGAGGAGATCCTGTACCAGCCGCTGCCGGTCTTGGACCGCGGCTTCGTGCGCGTGATCGATTACATGGGCGACGACGGCGCGATCGTGCAGGCGGCGCGGGTGTCGTACGGACGCGGCACCAAGAAGGTGAGCGATGATCGCGGGCTGATCAACTACCTGATGCGCATGCGGCACACCTCGCCGTTCGAGATGTGCGAGCTGAAGCTGCATGTGAAGCTGCCGATCTTCGTCGCCCGCCAGTGGATCCGCCACCGCACCGCCAACGTCAACGAGTACTCGGCGCGCTATTCGGTGCTCGCGGACGAGTTCTACGTGCCGGCGCCGGAGCACGTCGCGAGCCAGGCCGGGAGCAACCGCCAGGGGCGCGACCAGGTGCTCGATCCTGCGCAGGCGGCCGCGGTGCAGGAAAGGGTGCGGGTCAACGCCGAACGCGCCTACGCCGACTACCTCACGCTGCTCAATCAGGACGAGGCGGGCGAGGCGCTCGAGCCCGAGCGCGGGGGTCTGGCGCGCGAGCTCGCCCGGATCGTGCTGCCGCTCAACACCTACACGGAATGGTACTGGAAGACCGACCTGCACAATCTCCTGCACTTCATCGCGCTGCGCGCCGACCCGCACGCGCAGTACGAGATCCGCGCCTACGCCGAGGTGCTGCTCGACGTGGTGCGGCGCTGGGCGCCCCTCACGTGCGCGGCGTTCGAGGACTACCGCGTGAATGCGGCCGAGCTGTCAGGCAACGCGCTCGCCGTGCTGCGCCGGATGCTCGCTGGTGAGGCCGTGAGCCAGCCCGACAGCGGGCTCAGCGCACGCGAGTGGCGCGAGCTGCAGGCACGCCTGCAGCTCGCTTGAGGCACGCGAGGCTGGTATTCCAGAAAAGGAGCGCGTCGGAGCGCCCGCAGCTCTGCAAAGTTAACTCAGGTACAGCGCTGTATAAAACAGGTGGTTTAAACGGCGGCGTTCCGGTCTAAATAGAAAGTTGTAGACACGCGCCAGAGTTTATCATAGAATTGAGCTACCTTCAGCAATAGAAGGGAGCGAGCGCCCGGGATATCTCACGGTTTAGAGGGGAGGGACGATATGAGACTGCAGGTTACACGGTGGACGGTCGCTTTTGTATTGTTTGCGCCTTTGGTGGCGACGGTGCCTCGAGCGTCAGCAGAGCCGATCTCCCGGAGCAACTGGGTGCCAAATGTCGGTCAGCTCAATGTGGAAGGTGAGCAGCCCCTCGGCGACCTGTGGACGTTCAACTGCCCCAAAGGGGGAACGGTAAACGTATCGGTCGATACCAAGGACGATACCGACACCGCACAGTCTGACATAGATCCAGTTCTTCTGGTGGTCGACGGGGCGGGGAACCTACTCGCCATTGGGGATGACGACGTTGCTTGCACCTACCCTCCTGTTTGCGGCTTTGCCTGTCCGTCCGTAAGCGCAGTTGCTTGTGGCGAAGGCGACAGCGATAGCAATCGCCACGACAGCAGCCGCAAGCTGCACAGCATCATTGTGCGGGATTTTGGCGCCGCGGATGCTACTGGCACGCCTTGCCAGGAGGGAGGGGGCTACGGCTTGGTCGTTGAAGTCTTCAAGGCCGACGGGAGCCAATTGTCCAAACGGCGAGTCGACCTCGGCGGCGGTCCAAAGAGGGACGTGCCGAAGTATGCACTAGATCTCGGCAAGGCACCCACCGGTCCCGCCTTGGATGATGAGGACGTACCCCAGGGACTGGAGTTCTTTGACTCCGGCGCGAACCGGAGTGCCGCGTCTCCGGGCGCTCTCCGCGAAAAGAAAGGCGCTGCTCCCAAATAACAGTGAGCCAGAGCTTCCGAAACCTTAGGGCTTCTCGCGAGGGAAGCCCTTTTCGGTTTGGCATCTGGTGCGTTGATTCCGTAAGGCTCATCGGGCTGCGCGCCCCATGGGCGATACGAGATCCGCGCCGATGCCGAGGCGCTGCTTGACGTGGTTCGGCGCTGGGTGCCGCTCACCTCTGCGGCCTTCGAGGACTACCGGCTGAATGCGGCCGAGCTGTCGGGCAAGGCGCTGGCGGTGCTGCGCCGCATGCTCGCCGGCGAGGACGTGGACCAGGCGGACAGCGGCCTCAGCGCCCGCGAGTGGCGCGAATTGCAGGCGCATCTGCACGGGGACTGATCGCGGCCGAGCGCCTCAGCTCGGCTCGTCAACATCCTGGCGTTGATCTAACCGCGCGTTTGCCGCAGAGATCGTGGTCGGTCAAAGCTGACGGCGTCGACCGCCACGCGGCCGCCGAACCGGGGAGGAACGCAATGGCAAGACCAGGAAACAGCACGCGGGCCGGCCGCATCGGGGCACGCGCAGCGGTGCGCTTCGCCTGGCTCGCCGCCCTGACGCTGTGGGGCTGCACGAGCGTCGATTCGGCGGCGGACCGCCAGATCACCCAGCAGCGGCTGGCGCGACCCGCGGCGATCGTGGTGCACGATTTCGCGGTCGCGCCCGAGGAGGTGGATCCCGGCCAGCCGCTGGCGGGAGCCAGGCTGGTCCAGGACACCGCGCGGACCGAGCGCGAGAAGGTCGTGGGCCATGCGTTCGCGGACGAGTTCTCGGTCGCCCTGGTCGAGGAGATCCGCAAGCTCGGCCTGCCGGCGCAGCGGGCCGCTGCGCCCGACCTGCCGGGCGGCAATGTCCTGACCATCGAAGGCCGGTTCATCTCGCTCGCCGGCGACCCGTCGGAGCCGGGGGTCGTCGGATTTTCGGGCGACTACCCGGACGTGGTCGCCGATGTCCAGCTCTACGGCATCGACAGCAGCGGCGAAAAGCTATCCGAGGACATCGAGGTCAGCGTCTCGCAGGGCGGCGAGAGCTACCCGGCTGCGCTGCTGCCCGACCCGACCATCACGGCCGGCCAGGTGGTCACGACTCCGGGGGTGTCGCCGGCAGCGCGGGCGAAGCTGCAGGCGGCGGCCAGGGAGGCGGCCGGCGCTGTGGCGGGACAGCTCAAGCCGTACTTCGCCGGCCAGGGCTGGATCCCGCCCGCGCAGAGCTGATTGTCGAGTCGGGCCACCGTGCGCTCGGCGAGACGGTCGGGCTGCCACTGCCACCGGGAAAGGGCTCGGCGAAAACGGTTGCGCCGCTAAACCAGAACTGCCCGGCGTCAAATTCCCGGCATCGACATCGGCACTGCGACCTCCTGCTACGCCTTGAGTTCTGATCCACGCAGCAGGCGCTCCAATGCCCAGCTCGGGCGGGTCGCCGGCACGCGCGAACTGATCGTGGCGGGTACGCCCTGCATGGTCGCCTATCGCGTCGCCGCCTTCCAGGTCGACCTATTGGCCACGCCCGGCACTCGGCCCATCAACGGCAGGCTGTCCCTGGTCACCGGCCGATAGCAGGCCTCGGCGGCCACACTCTCGGCATCGGCCAGCGCCGGAGCGAAGGTGCGGATCATCGCCTTCAGCCGCGCCTGCGCGCCGGCATCGGATGTGACCGCGGCGGGATCGGACGGCAGGGCTGCGGCGCTTGAGAGGCCGCACACGTAGACAGTGCCATCGGGCCGCGGAAACACCTCGGGCGTGTCGACCGAGCCGTCTGCCGTCTCGCGCTCGACGAACACGGCGTGCGGCGAGATCGGCATCGGATTGCGCAGGATCACGCTGTGGCCTTTCAGCCCATACACCATCGGCAGAGGCAGCCATCGAGACGCCAATGCCGACCACGGCCCCATGGCGACCACGACGGCGTCGCCCTCGATCAGCTCGCCGTCCACGAGCACGCCCGAAACCCGGCTGCCGTCCGCGCTGCACGCGAAGCCGGTGACGCATCCGGTCCGTAGCCGAGCTCCCCGATCGATCGCGGCATCCAAGATCCCTCGCGTGAACCGCGCCGGATGGATCTGGGCGGTGGTCGCGGTGCTGCCCAGCCGCTGCTGGACGATCGCGTCCGGTCCGAGCCGACGGCGCGCCATGAACCGGCAATGACGACGCTCGGCCGCCTCACCCGCCCTTCGACCCGGCTCCTGCCGGCGCTTGCGCATCGCTCCCGACGAGCGGGCCTGCTTCCGGCGGCGCTTGCGCGACCAGCCTGAGCTCGGTGCGCGCCCACAGCGCGCGCAGGCGGCGCAGGATCAGCGTGTCGCTCGCGACCGCGAGCAGGATCAGGAGGCCGAGCAGGGCGTCGAGCCAGAACTGGTTGATCTGCAGGCGGAACAGGCTCTGCTCCAACGTGCCGATCATCACGGCGCCGAGCATCGCGCCGATCACGCTGCCGGAGCCGCCGAAGATGTTGACCCCGCCGACCACGACGGCGGCGACGACCTGAAGCTCCAGGCCGATCGCGTTCTCGACTGTGATGGTGCCGAACCGCGCCAAGGTCATGAACCCGGCGAGGCCGGAGAGCGCACCGGATGCGAGGAACGCGGCGAAGACGATGCGCCGGGTCGGCAGGCCGACGAGCTCCGCCGCGTCGGGATTGGAGCCGATGGCATAGAACCGCCGGCCGAAGTTCAGATACCCCGTCGCGAAGTGAGCGGCGCAGACGATCACGAGCGCGAGCGCGACCATCGCCCGGATCTCCAGGCCGCCGACGGTGAACAGCGTGAGGCGCGGCAGCTCGACGATCCACGCGGGTAGGCTGGCCGTGGTCACGGTCTTGGCGCCGGAATAATCGATCAGCAGCCCGCGGTAGATCGCGAGCGTGCCGAGCGTGATGATGATCGAGGGCACCCGGCCCCAGGCGACGATGACGCCGTTGATCACGCCCATGGCGGCGCCGAGCGCCACTGCGATGAGCACGGCAAGCGCCGGCGACAGTTCCGGATGGGCGGCGATCTGGGTGCCGACGAAATAGGCCGTGCAGCCCACGATCGAGCCGACCGAGAGATCGATGTTGCGCGTGAGCACGACCAGCGTCTGGCCGACGGCCACCACCGTGATGATCGCCACGCTCGAGGCGATGCGATTGAACGTCCGCGACGTGTAATAGCCGTCGATCAAGGAGCCGAAGACCAGGATCGCGGCCAGGATCAGAAAGAGGAGGCTCAGCTCGCGGATCTGCTCCGGCCGAACGTGATGCTGCAGCCACCTCACGCCGCCGCCTCGCCCGCTTCCGGGGTCAGGGCCTGGCCCATCGCCGCGGCCATGATCGTTTCCTCGTCCGCCTGCTCGCGGCTGAAGATCGCCATCTGGCGCCCCTCGCGCATGACCAGGATGCGATCGCTCAGCGTCAGCACCTCGGGCAGCTCGGACGAGATCAGGATGATGCCTATGCCCGCGGCGGCGAGCTCGCCAATCATGGCATGGACCTCGGCCTTGGCGCCGACGTCGACCCCGCGCGTCGGCTCGTCGAGAATCAGCAGCGAAGGATGGGTGTTCAGCCACTTGCCCAGCATGACCTTCTGCTGATTGCCGCCGGAGAGCTTGCCGACGGCGAGATCCACGGAAGGGGCGCGGATCGCCAGGCGGCGGCGATAGAGTTCGGCGGTCTTTCGCTCCTCGCCCGTGCGCACGAGGCCGAGCCGGTTGAGATACCGCTTCAGCACGGGCAGCGAGATATTGGCGGAGATCGCCATGGGCAGCGACAGGCCGAGCTGGCGCCGGTCCTCCGAGAGATAAGCGATGCCGAGCTCCATCGCCTGATTGGGCGAGCGGATCGTCACCGGCCGGCCGCCGAGCGCGATCGTGCCGGCGGTCGCCGGCTCGATCCCGAACAGCGCCAGCCCGACGTCGGTCCGCCCGGCGCCAATCAGCCCGGCGAAACCGAGCACCTCGCCGCGGCGCACGTCAAAACTGACGTCCTGAAAGGCGCCTTCTCGGGTCAGTCCGCGCACCGAGATGACCAGGTCGCCGAGCGGCTCGAGCGGCCGCGGCGTCATCAGCCCCATCTCCCGGCCGACCATGTCCGCGATCGCGCCCTGCGGCGTCACCTCCGCGCGCGCTCTGGTCGAGATGCGCCGGCCGTCCCGGAACACCGTCACCCTGTCCGCGACTTCGAACACTTCCTCGAGGCGGTGGCTCACGAACAGGATCGCGACGCCCTTGTCGCGCAGGTCGCGCACCAGCTTGAACAGCAGCGCCGCCTCATGGGCCGAGAGCGATGCGGTCGGCTCGTCCATGATCAGTACCCGGACATTCAAGGAGATCGCCTTGGCGATCTCCACCGACTGCTGCGCGGCGAGCGTCAGGCCGCGCGCGGGGCTGCGCACGTCGAGCGCGATGCCGAGCGTGCCGAGGATAGCCTCGGCCTCGCGGAACATCCGGCGCCAGTGGGTGAAGGCGCCGCGATCCTGGTGTCCGATGAAGATGTTCTCGGCGACGTTGAGGTCGGGAAAGAGCAGCGGCTCCTGATAGATCGCGGCGATGCCGTGACGCTGCGCTTCCGCCGCGCTGGCCAGCGCGATCGGCGCGCCGGACAGCAGGATCTCGCCGCGATCCGGCTGGTAGACGCCGGTCATGATCTTGATCAGGGTCGACTTGCCGGCGCCGTTCTCGCCGAGCAGCGCGTGGATCTCGCCCTGATGGAGCGCGAACGAGACGTGGTCCAGCGCCTGCGTCGCGCCGAAGCGCTTGGCGATGTTGCGCAGCTCGAGGACAGCTGACGACGCCCCTTGAGCCTGCCCGCTACCTTCCACTGCCAACGCGTGCGCCTCCGACCTCGCCAGCGCCCAATAGCGTCTCTCGACTCGAGAACCTAGTGGCCGAGATCCAACGGAAGATACCTGAACCACGCGGGCTGCGGAAATGCTCGCGGGAGTTCGGCCCTTAGCCAGGAGGCGACATCGTCAGGCCAGGTGGTCGATCAGCGCCTTGGCGTCTTTCAGGTCGGCGGTATCGAAACCTTCGGTGAACCAGCCGTAGACTGGCGCGAGCAGGTTGCGGGCTTCGGCGCGCCGGCCCTGGTCGCCCCACAACCGGGCGAGGCTCGTTGCGGCACGCAGCTCAAGGGATCTCGCCTCCTGCCCAACCGCGATCTGAAGGGAAAATCGCAAGGAGTCCTCGACCTTCGATATCTCTGCTCCGCTCGCACGCATCAGCTCACCGTTCAGCCGATGGAGCTCGGCCTCCCACCAGGACTCGCCGGTGCGGGCTATAACGTCCAGACCTTCCGCGATCAAGTCTAAGCCCAGCTCGGGCTCACCCGAGCGAAGATAAATTTCGGACAGACCTCCGAGCGTACAAGGTCGAAAGATCGGGTTCTTGTGAAACTGCAAAGCTTCCTGACCCACAGCGTGTGCTTGCTGAGACTTCCCTTGCGTCGCAAGAACGTATCCCTGCATTAGCCTCGCTAGCGCGTTCCATGACGTCTTCAGGTACCCAAGTTCAGTGCCTAGTGAGACAGCCTCAGTTGCCCATTCGTTAGCCTGTTCCAGGTATCCACAGAGCCGGAACAGCACGCTCCCGAATCCGAACGCGATACCAAGCGAATAGGGGTGGGAGAGCTTCTCGCCTAAGAGGCGCGCATCCTTGGCGTCGATCAGAGCTTGGTCGGGATAACCAAGAAGCCAGCGGGACCAAGAGCCTATGCAGAGACTGCACACACCCGGATCGTGACCGCCGAAGCGAAAGGCATGGGAGCCATGCTCGTCGATGTCGTACAGGCGCAGCCCTTGCTCTGCGTGCTCCAGGGCAGACACCACGGCGCCCCTGGCAAGACTGGTGGTCCAGGCAGCGTGATGGGCCTGCAAGACGAGGCCACTATCATGTTGGTCGCGTGATAGGGCGATAAGCTCCTCGGATAGACTGTGCGCCGCCTCGAACTCAACGCAGTACTGATAGTGATACCAGAGTCCCCAAGTCGCGGCGTAAAGCCCCAAATTGTCGCCTGCTTGCCCGCAAAGCTCTCGCAAGCGGGTATACGTCTGGTAAACATTTGGCGAAGAGGCACCTTCGGTTTGGGAACGCGCAATGCCTAGCAAGGTGCGTAGTGCAATCTCCGTCCCCACCCTTTCGGGCGTGGCTGGCAGCCTGTCGAGCAATGCGATTCCCTCCTCCAGATGAGCTATCGCTTCCTTGCTCGACGACCGCTCGACGGCTCGGCGTCCTGCTCGACACCAGTAGTCGATGGCCGCCTTGGTGAGGCCCCCCTCTGCGAAGTGGTGCGCCAGGATCTCCGGTTCCGTTTCGGCCGTCTGAGGGAAGTCCCGTTCAAGAACCTGAGCGATTTGCCGATGCAATTCTTGACGCCTGGTCTTGAGCAATGACTGGTAGGCCGTGTCCTGGACGAGGGCGTGCTTGAAGGTGTAGCTCGCCGCGGGCGGCGTACTGCTGCGGAAAATCAGCTCTGAGTCCAGCAGTTGAGAGAGGGCACCGTGCAGTTGATTGTCCCCGAGCGATGCGACGCCAGCAAGCAGGTCATGCGAGAACTCGCGGCCAATCACGGCGCCGATTTGGGCGACCTCCTTGACAGGGGCGAGGCGGTCTAGGCGGGCCATCAGGGAGTCGTGCAGGGTCGTTGGGATGGCGAGCGGCGGTAGCGGCCCGGACAGCGCGTAATGATCCCCGGCATCGGTCAATAGACCTGATTCGAGCACCGTTTTTGTCAGCTCCTCGACGAACAGCGGCACGCCGTCCGTGCGCGCCAGGATCTGCTCCACGACCTCCCTCGGCAATGGCTTGTCGCCGGCGACCCGCGCCACCAGATCCGCCCCCTCGCGCCGCCCCAGACGACCCATGGTCACCGTGCTCACGTGCGCTTGGCCGGTCCAAGGCGGCTGGAATTCCGGCCGGAAGGTGACCACGACGAGAACCGGCAGCTGCCGGACGCGCTCGATCACCATGCTGAGGAGTTCAAGGGTCGACGGGTCGATCCAGTGCGCGTCTTCGTACAGCGCCAGCACCGGCTGCTGTGCCGCCAAGGCTGCAAGCTGGTCGACCAACGCCTGCAGGGTGCGGCGCTTCTGTATCTCCGGCGTCAGCGCCAGCGTCGGATAGCGCTGACCGGTAGGCACCCCGAGCAGCGCGGCGAGCAACGGCACCGCTTCGTCCAGCCGGTCGCTCGTCTGGCCGAGCAGCGCCTCAAGCTTCGCCAGCTGCACCTCGGGCGGCGCCTCCCGGTCGAGCCGCGCCGCCCGCTCCAACCGATCGATCACCGGATATAGCGCGCTGTTGATATGGTGCGGTGAGCAGTAGTGGCTGAGGGCGGTATGAGGCTCACCGGCGAGGCGCTCGCGCAGGGTTCGAATCATGCGCGACTTGCCGATCCCCGGCTCGCCCACGAGCAGGACCACTTGGCCGTCGCCCTCCCTGGCCGAGCCCCAACGCTCCAGCAAAATACTCAGCTCCTGATCGCGCCCGACCAGGGGCGTCAATCGCTTCCCGTGCAGCGCCTCGAAGCGGCCTTCGGCGTGGCCCTCGCCGTCAACCCGCCAGACTGCCAGCGGTGCGGCGAAGCCTTTGAGCTTTTGCGGGCCGAGATCGGCGAGCTGGAACAGGCCGCCGACTAGGCGGCGGGTCGACTGGCTGATGACCACACTGCCCGGCGCCGCGAGAGCCTGCAGCCGAGCCGCCAGGTTTGGCGTCTCGCCGATCACGGTCTGCTCCTTTGCCGTGCCCGCGCCGATCAGCTCGCCGACCATGACCAGGCCGGTCGCGATCCCGACGCGGGCGGCGAGCGGTGCGCCCACTGGCGTGGTCACGCCGGCCAGCGCCTGCATGAACGCGAGCCCGGCCCGCACCGCGCGCTCGGCGTCGTCCTCGTGCGCCTGCGGCCAGCCGAAATAGGCGAGCACGCCATCACCCATGTACTTGGCAACGTGGCCGCCCCAGCGCTCGATGGTCTCGGTGCAGGCGCCATGATAGGTTCGGATCACCTGCCCCATGTCCTCGGGATCGAGCCACGCCGTGAGTTCGGTCGAGCCAACTAGGTCGCAGAACAGCACGGTCAGCTGCCGGCGTTCGGCTTGGCCTGGACGGATGGTAGGTTCGGCCGGCTGTGCAAATGCCGGGCTGATACCGCTCTGCAGTACGGCGATGGCGTCGAGCAGTCTGCGGCGGTGCCCGACGGATGTGATGCCAAGCGAGGTTAGATCGTCAGCGGTCAGTCGCCGCAGCACCTCGGCGTCGATATGGTTGGCCTGGAATGCCTGGACGTAATCCTCGAGGCCCAGGTCCCGCAGCCAGGTCGACACTTCCATCTGCAGCGTCCGGATTAATCGAGACGAGTTTCTGCCGGCTGGGCAGACGAGTCCAGCTAATACCATGCGAACGATGCACCGTGGTTCAGGCCCGGCGGGTGCCCCGTCGGCTTTGGGTCCACGATCGGCCGTTCCGTTTGACGGCAGCGGGGGGTGCGGGACCGGGTACCATCCGTCAGATTTCGAGCGCCAGTCGTGGCACCACGGAATTGCCATCGAGCTCCAATGCCACATTCGATCGGCCAAATTCGCTTTGCCGGGGCCAGACGCGACGGGCGCAGGCTGCTGGCTCGCCCCCGCCTTTCCCGCGCGAACCTCCATCTTGACTCACCTTCTTCTCGGCCGGAATATCCTCAAGTGGTCTGTCTACTTATAGACCCGAAATAATCAGGGAGGAGCGCCGAAGACATGACGCTTGGCCACTTCCGAGGTTGGGAGCTTCTTCTGCTGGCGGTCCTCGTCGCGATCGTCGCGATGAACATCGCCCGCTCTCCGTACTACCTCGGGGTCGGCAACATCGTGAACCTGTTCCAGCTCTCGATCGAGAAGATTATCGTCGCGCTGATGCTGACGCTGATCATCGTCAACGCCGAGATTGATCTGTCGGTGGCCTCGGTCATGGGTCTGGCCGCGGCGGTCATGGCCTGGCTGTTCCAGCTCGGCGCGCCGCTGCCGCTGGCCATTCTCGCGGCGATGCTCGCAGGCGCTCTGGCGGGCCTGAACAACGGCTTCTGGATCGCCTATCTCGGGCTGCCGTCGCTCGCTGTGACGCTCGCCGGGTTGATCGGCTACCGCGGGATTGCCCGCATCCTGCTCGAGGACCGGGCTATCGGCAAATATCCGGAGTGGTTCAATGCGCTGGGCCAGCAGCCGCTGCTCGGCCCGCTCACCCTGGCGATCATCATCTTCCTCGCACTGTTCGTCGTGATCGCGATCGTGCTGCACGGCTCGGCGCTCGGCCGACTGGTCTATGTGATGGGCAACAGCCTCGAGACCGCCCGCTACTCCGGCGTGCGGGTCAGGCCGGTCAAGCTGCTCCTCTTTACCGCATCCGGCGTCGTCGCCGCCCTGGCCGGCCTGCTCTACGCGGCCCGGCTCGGCTCGGTGCGCGGTGACATCGCGCAAGGCTTCGAGCTCGACATCATCACCATCGTGCTGCTCGGCGGCGTCAGCATCTTCGGCGGGTCGGGCAATCTGATCGGGGTCGGTCTCTCGATCCTCTTGATCCTCAACCTGCGCAACGGCATGGGACTGGCCAACATCACGGGCAACACCCAGACGAGCGTGATCGGAGCGCTCCTGATCCTGTCGGTGCTCGCTCCGAACCTGGTACAGATGGCGCATGGCGCCTGGAAAGGGAGGCAAGCATGAGAAAGTCCTTGTTGGCGGGCGCGGCGCTGGCGGCGCTGGCGCTGTCGGGCAG
>JBKPNX010000041.1:0-33135 GCA_046732855.1 Pseudomonadota bacterium
CCCGCGGCGAGGCGGACGAGCGCCCGGCGCGCCACGCCCAACGCGTCGGGCTCCGCGGCCGCGCCGACGATCGGCGATGCCTCCGGCAACGCCGCGCGGATCAGCGCGGCGCCGTTGCCGACCAGCCTGATGGGCGGCGCGGTGTCGTCGAGCCGGATTTGCTGCGGCGCCGCTACGCTCGGCGGGCCGAGCGGCGCGAGCCGGTGGTCGAAGCTCTGCACGTAGACCTGGCCGCGGCGGGCATCCAGGACGGCGACGATGGTGCCGGCGGACTGGGGCCCAAGCGCTGCAGCGAGCACCTCGAGCGTATTGACCGCGAGCACCGGTCGGCCGAGCGCCAACGCCAGTCCGCGCGCCGCCGCGACGCCGGTGCGCACGCCGGTGAAACTGCCGGGGCCATGGTTGACTGCGATCAGGTCGAGCGCGTCGTAGTCAAGGCCCGCGCCCCGCAACGCCTCATCGACCAGCTCGACCAGCCGGTCCGCCTGATCGGGCGCCCGCTCGCCGCGACGATGGCCGAGCAGCTGCCCGGCGCCGTCGCACAGCGCAACCGAACACACCGAGGCGGCGCTTTCCAGGGCGAGCAGGATCACGGGCCGTGGGCAGCAGGCAAAGGTTGATCAGGCGACAGGTCGAACCTCCACGACTTCGGGGACGTAGTAGCGGAGCAGGTTCTCGATGCCGTTCTTGAGCGTGATGGTCGAGCTCGGGCAACCGCTGCAGGCGCCGCGCATGTGCAGGTAGACGACGCCGCGCTCGAAGCCGCGGAAGATGATGTCGCCGCCATCCTGGGCGACCGCCGGCCGGACCCGCGTCTCGATCAGCTCGCGGATCTGCCGGATGATCGCGTCGTCCTCCTCGCCGGCCTCCTCGTCCTCTACCGCGGCCTCGGGCACCATGACCGGGTCGCCCGACATGTAATGCTCCATGATCGCGCCGAGCACCGCGGGCTTGAGCACGTACCAGTCCTGACCGGCGGCCTTGGTGACGGTGATAAAATCCGAGCCGAAGAACACGCCGGTCACGCCGTCGACCTCGAACAGGCGGCTTGCGAGCGGCGAGGCCGCGGCGTTGTCCGGATCCGTGAAGTCCGCGACGCCGCGGGCCATGACCTCGCGGCCGGGCAGGAACTTCAGGGTCGCCGGATTCGGCGTCTGTTCGGTCTGGATGAACATGTCGCGATTCCTTCTGGCTCGCCCGCGATCGGCGTGCGCCGTCCGGGCGGGATCGCCAGCCTGTTAACCTGCAAGATGGCTCATGCGTGGCCCCGGCGCAAGCCGACCGGCGCCCGCTCATTTGAGCAGAATGTTGGAGATCTCTCGGAGCTGCACGCGCGCGCGCAGCAGGAAGAAACCTTGCGACGCCAGATGGCTCGGCATGAATTGGGCGTCGGGCGCGCCGTTCACGACCACCCATGGTTGCAAGGCCACGGCCTCGCGGAAGCTCTCCACGGTCTGGGCCCAGGCGCTGCCCAGCTGGCGTTCGCGGATCACGTTAGCGAAGTCGACCTGGAGCGCGCGCATGAGCAGGAAGTAAGCATAGAGGCGGCCCTTGGTCGCATAGAACACGTTGTCCGCGGCGAAGTCGGGCCAGAAGCCGGCCGCCCTGATCTGGTGGTCCAGCGCGGCCGAGGAGGAGCCGATGTCGGCGGCGATCCGGTCGAGCGTGCCGAGCAGGTTGTCGGCACGGGTCTCGAACACGGCCTGGCCCTGGCTGAGGCGCTGGTTGTAGCTGCGCAGCGCCGCCACCGCCTGGCGGTACTGCTGCTCGGAGCTGGCGGTCGGCGCCCACGAGGTGCGAAAGTCGAACAGCCAGATGGTGCCGGGGTAGCGGAGCAGGCCCATCGCCCGATCGAGATCGGCGTCGGCCTGGCTGGTCCCGCGCGTGCGCCCGACCTGGTCGGTAAGCTCGAGGGTGAAGCGCGAGATCGCCGCGACGATGCCCTGCTGAAACTCCGGCATGTTGTCGAGCAGGCTGCCGGGCAGGAAGAACGGGTCGTTGGCGACCCAACGATGCACGTTGATCTCGCGATTGATCAGATCGGCGGCGACCGCGACCGCCTGGCTGCCCCCTTCGGGCGCCGAACTTTGCAGCCCGAAGTCCGGATCGTCGTCGATCGTGTGCAGCCAGAGCATGCCGCCGACGTAGTAGACGACGAGCAGGCCGATCAGCAGGAGCGGCCACAGCCATGGTCGGCGCCGGTACCACGGCCGGGCGACCGGCGTTTCGGTCGGATGCAGCGTCGCGTCGGTCATCGCCGGCCCTCAGTGCGGCAGGAAGCCGACCAGGTCGTAGACCCGCGCGAGATTGTCGCGCGCGATCGCCTCGGCGCGCTCGGCGCCCCGGCGCAGCAGGCGCTCGATCTCGGCACGGTCGTCCATCAGCCGGCGCATCTCGGCGGTGATCGGCGCGAGCTTCTCGACCGCGAGCTCGGCCAGCTCGCCCTTGAACGACGCAAACGAGCTCTCGGCGAAGCGGGCCTCGACCTCAGCGCGCGCCAGGTCGGCCAGCGCCGCATAGATGTTGAGCAGATTCGAGGCCTCGGGCCGGTCCTCGGGGTCGTAGCTCAGGCCCATCTGGCTGTCCGACTTGGCCCGGCGGATCTTGTGCGCGATGGTATCGGCATCGTCGGTCAGGTTGATGCGCGACTGATCGCTTGGATCGGAGCTGCTCATCTTCGCCCGGCCGTCGCGCAAACTCATGACGCGCGTGGCCTCGCCCAAGATCAGCGGCTCCGGCAATGGGAAGAACTCGGTGGCGTACTTGCGGTTGAACGCCCCGGCGATGTCACGCGACAGCTCGAGGTGCTGCTTCTGGTCCTCGCCGACCGGCACGTGGGTGCCGCGGTAGGCGAGGATGTCTGCTGCCATGAGCACCGGGTAGACGTACAGGCCGGCGAGCGCCGCGTCCCGGTTCTTGCCGGCCTTGTCCTTGAACTGGGTCATCCGGTTGAGCCAGCCGAGCGGCGTGACGCAGTTGAAGATCCAGGCGAGCTGGGTGTGCGCCGGCACGTGGCTCTGCACGAAGATGGTGTTGTGCTCGGGATCGAGGCCGGCGGCGAGGAACCCGGCCGCGACCTCGTAGGTCTTGGCGCGCAGCTCGGCAGGCTCCTGCGGCACCGTGATCGCGTGCAGGTCGACGATGCAGTAGATCGCCTCGTAATCGCCCTGCAGGCGCACCCAGTTGCGGATGGCGCCGAGATAGTTGCCGAGGTGCAGCTTGCCGCTCGGCTGGATGCCGGAAAAGATCCGCCCTTTCATCGCTGGCCTTCTCGTCGGTCGGTCGCGGCAGTCATAGGGACGGCAGGCGCGCCGTCAAGGGGACGATGGTGCCGGGCTCTCGCCTACCGCACTGGCGCGGTCACGACCGGCGCCTGGCGAAGATCGCCCGGAACTCCGCGACATCGAGTGCGTCGCAGAGCTGCGCGACCAGAAGGAACCCCAGCCCGCCCGCGCCGATCAGCAGGATGAGGCCGAGCGTTGGCGGCAGCGGCTCGAGCCATTGCAGAAGCAGCCAGAGCAGGGCAGCCATGGCGAGGCTGGACCCGAGGATGCGCGGCACGCGCCGGCGCAGGCGCTCGTCCGGCTGCAGCAGGTTCTCGCGGCGCAGCCCGCGCGCCAGCAGACCGGTGTTCAGCCAGGCCGAGATCGTGGTCGCCAGCGCGATCCCCACGTGGGTGAGCCACCAGATCAGGGCGAACGCGATCACGATGTTGCTGATCATGCACACGATCGCGATCTTGACCGGCGTGCGCGTGTCCTCGCGGGCGAAGAAGCCGGGCGTCAGCACCTTGATCAGCACGTACGCGGGCAGGCCGAGCGCGTAGGCGGCGAGCGCCGCGCTGGTCGCCCGGCTCGCCTCGGCGCCGAACGCGCCGCGCTCGAACAGGACGTGGACGATGGGCGCGCTGAGCACGACCAGCGCGAGCGCGGCGGGCACGGTCAATAGGAGCGAGAGCTCGAGCGCCCGGTTCTGGCTGTGCATCGCGTGGCCGACCTGCCCGGCGCGCAGCTGGCGCGCCATCAGCGGCAAAAGCGCGGTGCCCACCGCCACGCCGATCACGCCGACCGGCAGCTCGTTCACGCGGTCGGCGTAGTAAAGATACGAGACCGCGCCGGGCGGCAGCAGCGAGGCCAGCACGATGTCCATGTATAGATTGATCTGGGCGACGCCCGCGCCAATCGCACCGGGCAGGATCAGGCGCCACAGGCGCCGGACCTGAGGGGTGAGCCGCGGCCAACGCAGCGCGGGCGCCATGCCCTCGCGCCGGATCGAAAGCCACAACCAGAGGAACTGCAGGAGACCCGCCGCGGCGACCCCCCAAGCCAGCGCGTAAGCCGGCGCGTCGAGCCACAGCACGCTCACGATCATCGCGCCGATCAGGCTGAGGTTCAGCATCACCGGGGCGGCGGCCGCTGCGGCGAAGCGGCCGAGGGAGTTGAGCACGCCGCCATATAGCGCGGTCAACGAGATGAACAGGATGTAGCAGAAGGTGATGCGCGAGAACTCGACCGCGCTGTGATAGCGCGGATCATCGGTCCCGAAGCCCGGGGCGGTGAGGAAGATGACCCACGGCATCGCGGCGATCGCCACCACCGTCAACGGCACCAGCACCGCGAGCAGGGCGGCCTGGGCCTGCTCCGCGAACGTCTTCGCCACCGCCCTGCCGTCGCCCTCCAGGATGCGGGCAAACATCGGCACGAAGCCGGCGTTGAACGCGCCCTCAGCGAACAGCCGACGTAGAAAGTTGGGCAGCTTGAAGGCGACGAAGAAGGCATCCGACAGAGGGCCGGCGCCGAGCAGCGCGGCCATCATCACGTCGCGCACGAAGCCGAGCAGGCGCGAGACCAGGGTGATGCCGCCGACCGTGGCGATCGAGCGGACGAGCGTCACGGGGCGCGGCGCCACGCGCGCCGGATCGAGCTCAGCTGCCAACGGCGGCGGTCCCTGCGCGCGGCCGCGGGGGCACCGGCGGCGCGGCCGCGCCGGGCGTCAGGCTGGCGATCAGCTGGCGCTGGATCTGGCGCAGCTTGGAGGGTTGCGCGACCTTCAGGCCGAACACGTCCTTGACGTAGAACACATCGACCACACGCTCGCCGTAGGTGCCGATGTGCGCGCTGGAGATGGACAGGCCCAAATCCTTCAACGTCTTGGCGACGTCGTACAGCAGCCCGGGGCGGTCGCGGCCGTTGACCTCGATCACGGTATGCGTCCGGCTGGCGTTGTTGTCGATCAGCACCCGGGGCTCGACCTGGAACACCTCGGTCCGCGCCGGCAGCGACTGCCGGCCGGCCAACGCCTGGTCGAGCCAGATCCTGCCCTCGAGCGCCTGCTCGATGTTGCGCCGGATGCGCTCGAGCCGCTTCGGCTCGGCGACGGCGGTGCGATCATCGGCGTTCTGCAGGCCGAAGCTGTCGAGCGCCATGCCGTCGGCGGTGGTGAAGATGCGGGCGTCGACGATGCTCGCGCCACTCAGCGCGATCGCCCCCGCGATCTTCATGAACAGGCCCGGATGGTCGGGGGTGAACACCAGCATCTCGGTACGGTCGCGGAAGCGGTCGATCTCGAAGTCCACGGTCAGGCGCCGGCCCTCGGCCTCGGCGGCGCGCACCAGCGCGGCGTGGCGGCCGTGCACCTCGGTGGTGAAGCTCAGCCAGTAGCGCGCATCCTGACGCTCGACGAAGGCGCGCACCGCGTCCGCGGGCCAGCCGGTCAGGGCGTCGGCGAGCGCCTGCTGCGCGGCGGCGATCCGTTCGGTGCGGCCACCCGCCGCGGTGCCGGCGAGCGCCGCATCGGTCTCGTGGTAGAGGGTGCGCAGGAGTTGGCCCTTCCATCCGTTCCACACATTGGGGCCGACCGCGCGGATGTCGGCCGCGGTCATGATCAAGAGGAGGCGCAGGCGCTCGGGCGACTGGATCGTCTCGGCGACGTCGCTGATCGTCTTCGGGTCGTCAGCATCACGCTTGAACGCCGTTTGGCTGAGCAGCAGGTGGTGGCGGACCAGCCAGGCCACCGTCTCCACCTGCTCGGCGTTGAGCCCGAGCCGCGGCCCGGTACGCTCGACCATGCGCGCCCCGATCTCGGCGTGATCGCCGCCGCGACCCTTGCCCAGGTCATGGAACAGCATCGCCACGTACAGTTCCGTGCGCGACAACAGATGGGGCATCAGGCTGGTCGCGAGCGGCAGCTCGTCGGCCAGCAGTCCGTGCTCGATCTGATGCAGGATGCCGATCGCGCGGATGGTGTGCTCGTCGACCGTGTAGACGTGATAGAGGCTGTGCTCCATCTGCGCGATGACCCGGCCGAACTCCGGCAGAAAGCGGCCGAGCACGCCGGCCTCGTTCATCCGCCTGAGCGCGTTTTCCGGGTCCTTGCGCGCGGTCAGGATCGCCATGAACAGCGCATTCGCCGCGGGCGCTTCGCGCAGCTCCGGGCCGATCCGCCGCAGATTGCGGGTCACCGCATGCAGAGCCTGGGGGTGGATGTCCAGCTCGCGCTCCTGCGCCATGCGGAACAGACGGAGCATCGCCAGCGGGTCGCGCTCGAACAAATCCGGCTCGGCGGGCGCGATCCGGCCGGCCTGGATCACCATGCCGTCGACCCGTCGGCGGCCGAAGCCGAACCGGCTCAGGTGGAGGCGCGGCTTGCGCTGGTGCTGCATCTCGAGCGCGGCGCAAAAGATGCGGGTCAGCGCGCCGACCTCCTTGGCGATCAGGTAGTAGTGCTTCATGAAACGCTCGACGGTGCTCGACGAGCGGCGATCGCGATAGCCCATGCGCCGCGCGATCTCCGGCTGCAGGTCGAAGGTCAGGCGCTCCTCGGGGCGGTCGGTCAGATAGTGCAGGTGACAACGCACCGCCCAGAGGAACCGCCGCGCCTTGGTGAACCGGCGCAGCGCCCAGGGATCGAGCACGCCGTGCGCGACCAGTTGCTCGGGCCGCTCGATGCGGTAGAGGAAGCGACCGAGCCAGAACAGGGTCTGCAGGTCGCGCAGCCCGCCCTTCCCTTCCTTCACGTTCGGCTCGAGCAGGTAGCGGCTGTCGCCGGTGCGCTGGTGGCGGGCGTCGCGCTCGGCGAGCTTGGCCTCGACGAACGTGGCGCTGCGACCGCCGATCACCTCGTGCTCGAAGCGCTGCCTGAACTCCTCGAACAGACCGATATCGCCCCACAGGAAGCGCGCCTCGAGCAGATTGGTGCAGACCGCCAGGTCGGTGCGGGCGGAACGCACGCAGTCGGCGACCGAGCGCGTCGCCTGGCCCACCTTGAGGCCAAGGTCCCAGAGGCTGTACAGCAGGAACTCGATCATCTGCTCGCTGTGCGCGGTCCGCTTGTACGGATGCAGAAACAGCAGGTCGACGTCGGAATGCGGGGCCAGCTCGGCGCGGCCGTAGCCGCCGACCGCGACCACCGCGATGCGCTCGCCTTCGGTCGGATTGGCGCGCCGGAACACCCGGGCGAGCGCGTGGTCGAGCAGGCCGTGGACCAGCGCGTCCATCAGGCGGCAGTGATCGCCGACGGCAGTCTCGGCGTCGTTGTCCGCCTCGAAACGCGCGCGAATCGCCCCCCGCGTCCGGCCGAGCCAGCGGCGCAGCGCGGGCAAGAAGGCGGTCTTGTCGCCGCCCGCCGCGAGCAGGGCGTCGAGCTCGGCGCGCGCCCGTGCCAGATCGAGCGCGGGCGGCGCGTCCGCCGTCTGGTGCCGTGCTCTGAGTTGAATCGCCATGCTCACCCGCGCAGTAAGGCGAGACTCGTCCGACGCAGCGCCTCGTCGGGCTTCGCCCTCCAGCTCGCCGTGCTAGCACGCCGCGGTTAAGATCCCAAACGGCATCGCATCGCGCTGCCGCGTCAGTCGGGTGCTGATCCGCACGCGCAGAGGGCGAACTGCCGCTTGCCGCAACAGGGGGCGTGGCGCGCGCCAGATCACATGCTATGTAAACCGCCGGCAGTGATGCCCCATGACCAGCAGAGAGGCCGGGAGCATTCTTGACCGAGTTTTTCGCCATGGGCGGTTATGCAGCCTACGTCTGGCCGGCGTACGGCTTCGCCGCGCTCGTGCTGATCGCGCTCTTGGTGCAGAGCTGGCGCGGGGCGCGGCGGCGCGAGGCGGAGCTCGAGCAGGTCCGCCGCCTGATCCGTCCCGCCCGGGCGAGCCGGCCGAAGCTGCAGCCGGGAACCACGGCGGAGCGCCCCGCGAGCGTCGAGATCGCCAGCCACGCGACCGAGTGACGACGACATGCGCCTGCGCAAGCAACAACGCCTGATCCTGGTCGTCCTCGCGCTATTGCTGCTGGGCGGCGCGAGCGGCCTCGTGCTGTTCGCGCTGTCCGACAGCGTCGCGTTTTTCGTCACCCCGAGCGACATCGCGGCCGGCAAGGTCGACCCTGACAAGCGCTTCCGGCTGGGCGGCCTGGTGGTGAAGGGCAGCGTCGAGCGGCCCGGCAACGACGGCCTCGTGCTGTTCCGCGTGACCGATCAGGTGCACGAGGTGCCGGTGCGCTACCGCGGCATCCTGCCGGACCTGTTCCGTGAGGGGCAGGGGATCGTCGCCCAGGGCGAGCTCGGCGCCGATGGCGTGTTCACCGCGGGCGAGGTGCTCGCCAAGCACGATGAGAACTACATGCCGCCCGAAGTTGCCGAGGCGCTGAAGCAGGCGGGCGTCTGGCGGCACGCGGCCGGAGCAGGCGAAAAGCCATGATCGTCGAGATCGGTCACTACGCCCTAGTGCTGGCGTTCGGCCTGGCCCTGGTTCAGGGCACGCTGCCGCTCTGGGGCGCCGCGCGCGGCGACGCCGGTCTGATCGCGCTCGCCCGCTCGACCGCGCTCGGCCAGTTCGTGTTCGTCAGCGTGGCCTTCGGCGCGCTGATCCACGCCTTCGCCACGTCCGATTTCTCGGTCCTCGACGTCGCGTCCAACTCGCATTCCAGCAAGCCGCTGATCTACAAGATCGCCGCCGCGTGGGGCAATCACGAGGGCTCGCTCGTGCTGTGGGTGTGGATCCTTGCCCTGTACGGCTGCGCGGTCGCGCTGTTCGGGCGCAACCTGCCGCCCGCGTTCCAGGCCCGCGTGCTCGCGGTACAGGGGCTGATCGGGGTCGGCTTTCTCGCCTTCATGTTGTTCACCTCGAACCCGTTCCTGCGGCTCGACCCGCCGCCGCTCGACGGCCAGGGCTTCAATCCGATCCTTCAGGATCCGGCGCTCGCGGCGCATCCGCCGATGCTGTACGCGGGCTACGTCGGCCTTTCCATCGCGTTCGCGTTCGCGATCGCCGCGCTGCTCGAGGGCCGGGTCGATGCCACTTGGGCGCGCTGGGTGCGGCCGTGGACGCTGGTCGCCTGGTGCTGCCTCAGCTTTGGCATCGCGCTCGGCAGCTACTGGGCGTACTACGAGCTCGGCTGGGGCGGCTGGTGGTTCTGGGACCCGGTGGAGAACGCGTCGTTCATGCCCTGGCTCGCCGCGACCGCGTTGCTGCATTCGGCGATCGTGGTCGAAAAGCGCGATGCGCTGAAGAGCTGGACCGTCCTGCTCGCTATCCTCGCCTTTTCCCTGAGCCTGCTCGGCACCTTTCTGGTCCGCTCCGGCGTGCTGACCTCGGTGCACGCGTTCGCGGTCGACCCGGCGCGCGGCATCTTCGTCCTCGCGCTGCTCGGCATCGCGGTCGGCGGCTCGCTCGCGCTCTACGCCTGGCGCGCGCCGCAGCTCCAGGGCCGCGGCGTGTTCGCGCCGATCTCGCGCGAGGGCGGCCTGCTGCTCAACAACCTGCTGCTTGCCACCGCGTGCGCGACCGTGCTGCTCGGCACGCTCTATCCGCTGCTCCTGGAAGCCGTCAGCGGCGAGAAGATCTCGGTCGGGCCGCCCTATTTCAACGCCACCTTCGCGCCGTTGATGGTGCCGCTGCTGATCGCGGTGCCGATCGGCGCGATGCTCGCCTGGAAGCGGGGCGATCTCGCCGGCGTGCTGGGCCGACTCAAGGCCGCGCTCGCGGTCACCGCCGCGGCGGCGGTCGTGCAGCTGATGATGACGCAGGGCAAGGACGTGCTCGCGGCGCTCGCGATGGCGCTCGCGGTCTGGGTGGTCGCGGGTTCGCTGCTCGAGCTGGCCGGCCGCGTGCAGCTGCTGCGGGTGCCGCTGCGGCGCAGCTGGCAACGCGCGCAGGGTCTGCCGCGCTCGGCGTACGCGATGACCATGGCGCACGTCGGCCTCGGCGTGCTCGTCGCCGGCATCACCGCGTCCAGCGCCTGGCAGAGCGAGGCGATCCTGGTGATGAAGCCGGGCGATCGCGCCGAGGTCGCCGGCTATCAGTTCACGCTCGCCCGCATCGACGAAGTGCCGGGGCCGAACTACGTCGCCAAGCGCGCGACGTTCGACGTCACCCGGGACGGCGCGGCGGTCGCCCGGATGCTGCCGCAAAAACGCTTCTATCCGGTCGAGCAGCAGGCGACCACCGAAGCCGGGATCGACACCGGGCTGTGGCGCGATCTGTACGTGGTGCTGGGCGACCCGGTCGAAGGCGGGGCAGCCGACGCCCACACCGTGCGCATCTATCACAACCCGCTCGTGATGTGGATCTGGGGCGGGGTGATGATCATGGGGCTCGCCGGGATGCTGTCGCTCAGCGATCGTCGCCACCGGGTCGGCGCGCCGCTCCCGGCGCGCGCGCGCCTCGCCGCGGCGCCGGCCGGAGCATGAGCCGATGAATCTGCGCCGGCTCCTGTTCGTCCTGCCGGCAGTCATCTTCGTCGGGGTCGGCATCGGGCTTGCGGTCGGCCTGACCCGCGACCCCAGCACGCTGCCGTCCGCACTGATCGATCACCCCGTGCCGGAGTTCGCGCTGCCGCCGCTGCCCGGGCGCGACGGGCCGGGCTTCAGCAGCGCCGATCTCATGGGTGGCGTCAGCCTGGTCAACGTGTTCGCGTCGTGGTGCGTGCCGTGCCGGGTCGAGCATCCGGTGCTGCGGGCGCTCGCGGCGGAAGGGGTCGCGATCTACGGCATCAACTACAAGGACCCGGCGGAGGACGCGGCCGGCTGGCTGGCCGAGCTCGGCGACCCGTACCGCGCCGTCGGCGCCGACCGGGATGGTCGGGTCGCGATCGACTGGGGCGTCTACGGCGTGCCGGAGACCTTCGTGATCGATCGCGCGGGGCGCATCCGCTATCGCTTCGTCGGGCCGCTGCAGGCACGCGACGTCGACCAGATCCTGCGGCCGCTGCTCGAGCAGCTGGATCGGGAACAGCCACGCGACCCGCTGCTGCGGGTGGAAGGCAAGCCCAAATGAGGCGCCTGGCCTGGCTGCTGGTCTGCCTCGTGCCCCTGCACCTGGTCGCCCTCTCCCTGGCCGCGCCGGCGCTGGCCGCGACCAACCCCGACGAGATCCTCAAGGATCCGGCGCTGGAGCAGCGCGCCCGCGCGCTCGCGAAACAGCTGCGCTGTCTGGTCTGCCAGAACCAGTCGATCGACGATTCGGACGCGGACCTCGCCCGCGACCTGCGCCGGCTCGTGCGCGAGCAGCTGGTCGCCGGCCGGAGCGATCAGGAGATCATCGGCTATCTGACCGCGCGCTACGGCGACTTCGTGCTGCTCAAGCCGCCGCTCGAGCCGGCGACCTGGGGCCTGTGGTTCGGCCCGGCGCTGGTGCTCCTGATCGGCGCCGCCGGGATCGTCGGCTATGTCGCCCGGCACCGGCGTGCCAAGGACGCGCCCGCCGCGCCGCTCAGCGCCGAAGAACGGACCCGGCTCGACTCCCTGTTGCAGAGCGCCGAGGCGCCCGATCGACCCTGACGCGCCGGCGGGTGCGGTGCCGAGTTCCGACCTACCGCGTGCTACGCGCCCGCCAACTCGGCGCCCCTGCTTGACCTACGCCGGCCCCCCTCACTGCGGCAGGCCCGCCTTGGCCGTGTTGTCGCGAATCAGCTTGGCGACCGCCGGGTCCTTGAAGCGGTTGATGCTGGAGTACCCATCAATCGTGAAATCCGGTTGTTTCTCGAGGAGCTCGTCGACCGCGGACTTTGCTTTCTCCAGCTGGCCCATGGTTGCGGAGGTGTAGATGATCTCGACGTCACCATCTGTATCATCGGGACTGCGCTTGTGGTATTCCTCAAATGCGGCAAGCGCCTTGTCGTAGTCGCCGAGGGTGTAGTACGCCCAACCGGAAAATTCGAGAAACACAGCCGGATGAGCGCGGTTAAGACGCATGCCTTTAGTGATCAAGTCCAGCCCTTCCTTTGGCTTGCCTCCAGCTTGGGCCAAACGTGCTCCTAGCCTGGCATTCATCCACGCGTCATTGGGAGCGAAGGCGGCGGCCTTCTCCGAAAGTGCAACCGCCTTCACGGGATCGCCTCGATGTTCTTCGATACTTCCCAACGCCGACAGGGCATACGCATTGGATGCGTCAACGGCCAGTGCTTTCTGGACTGCTTCGGCGGCGCGTGCCCAAGCCGCGGCGGGATCATTTGCCCATTGATAGCTGGCTTGATCAATGTACGTTGATGCTAGCGCTGCCCAGGCAAGGGCGAAATCCGGGTCCAGTGCAAGCGCCTTCTGATAGAGCTTTTGAGCCTCGACCATGTCGCTCTTTGTGAAACGTAGGAAACGCTCTCGACCCTCAAGGTACGCTCGGTAGGCTTCGAGGTCGCTCGTCTGGCGGTGCCAGATTCGCTGTTGCTCCTCCGGGGTGAGCTGAACCCCCAATGACGTCACCACTTGGCGGGTGATCTCGTCCTGAAGGCCAAAGACTGCTTTGAGTTCGCGTTCGTAGTTTTCGGACCACAGGGTCTTGTCGGCGACGGCATCGCCGAGCGTGGCGGTCATGTGGACCCGATCGCCGGACTGCTGCACGCCACCCTGCAACACGTAGCGCACGTTGAGTTCTTTGGCGACGCCGGGCAAAGGCTTGTCCTGGCCGGCGGGTGAGCCACCCGCGACAACAAATAGTTCGCCGACCTTGGCGAGGATCTTGACCGTATTGTCGGTGACTACGTTGTTTAGATAGTCCTGCGCGGGGTCGCCGCTCAGGTTGGCGAACGGCAGCACTGCCACCGAGGGCTGCTCCGCGGTTGCGGGTGTCGCAGCGGCTACCGCAATCGTCAGGACGAAGAAAGCAGCGCCTAATTCCCGAGCCATGGTTTTCCCTCCTAATGCCAGGGAACCCGGCCGAAGATGCTATGCTCGGCCGACCCCCCGGACGGCCTATCGATGAACGGGCAAATCTTACGCTCATTCGCGACAATCGCAAGTTATAAGAGGCCGCTCGGAGCGGCTTCGTCGTCAAACGGCAGTGGGCTAATCCCAGCCGTGGGCCTCGAAGAAGCCGGCGCGGTTGAGGACGTCGCGCGAATAGTCGCGTCCGGCCGTGTAGAAATCGAGGTCGAAGCCATGGCGCGTCGCGCGCAGCACGTTGTCGAGGCCGCAGTTGTAGGCGGCGAGCATCGCGCGCAGCAGGCCATTGCCGCGCAGCACCGTCTGGCGGCGCAGCACCGGCCGGAACTCGACCAGCACCCCGCACGCGTGGCGGACGTTGGCGTCGGGCTCGTGCCAGGGGCCGCTCCGCGCGAACTCGTGCGCGTCGAAATCGAGCTGCATCAGGCCGCGCGCGAAGCCACCCCCGTCCGGCGGCAGCGGGCGGTCGCGGTGCGGCCCGAGGAACGGCCGGGGCGCCAGGTCGGCGGTGCCGCCCGGTCCCTTGGGGCTGAGCGCCAGGCCCCAGCGCGATTCGCGCGAGCCGAGCGCGACGATGACCGAAGGCGGCAGGCCGAAGTCTCCGGCGGCGGCGACGATGCTCGCGCCGTAGCGGGCGGCCGCCTCGCCATCCTCGAGCAGGATCGGGTGATCGAGCGGATAGGTGGTGGCGAGGCGCTCGGCGGGCGTGTCCGGCTCGAGCAGGGCATGCCAGGTGTCGGGCCCGACCACCCCGTCGCTGCACAGGCCACGCGTGCGCTGAAAGGAACGCACCAGTCCTTCGGTGCCACGGCCGAACAGCCCGTCGATCACCACGGCGCGATCGTGGCGCCGCAGCATGGCCTGGAGTTCGCGCACGGTGTCGCGCAGTTGCGGCGACGTGTGCGCGTAGCCGTCGTAGAGACGGAGCATCAGTTCCGACATGGTACTCACTGGCGCTGCGCTTTTGTTAGGTCAATATTCCTAGCACATCGAGAGGCCGTAAATCAAGGCCAGCGCCGCCACGGCTTCGGTCCGGGCGCGCAGCAGCGCCCAGCGCGATGCAGAGCGTGCGGCGGCTTGCATTTTTCTCGCCCGAGGCGAACATGTTAGCACGCAGGCGCCGCGCGCCAACGGACTGGTGAGCCGCCGGAACGCAGCAATGGATCAGCCTCTCTGGCAACCGTCGGAAGCGCGCATCGAGCGCGCCAACATGACGGCGTTCGCGCGCGAGATGGCGGCGGCGCACGGCGAGCGGCTGCGCGACTATGCCGCGCTGAGGGCCTGGTCGGTCGAGCGCCCGGAGCTGTTCTGGCCGGCGCTCTGGCGCTACGGCGAGGTGCAGGCAAGCCGGCGGTGGCAGGACGTACTGGTCGACGGCGAGCGGATGCCCGGCGCCGCCTGGTTCGTCGGCGCGGAGCTCAATTTCGCCGAGAACCTGCTCCGCCACCCCGACGACCGCCCCGCGATCATCGCCTGGACCGAGGACGGGCGGCGCGACAAGCTGAGCTACCGCGAGCTGTACCAGGAGGTGGCGAGGCTTGCCGCGGCGCTCCGGCGCGAGGGCGTCGGCCGGGGCGACCGGGTCGCGGCGGTGATGCCGCACGCGGCCAAGACCATCGTCGCCATGCTCGCGACCACCGCGCTCGGCGCGATCTGGTCATCGTGCTCGCCCGACTTCGGCGTCCAGGGGGTGGTCGACCGCTTCGGCCAGATCGCGCCCAAGGTGCTGATCACGATCGACGGCTACCGCTACAACGGCAAGCCGATCGACGTGCGCGGCAAGCTCGCCGAGATCGCGGCCCGCCTGCCGGGACTGCAGCGCGTGGTCATGGCGCCGTTCCTCGAGCCGGCGCCCGCGCCCGGCTCGCTCGCCGGCGCGGTGTCGTATGATGATTTCGTGGTGAACGATCCCGGGCCGATCCCGTTTGCCCAGCTGCCGTTCGCCCACCCGGTCTACATTCTCTATTCGTCGGGCACCACCGGGGTGCCCAAGGCGATCGTGCACGGCGCCGGCGGCACCCTGCTCCATCATTTGAAGGAGCTGCTGCTGCACACCGATCTCAAGCCGGAGGATCGGATCTTCTACTTCACGACCTGCGGCTGGATGATGTGGAACTGGCAGGTGAGCGCGCTTGCGACCGGCGCGACCCTGGTGACGTACGACGGCTCGCCCTTCCATCCCACCGCCTCGCGCCTGTTCGATCTGGCGCAGGCCGAAGGGGTGACCGTGTTCGGCACCAGCGCGAAGTACATCGACGCGGTCAAGAAGGCGGGGCTCGAGCCGGCCAGGACCCACGATCTCGGCGCGCTGCGCGCGATTCTGTCAACCGGCTCGCCCTTGGTGCCCGAGAGCTTCGATTTCGTTTACCGGAGCATCAAGCAGGACCTGCACCTCGCCTCTATCTCCGGCGGCACCGACATCATGGGCTGCTTCGCGCTCGGCAACCCGATCGCGCCGGTCTGGCGCGGCGAGCTGCAGACGCGCGGCCTCGGCATGGCGGTCGAGGTATGGAACGAGCGCGGCGAGGCGGTGGTCGGCGAGCCCGGCGAGCTGGTGTGCGTCAAGCCGTTCCCGTCGATGCCGGTGGCTTTTTGGAACGATCCCGACGGCAGCCGCTATCGCGCCGCCTATTTCGAGCGTTTTCCCGGCGTGTGGACGCACGGCGATCACGTCGAGCTGACTGCGCACGACGGCCTGATCATCTATGGGCGCTCCGATGCGGTGCTCAACCCCGGCGGCGTGCGCATCGGCACAGCCGAGATCTACCGTCAGGTGGAGCAGATTCCCGAGGTGCTCGAGGCGCTCGCGGTCGGCCAGGAGTGGGACGGCGATACGCGCGTGGTGCTGTTCGTGCGCGTCGCGGAGGGGGCGACCCTAGATCCCGCGCTCGCCGAGCGGATCCGGCGTCAGATCCGCACCAACTGCACGCCGCGCCACGTGCCCGCCAAGATCCTGAGCGTCGTCGACATCCCGCGCACCATGAACAACAAGATCGCCGAGCTGGCGGTGCGCGAGACGATTCACGGGCGCGCGGTCAAGAACGTCGATGCGCTCGCCAACCCCGCGTCATTGGAGCTGTACCGCGATCTCCCCGAGCTCACGACCTGAGTCCCTGTCCAGAGCGGACGCGCCGGAGGTGCCGCCGCGGCGCCTGCTGATGCGCACGGCGTGGCTGGCGCTGCCGGTCACAATCACGCTCCTGATCCTCACGGCGTTCAGCCACCTGACGCCCTGGGCGGCGCTGCTCGCCTGGCTGCTCGGCCTGATCCTGAGCGGCGTGCTCGCCTGGCGGCGCGAGCGCCGGCTCGAGGCCACCGGCAGCTATCTGACCGCGCTCGCCGAAGGCCGCGAGCCGCCGCCGTTGCCGCAGTTCGGCCCGCTCGGCGGCGACGAGCTGGCGACCGTCCTGCACCGGCTCGATCGCGCGCTCTCAGAAGAGCGCGCGCGGCGCGCCGAGACCGACCGCCTGCTGCGCACGCTGCTCGAGGCGCTGCCCGATCCGCTGCTCGTGGTCGACGCCCGCCGCGTCGTCGCCAGCGCCAATCCTGCGGCCGAACGGCTGCTCGGGCATAACCCCGCGACCAAGCCGCTCGAGGCGAGCCTGCGCGATCCGGGCGTGCTGGCGGCGGTCGATCAGGCGCTGCAAGGTCACGGCCGCGCCCAGCTCACGCTGCAGCTGCCGGGACCGCCGCCGCGCGCGTTTGGGGTCGAGGTCCTGCCGATCCAACTGCGTGCGCGCACCGCGGCCCTGATCGGGCTGCGCGAGCTGACCGAGCAGCTGATGATCGAGCGCATGCGCTCGGACTTCGTCGCCAACGCCAGCCACGAGCTGCGCACGCCGCTCGCGGCGCTGTCCGGCTTCATCGAGACGCTGACCGGTCCGGCGCGGGACGATGCGCAGGCGCGGGCGCGCTTCCTCAAGACCATGGCCGCCGAGGCGGCGCGCATGACCCGGCTGGTCAACGACCTGCTGTCGCTGTCGCGGATCGAGGCGAGCGAGCACCAGTTCCCGAGCGACCGGGTCGATCTGATCGCCTGCCTCGAGACGGTGGTCGACACGTTGCAGCCGTACGCCCAGAGCCGCATCGTCGCCCTGGAGCGGCGCTGGCCCGAAGAGCTGCCGGCCATTGTCGGCGATCGCGATCAGCTGATCCAGCTGCTCACCAACCTGATCGACAACGCGATCAAATACGGCGGCGAGAACGGCCGCGTCGGGATCGCCTGCGAGCAGCTGGCAGCAGCGCCGCACGGCGCCGGCCCGCTCAGCGGCCGGCCGACCGTCCGGGTGGTGGTCGAGGACAACGGGCCGGGCATCGCCCGCGAACATCTGCCGCGGGTCACCGAGCGATTCTTCCGGGTCGACCCGGCGCGCTCGCGCCAGCTGGGCGGTACCGGGCTCGGCCTGGCGATCGTCAAGCATATCCTGCGCCGCCATCGCGGCCACCTGGCGATCGCCAGCGAGCTCGGCCACGGTACAACCGTAACGGTATATCTGCCCGCCTAGTAGCTATTATCCCCGATTTGGCCCGGCTGTCACAAAACCGTCACACAGCGCTCACATAAGCCGCATCGAGGGACGGCACGATCAAGACGACCCAAAAGCGGAGGACCCCCATGACCCGCGTAACCATGGCGCTCGGCTTGGCCGGGGCTGCCGTCGTCGGCTTGACCGGTGTGGCGGAGGCACGCGATCAGATCCGCATCGTCGGCTCATCGACGGTCTATCCTTTCGCCACCACAGTCGCCGAGCAGTTCGGCACCAAGTACAAATTCCCGACCCCGGTGGTCGAGAGCACCGGCACGGGCGGCGGGCTCAAGCTGTTCTGCGCCGGGGTCGGCGAGAAGCACCCCGACTTGGCAAATGCCTCGCGCCGGATCAAGGAATCCGAGGTGCAGCAGTGCGCCGGCAACGGCGTCGAGGCGATCACCGAGGTCAACATCGGCTACGACGGCATCGTGCTGGCCAACAGCAACGACAGCGAGCCGATGAAGGTGACCATCGCCCAGATCTGGCAAGCGCTCGCCAAGGAGGTCCCGGTCGGCGGCGAGATCAAGGCCAACCCGTACCGGAACTGGCGCGACATCGATCCCTCGCTGCCCGACAAGAAGATCGAAGTGCTCGGCCCGCCGCCGACCTCGGGGACGCGCGACGCGTTCGTCGAGCTGGTGATGGACAAGGGCTGCGCCGAGTTCCCGGAGATCCAGGCGCTCGACGCTGACGCCAAGGCGAAGGCCTGTCAGACGATGCGCGAGGACGGCACGTTCATCGAGGCCGGCGAGAACGACAACCTGATCGTGCAGAAGCTCGAGGCCAACCACGACGCGTTCGGCATCTTCGGCTTCAGCTTTCTCGACCAGAACCTCGACCAGCTGCAGGGCAGCCTGATCAATGGCGAGGCGCCGACCTTCGAGAACATCGCCGACGGCGCCTATCCGGTATCCCGCCCCTTGTACTTCTACGTCAAGAACGCGCATCTCGACGTGATCCCGGGGATCAAGGAATACGTCGAGGAGTTCACCAGCGATGCAGCGATCGGCGAGGACGGGTATCTCGCCGACAAGGGCCTGATCCCCTTGCCGGAGGACGAGCTGAAGAAAGTCCGCGAGCAGGCGTTGAGCTTCACTCCGCTGACTATGTGAGGGATGTGGCGAGCGGGGTGGCAGTCATGCTGGCGGCTGACCCCCCGTCGCCCTGCCCGTGACTGGCGCTGCCCACATGGGGCCCCGTCCGACATGACCACCACGCTGCTGATCGTCCTGCTCGCTGGCGCCGCTTTCTATCTCGGCTGGCGCCGCGCGCTGGCCAAGAGCGATGGCAGCATCGCCAACCTGCACTCCAAGCCGGGCCACTATGCCTGGTATGTTGCGCTGCTGTGCGCCGGACCGGCGCTTGCCCTCTGGTTGTCGTGGCTTCTGTTCGGTGATCTGGTGCTGCGCTGGGTGGTCGCCAGCCGGCTGCCGCCCGGGATCGCCGAGCAGGCGCCGGCCATGCTGAGCTTCTTCTTCGCCGACGTCCGCCGCATGGCGGCCGGTCTGCCGACGAACATGGAGCCGAACCACGCGATGCGCGCGGCGGCTGACCTGTGGCGTCAGCTCGAGGGCGTCTCGACGGTGGCGTTCATGGCGGGTGCGCTGGCGCTCGCCGGGGCCGGCAGCGCGATCGGGCTCGGCCGTATTGAGCGCGACTTTCGCGCGCGCAACCGCGTCGAGCAGTGGGTCTCGACCGGGTTGCTGCTGACCGCGGCAGTATCGATCATGATCACCGCCGGCATTGTATTCTCGGTGCTATTCGAATCGGCCCGGTTCTTCGAGCGCGTGCCGATCTCGAACTTCCTGTTCGGCCTGGAGTGGAGCCCACAGACCGCGATCCGCGCCGACCAGGTCGGTGCGTCGGGCAGCTTCGGCGCCGTGCCGCTGTTTACCGGCACGCTGCTGATCACGGTGATCGCCATGGCGGTCGCGGGACCGATCGGCCTGTTGTCCGCGATCTACCTGGCCGAGTACGCGCCACCGCAGTTCCGCGCCGCTGCCAAGCCGATCATGGAGATCCTGGCCGGCGTGCCGACCGTGGTCTACGGCTTCTTCGCCGCGCTCACCGTGGCGCCGTTCGTGCGCGACCTCGGCCGCAGCATCGGGCTCGGCGTGTCCTCTGAGAGCGCGCTCGCCGCTGGCACGGTGATGGGGATCATGATCATCCCGTTCGTGTCGTCGTTGTCGGACGATGCGTTCCGCTCCGTGCCGCGGTCGTTGCGCGAGGCCTCCCTCGGCCTGGGCGCGACAACCGCCGAGACGATCACTAGGGTGGTCGTGCCGGCCGCGCTGCCGGGGATCATCGCCGGGTTTCTGCTCGCCGTGTCGCGGGCGATCGGCGAGACCATGATCGTGGTCATGGCCGCCGGGCTGGCCGCCAATCTCACCGCGAATCCGCTCGAGGCGGTCACCACGGTGACCGTTCAGATCGTGACCCTGCTGACGGGCGACCAGGAGTTCGACAGCGCCAAGACGCTGTCCGCGTTCGCCCTCGGCTTGGTGTTGTTCGTCTCGACGCTCATGCTCAACGTGCTGGCCCTGCACATTCTGCGGACGTACCGCGAAAAGTATGACTGACATCGCCAATAGCGCCGGCCTTGCGCCATCGATCGTGCGCCCGCGACAGCTCAGCCCTGAGGCCGTCCAGGCGCGCCTGCGCAGGCGCTACGCCGCCGAGCGCCGGTTCAAGGCGATCGGGCTTCTAGCTGTCCTGACCGCACTCGGCCTGCTCGCGCTGCTGCTCGTGACGATCGTCGCGCAGGGCTACACGGCGTTCGTCCAGACCAACATCCGGCTGGACGTCTATTTCGACGAGGCCACCATCGACCCCGACGGCGCGCGCAGTCCCGAGGCATTGTCGCGGGCGGACTACAGCCAGCTGATCAAGGTGGCGTTGGCCGAGGTGTTCCCGACCGTGGAAGGACGCAGGGAGGTGCGTGCCTTGCGTGGCCTGATCAGCTCGGGCGCGCCCGCGCAGCTGCGCGACATGGTGCTCGATGATCCGAAGGTCGTCGGCACCGTGCGGCCGGTCTGGCTGCTCGCCGACGATGATGTCGACCAGTTCTGGAAGGGCTTCGTCGACCGTGATCTGCCGCAGAGCGCGCGCCGGATTAAGGATCAGCAGATCCAGTGGGTCGATGCCCTGGCTTCGGCCGGACAGATCGAGTTGAAGTTCAACAAATGGTTATTCACGAACGGCGACTCGCGGGAGCCGGAACTGGCAGGCATCTGGGGAGCGGTGGTCGGCTCGTTCTATATGCTTCTGGTCACCCTGGTCCTCTCGGTCCCGCTCGGGGTCGGCGCGGCGATTTTTCTTGAAGAGTTCGCGCCCAAGAACACGCGGTGGGTCGACCTGATTGAAGTCAACATCAACAACCTCGCCGCCGTGCCTTCGATCGTCTTCGGCTTGCTTGGCTTGGCCGTGTTTCTCAATGTGTTTCACCTGCCCCGTTCGGCGCCTCTGGTTGGCGGATTGACGCTCAGCCTGATGACCCTGCCGATCATGGTGGTCGCAACGCGAGCGGCGTTGCGCGGGGTTCCGCCGTCGATCCGCGAAGCGGCGCTCGGTATCGGGGCCTCCAGGATCCAGACCGTTGCGCATCATGTGCTGCCGCGCGCCTTGCCCGGCGTCATGACCGGCACGATCATTGGGATGGCGCATGCGCTCGGCGAGACCGCGCCGCTATTGATGATCGGCATGGTCGCGTTCATCGTCGACATTCCGGACGGGCCGCTCTCGCCCGCCACGGCGTTGCCGGTACAGATCTTTCTCTGGGCCGACAGCCCCGAGCGCGCGTTCACCGAGCGGACTGCGGCCGCGATCCTGGTCCTGCTCGGTTTCCTGATCGTGATGAACGCGGCCGCGGTGTTCTTGCGCCAAAGGTTCCAGATCAGATGGTGAGCGCAGCCCGAACCGCGCCGCCACCTGTGGTTAAGCGCCACGAAGCTTCGACTGCGCTGGCAACGGCCAAGCTGATGACGCGCCGCGTGAATCTCTGGTACGGTGAGAAGCAGGCGCTGTACGACGTTAGCCTTGATATCGCTGAGCGTGAGGTCACCGCGCTGATCGGGCCGAGCGGCTGCGGCAAGTCGACCTTCCTGCGCTGCCTCAACCGGATGAACGACGTGATCGAGGGGGTCCGGATCGCGGGCGACATCCGCCTCGACGGAAAGGACATCTACGACCGCTCGGTCGATGTCGTGCAGCTGCGCGCCAGGGTCGGCATGGTGTTCCAGAAGCCGAACCCGTTCCCAAAGTCGATCTTCGAGAATGTCGCCTACGGGCCGCGCATCCACGGCCTCGCCGCGACCAGGACGGAGCTGGACGACCTGGTCGAGGCGAGTCTGCGGGGCGCCGGCCTGTTCGAGGAGGTCAAGGACCGCCTGGGCGCCCCGGGCAACAGCCTGTCCGGCGGCCAGCAGCAGCGCCTGTGCATCGCCCGCGCGATCGCGGTCAGCCCCGAGGTGATTTTGATGGACGAGCCGTGCTCCGCGCTCGATCCGATCGCGACCGCTCACATCGAAGAATTGATCGATGAGCTGAGGCGTCATTTCACCATCGTGATCGTCACGCACAACATGCAGCAGGCAGCGCGTGTTTCCCAGAACACCGCGTTTTTCCATCTTGGCAAATTGATCGAATACGACGAGACTGACCGCATCTTCACCAACCCGAAGGAAGCGATGACGCAAGACTACATTACCGGTCGATTCGGCTGAGCTGGGGCCCATGGCGACCGATCACATCGTCAAATCCTACGACGAGCACATCACGCTCCTGACCCGCAAGATCCTCGAGATGGGCGGCCTGGTCGAGCGGCAGATCGCGCGCGCGGTCGAGGCGCTGGTCGATCGCGACATCGAACAGGCCAACCTCGTGGTCGAGCACGACGATCAGATCGATCTGATGGAGGAGGAGATCGATCAATTCGCCATCCGGCTGCTGGCGACGCGCCAACCCATGGCGGGGGACCTGCGCCTGATCGCCATGGGGATGAAGATCTCGAACGATCTGGAGCGCATCGGCGACTACGCCACCAACATCGCCAAGCGGTGCGAGCGGCTGGCCAAGGAGGCGCCGGTCAAGCCGCTCTATACCATTCCGCGCATGGCGCAGATCACCCAGTCCATGGTCAAGGACGTGCTCGACGCCTATGTCGAGCGCGACACCGACAAGGCGATCGCCGTGTGGCGCCGGGACGACGAAGTCGACGACATGTTCACGAGCTTGTTCCGCGAGCTGCTCACCTACATGATGGAAGACGCACGCAGCATCTCGCAGTGCATCGATTTGATCTTCGTGGCCAAGAATCTGGAACGCATTGGCGATCACGCGACCAACATCGCCGAGAAGATCCACTACATCATCCACGGCCAGCGCATCAATCGGATGCCGAGCTCGGTGTGAGGTGATAAGGCCATGAGGCCGCGCATCCTAGTGGTCGAAGACGAAGCAGCGCTCCAGGAGCTGCTCGCGTACAACCTGGAGCGCGCCGGCTTCGTGGTTGAGCAGGCCTATGACGCCGACGAGGCGCGCACGCTGATCGCCGAGCAGACGCCGGACCTGGTCCTGCTCGACTGGATGTTGCCGTACATGTCCGGCCTCGAGCTGTGCCGGCAGCTGCGCCGCCAGCCGGCGACCGCGAATCTGCCGATCATCATACTGACCGCGCGGACCGAGGAGCGCGACCGACTGCATGGGCTGGACACGGGCGCCGACGACTACGTCACCAAGCCGTTCTCGCTCGACGAGCTGATCGCGCGGGTGCGCGCGGTGCTGCGCCGGATCCGGCCGGCGTTTGCCTTGGAGGTCCTGCGCTTCGCCGATCTGAGCATGGATCTCGTGGGCTATCGGGTGACGCGCGCCGGCCGCGAGGTGCACCTCAGCCCGACCGAGTTCCGCCTGCTGCGCCAGCTGCTGGAGAGCCCCGGGCGGGTGTTCTCGCGCAGCCAGCTGCTCGACCTGGTGTGGGGGCGCGATCAGGACGTCGAGCTGCGCACGGTCGACGCCACCATCCGCCGCCTGCGCCGCGCGCTGAACGGGGAGGGCGAGCCGGACCTGCTGCGCACCGTGCGCGCCACCGGCTATGCCCTCGACCAGCCGGTTGCGGCCGAGCGCGTCCCCGCACCGGCCTGACGCGCGCGAGCCCGCAGGCGAGTGCCGAAGCAATCGATCGTTGGCAGGCTGAAGGTCTTGCCGGCTCGATCAGAGGAGCACAGGCGGAGCGCGCGGTTCAAACACCGCTTCTGACCACCCGGCACCGACCGGCCGAGGCGGCACCAAAGCGCACGTCTTCGAGCATCCGCCTTGGCGCGACCGACGCCAAACCGTATGACCTGAGCAGCGATAGACCCAGCGCGTCGCGGCAGGGGCTGGCGAGCCATGGCACACGAGAAACAGGATCTCGGCTTCATCGGTCTCGGCCTCATGGGTCAGGCGTTCACCCGACGCCTAGTCGCCTGCGGCCATCGCGTGACCGGCTACGATATTGTCCCGGATAAGGTGGCGCGGGCGCAGGCACACGGGATTCGCGCCGCGAGCTCGGCGGCCGAGGTGGCGCGGGCGAGCGCCATCGTCCACGTCAGCGTCATGACCAAGGACGATTTGGCCGCCGCCGTGTTCGGCCCGGACGGCGTCGCCGGGGGCGCGGCGCGCGGCAAGGTGCTGGTCGACCACTCGACCACCCAGGTCGAGGCCACCAGGCAGCTCGCGGCCCGCCTTGCCGCGGACACCGGCATGCGCTGGGTCGACGCCCCGGTGTCGGGCGGTCCGCCCGCGGCTGAGGCGGGCACGCTTGCGCTCATGGCCGGCGGTGACGAGGCCGACGTCGCGGCGGTGCGGCCGGTCCTCGACCAGCTCGGGACCTGCACCCACATGGGCCCGCTCGGCGCCGGGCAGGTCACCAAGATGGTCAACCAGGTGATCGTGCTCGCCAACTACTGCATCCTGGCCGAGGCGCTGGCGCTGGCGGAAGCGGGGGGTGTGGACGCGAGCGTGATCCCCGCCGCGCTCGGCGCCGGCTACGCCGGCAGCAACCTGCTCGAGCGCCTCTATCCCCGGATGGTCGCGCGCGACTTCGAGCCCGCCGGCTATGCCTTCCAGGTGCTGAAGGACCTCGACATGGTGCACGGCCTCGCCAAGGCGCTGCAGGTGCCGACGCCGATGGCGAGCCAGGCAACGACCCTGTTCCGCACGCTCGTGGCCAAGGGCCACGGCGAGCTCGACGGCATCGCCGTGCTCAAGCTGTACGACGGCAAGGAGCATCTCTAGGATCCGCCGGTCGCCCCTCCGCCGCGGCGATGCGCAAGATCATTCACGTCGACATGGACGCGTTCTACGCGTCGGTCGAGCAGCGCGACCATCCGGAGCTGCGCGGCAGGCCGGTCGCGGTCGGCGGCGGCGGCGCGCGCGGCGTGGTCATGGCCGCGAGCTACGAGGCGCGCCGGTTCGGCGTGCGCTCGGCGATGCCGGGCTTTCAGGCGCGCCGGCTCTGCCCCGAGCTGATCTTCGTGCGCACCCGCTTCGACGCCTATCACGCCGCGAGCCGGCAGATCCGCGACATCTTCCTGTCCTACACCGCCCTGGTCGAGCCGCTTTCGCTGGATGAGGCCTATCTCGACGTGACCGCGCCCCGGCGCGGGCCGCCCTCTGCCACCGCGATCGCGCGCGCGATCAAACAAGAGATCAGGGCGGCGACCGGGCTCACCGCATCGGCCGGCGTGTCGTTCAACAAGTTCCTCGCCAAGGTCGCCTCGGACCTGCACAAGCCGGACGGGCTCGCGGTGATCCGGCCGGAGCAGGCCGAGGCATTCATCGCCGGTCTGCCGATCGAGCGGTTCTTCGGCATCGGCCCGAAGACCGCGGAGCGGATGAAGGCGCTCGGTATCCGAAACGGCGCCGATCTGGCCGTGCGCTCGGAGGACGAGCTGGTCCACCGCTTCGGCAAGGTCGGCCGTCATTATTTCCGGATCGTGCGCGGGCTGGACGAGCGCGAGGTGACGCCGGACCGGCCGTACAAGTCGATCGGCGCCGAGCGCACCTTCGATCACGACTTGGGCGATCCGGGCCTGATGCTCGAGCGGCTGCGGCCGATCGCCGAGCAGGTCGCCGAGCGCATGACCGCGGCCGACAGCTTCGGCCGCACGGTGACGCTCAAGATCAAGCACCACGACTTCACCGTAACCACGCGCCAGCACACCCAGGCCGACTGGGTGCACAGCGCCGAGGAGCTGCTGACGCTCGCCGCGTGGCTGCTGCACCATCCGGAGCCGCCGCTCCGGCCGGTGCGGCTGCTCGGGCTGTCGGTATCCAACTTCGCGCTGGTGCCGACCGCGCCGCGTCAGCTCAGCCTCGGTCTGTAGCGGACGACGCTGAGCGGACCGCGCCACAGCAGCTGCAGGCGAGTTGCAGTGCCCGACGTTGCGTGTGACCATGCGCGGCCGCGAGGGAGCGGGATGACATCGTTCGGAATCGCCGTAACGGACCTGCAGTTCGTCGGCCAAGATCTGGCGCGGCCCGAATGCGTCGTGACGACCGCGCGCGGCGACGTGTTCGTTTCGGACAAGCGCGGCGGCATCACCTGCCTGCGCACGGACGGGCGGCAGGAGTTCCTCGCCGGCTACGGGGTCGACGGCTTTCTGCCGAATGGCTTCTCGCTGCTCCCCGACCGCAGCTTCGCCGTCGCCAACATCGGGCATCTGGGCGGGGCGTGGCGGCTGATGCCGGACGGCGAGCTGATCCCCGAGGTGATCGAGGTCAAAGGCATGGCCCTGCCGCCGACCAACTTCGTGCACGCCGAGCAGCAGGACGGCGATCTGCGCCTCTGGGTCTCGGTCAGCACCCGCCACGTGCCGCGCGAGCAGGCGTTCTCGCGCGATGTCGCCGACGGCTACATCGTCCTCAAAGACAGGAGGGACGTGCGCATCGTCGCCGATGGTCTCGGCTTCACCAACGAGACCAAGGTCGATCCGTCGGGACGCTGGCTGTACGTGAACGAGACCATCGCCCGGCGTCTCAGCCGCTTCAAGATCAGGGCGCGCGGCGAGCTCGGTGCGCGCGAGACGGTGGCCGAGTTCGGCGCAGGCACTTTCCCGGACGGCTTCGACTTCGACACCGAGGGCGGCATCTGGATCGCGAGCGTGGTCAGCAACCGTCTGCTGCGCCTCGCGCCGGACGGCAGCCAGGAGGTGATCCTCGAAGATGCGGACGCGGAGGCGGTGGCGCGGGCCGAGCTCCACTACGCCGAGAACCGCCTCGGCCGCGCCGACATCGACGCCGGCCGACAGAGCGTGCTCGGCAACCTGTCGAGCGTGGCGTTCGGCGGGCCCGACCTGAAGACCGTCTTTTTGGGCTCGCTGTTCGCGGATCGGATCGCCACATTCCGCTCGCCGATCGCCGGCGTGGCGCCGCCGCACTGGCGCTCCTAGGGCTGCAGGAGCGAGACATGCCGAGAAAGGTCACCGTCACCGAGGTCGGGCCGCGCGACGGCTTTCAGATCGAGCGCGACTTCATCCCGACCGCGACCAAGATCGCGCTGATCAATCAGCTGGTCGACGCCGGCCTGCCGATCATCGAGTTCTCCTCGTTCGTGTCGCCGCGCGCGGTGCCGCAGCTGGTCGACGCCGCCGAGGTGCTGGCGAAGCTCGATCGCTCGCGCGGCACCAAGTTCGCCGCTCTGGTGCCGAACGCCAAAGGCGCGGCGCGCGCGGCTGCCGCCGGGGTCGACGAGATCCGCGTGTTCCTATCGGCGTCAGAGACCCACAATCAGAACAACGTCAATCGCTCGATCGCGGACTCGCTCGCCGGGTTCGAAGAGGTCATGCGCATCGCGAACCAGATCGGGGTCCCGGTCGAGGGTGCGATCGCGACCGCGTTCGGCTGCCCGTTCGAGGGCGAGGTGCCGGTCGAGCAGGTCGGCGCCATCGCGGCGCGCTTGCGCGACCTCGGCATGCGGGGCGTCAGCCTCGGCGACACCACCGGCATGGCGACGCCGCCGCTCGTCGCCGAGCGCTGCCGCCATCTCAAGGAGCGGGTGCCGGAGCTGCCGATCGCGCTGCATTTCCACAACACCCGCGGACTTGGCCTGGTCAACGTGATGGCCGGGCTCGCCGAGGGGATCGACGTCTACGAGGCATCGTTCGCCGGCCTCGGCGGCTGCCCGTTCGCCGCGGGCGCGACAGGCAACATCTGCACCGAGGACCTGGTCTATATGCTGCACGAGATGGGGATCGAGACCGGCATCGATCTCGACAAGCTGTGCGCCGCAGCCCGGCATGTGGAGCAGGTGCTCGGCCGCAGCCTGCCCGGGCAGGTGATGAAGGCGGGGCCGCGCCTGCGCCTGCACAGCCCCGACGAGGTCGCGACCGCGGCCGGCTGAGCGCGGTGCCGCTGTCCGGCATCAGGGTGATCGACCTGACCCGCATTCTCGCGGGGCCGTTCTGCACCCAGCTGCTCGCCGATCTCGGCGCCGAGGTGATCAAGGTGGAGCCGCCCGGGCGCGGCGACCCGGTGCGCGGCCAGGGCGCGATCAGGGACGGGCTCAGCTGGTACTACGCCCAGTTCAATCGCAACAAGAAATCGCTGACCCTCGACCTATACGGCGACGCCGGCCGGGCGGTGCTCGCCGATCTGATCCGCGGCGCCGACGTGCTGGTCGAGAACTACCGGCCGGGCGTGCTCGCCAGGATGGGCTTCGATCCGGCACGCCTGGCGCAGCTCAACCCGGCGCTGATCGTCGGCAGCGTGAACGGCTACGGCAGCAGCGGACCGTACGTCGACCGGCCGGCGTTCGACTTCATCGCCCAGGCGATGAGCGGCTTCATGAGCGTCAATGGCGCGGCGGAGGGGGAGCCGGTGCGCGCCGGGCCGCCGATCGCCGACCTGATCGCCGGCCTGTACGCGGCGTTCGGCATCGTCGCCGCGCTGGTCGCGCGCGGCGGCCCAGGCTCCGGGCAGGGCCAGCGGGTCGAGGCCAGCCTCACCGGCGGCCTGATCAGCATGCTCGCCTACTTCTCGGCGCAGTACTTCGCGACCGGGCAGCTGCCCGAGCGCACCGGCAACGACCATCCCGTGATCTATCCCTACGGTCTGTTCCATGCCGCGGACGGCGAGGTCGCCATCGCGCCGAGCACGCCGGTGCACGTCAGACGCTTCCTCGAGGCGCTGGGCCTTGGTCCCCTGCTGGACGACCCCGCGTTCGCCGACAATGCCGCGCGGGTGCGCAACCGCGAGCGCCTGCGCCCGCTGATCAACGCCAAGATCGGGGAAGCCAGCGTCGATGCCTGGATCGAGCGTCTCAATGCCGCGGGCGTGCCGTGCGGCCGGGTGATGAACCTCGCCGAGGTGTTCGCCGATCCGCAGGTGCAGGCGCAGGAGATGGTGCTGGAGATCGAACAGCCGCCCCACGGCCCGGTGCGCATGACCGGATTTCCGATGAAGCTCAGCGCCACGCCGGCGCGCCTGCGCCGCCCGGCGCCGCAGCTCGGCGAGCACACTGACGCGGTTCTCGGCGAACTTGGCTACGCGCCCGAGCAGATCGACCTGCTCAGACGCGACGGAGTGGTCTAACGTGACGCCTACGCGACCGCGGCGCGCTTGGCCTCCCGGCGTCGCTCGGTCGCGTCGAGATTGCGCTTGCGCAGCCGGACCGATTGCGGCGTCACCTCGACCAGCTCGTCGTCCTCGATGTAAGCGAGCGCCTGCTCCAAGGTCAGGCGCATCGGCGGGGTCAGCAGCACGTTGTCGTCCTTGCCGGCGGCGCGGATGTTGGTCAGCTGCTTGGCCTTCAGCGGATTGACGTCGAGGTCGTTCTGCCGGCTGTGCTCGCCGATGATCATGCCCGGATAGACCGGATCGCCCGGGCGGATGAACAGCACGCCGCGCTCCTCGAGGTTCCACAGCGCGTAGGCGACCGCCGCGCCGCGCTCGAGCGACACGAGCACGCCCGCGCGCCGGCCCTCGATGCTGCCGCGGTACGGCGCAAAACCGTGGAACAGGCGATTGATCACGCCGGTGCCGCGCGTGTCGGTCAGGAACTCGTTGTGATAGCCGATCAGCGCGCGCGACGGCGCGAAGAACACGAGGCGCTGCTTGCCGGCCCCGGTCGGGCGCATCTCGACCAGCTCGGCGCGGCGCCGGCACAGCTTCTCGACCACCGGCCCGGCGAACTCCTCGTCGAGGTCGATCACCACCTCCTCGATCGGCTCGAGGATCTGGCCGGTGGCGGGGTCGGTCTGCAGCAGTACCCGCGGGCGACCGATCGCGAGTTCGTAGCCCTCGCGCCGCACGGTCTCGATCAGCACCGCGAGCTGCAGCTCGCCGCGCCCGGCGACCTCGAACCCGTCGCCCGTCTCCGACCGGGTGACCCGGATCGCGACGTTGCCCTCGGCCTCGCGCCGCAGCCGCTCGCCGAGCACGCGCGAGGTGGCGTTGCTGCCCTCCTGGCCGGCGAGCGGCGAGTCGTTGGCGGAGAAGGTCATGGCGAGCGTCGGCGGATCGATCGGCTGCGCGGGCAGCGCCTGGTCGACCTCGAGGTCGCACAGGGTGTCCGCCACGGTGGCGCGATCGAAGCCGGCGAGCGCCACGATGTCGCCGGCGCGCGCCTCCTCCAGCCCGACCCGCTCCAGGCCGCGGAACGCGAGGATCTTGGTCACCCGCGCTTGCTCGATCGGCAGGCCGTCGCGGCCGAGCGCCTGGATCGTCGCGTTCGGCTGGATGGCGCCGGATTCGACCCGACCGGTCAGCAGGCGGCCGAGGTGCGGGTCGCGCTCGAGCGTGCTCGCGAGCATCACGAACGGCCCGTCCGCGGCGACGCGCGGCGCCGGGACGTGGCGCCGGATCAGCTCGAACAGGGGCGCCATGCCGGCTGCGCGCGGCGCGGCGGGGTCGGGGACCGCCCAGCCTTCGCGCGCCGAGGCGAACAAAGTCGGGAAATCGAGCTGCGCCTCGGTCGCGCCGAGCGCGGCGAACAGGTCGAACACCTCGTTGTGCACCGTGTGCGCGCGCTGATCCGGCCGGTCGACCTTGTTGATCACCACGATCGGGCGCAGGCCCAGGCGCAGCGCCTTGCCGAGCACGAACTTGGTCTGCGGCATCGGTCCCTCGGCGGCATCGACCAGCAGCAGCACGCCGTCGACCATGGACAGAATGCGCTCGACCTCGCCGCCGAAATCGGCATGGCCCGGCGTGTCGACGATGTTAATGCGCGTGCCTTGCCAGACGACCGAAGTGCATTTCGCCAGAATCGTGATGCCGCGCTCGCGCTCGAGATCGTTCCAGTCGAGCGCGCGCTCGGCGACCTGCTGATTGGCGCGGAACGTCCCGCTCTGCTGCAGCAGGCGGTCGACCAGGGTGGTCTTGCCGTGGTCGACGTGGGCGATGATCGCGACGTTGCGCAGATCCATGGGCACGGGCCATAAAAAAGCGGCCCGAGCCGGGCCGCGCTGCGCAGGATATGGTTCGGCGTCCCGTCGGGCACAAGGCCGTGCCCGGAACGCCCGTGGCCGGATCGCCCCGCCCGCCACAGCACAGATCCGCGCTGCGCCCGCCATGCCGCCCCGGCATGCCGCCCCGGCAGGGGGCTCACTGCGCGAGCGCGAGCAGCGGCCCTGATAGATTACCGGCCCGGTCGGCAGGCCGGTCGGCGAGCCGCCCAGCGGCTCAAGGCTGACCGCCGGCCACCAGCCACAGCTGCAGCGTGCGATCCTCGACCGCGGCCGTCTCCAGCGGTCGGATGGTCATGCGCCCGGCGGCGGGATCGACCGTGACCAGCAGGGCCGGGCTGGCGTCACCCGCGCCGAGCAGCGCCACATAGCGCGTTGTGGGCGGCGCGGTTGGCCCGAGGGCAATGTACAGGGCGAGCGCGGCCGCCAGCGCGCTGGCGCCGAACGCCGACCAGCGCCAGAAGGCGAGGCTGTCCGCCAGCCTGAGGCGCTCGCCATGCAGGCCGCCGAGCCGCCCCGGTCGACGCCGCGGCACAGAACGCGGCAACGGCGCCCGCCGCTGGCCGGCCAGCGCCTGCTTGATCGCCGCCCAGACTGCGGGCGGCGGTGCGACCGGCGGGACGATTGCGGCGAGCGGAACCAGGCGCTGCTGCCAGAAGTCGACCAGTCGGGCGAACGCGGGGTCGCTCTGCCGCAGCCGTTCCACCCGGAGGCGGGTCGGGCGGTCGAGGCTGCCGAGGGCGTATTCGGCGGCGAGCGCTTCGGACTCCGGGAGGTCGTCGATCATCGCTGGAGGCATCGCTTGAGCCGCAACAGGCCCCGCCGGATCAGGCTCTTAATCGTGCCGAGCGGGCAGTCGAGCCGCTGCGCCAGCTCGGCATGGGTATAGCCCTCGGTATAGGCCAGCAGAAACGCACTGGCGCTGGCGGTGCTCGAGCTCGCCGAGGCAGTGGCCGAGCGCGCCCGCCTCGGCGCCGATACCCGGTCGAGCGGGTCCGCCCGATCGGCGCTCAGAGGTTCCAGCTCGGCGATGTCGTCGAGCGGCAGCTCGGGCTGGCGGACGCGCCGGTCGAGCGCGCGGTTGCGCGCCACCGCGATCATCCAGGTCATCGGCGACCCTTTGTCCGCCCGGTAGTCGGCGGCGTGCTGCCAGATCCGCAGATACGCCTCCTGCAGCACCTCGTTCGCCTGCTCGCGATCGCGCAGGATGCGCAGGACGATCCCGTAGAGCTTCGCGCTGCTCGCGCGGTAGAGCTCGGCGAACGCCCGCTGATCACGCGCCGCCGTGGGGGCAAGCAGCCGCGCGAGCGGCGACGGCTCGACCTGGCCGTCATGCAACATGGTTGCGCGCAGGCCTTGGCCGCGCCGGCAGCTGCCGAGCGGCGGCGCGTTCTCGAGCCATGATGGAGCGTCCTTCGCTGCGTCGGGCGCGGTGGCAGTGGTCCGCTCGACCGGCGGGGCCCGGCGGGCGGCCGCACCGGGGCTCAGCCCGGCAGCAGCACGTCGTCGATGACGTGGATCACGCCGTTCGACTGATAGACGTTGTAGGTCGAGATCGTGGCGGTGCCGCCGCGCTCATCCTCGAGCACCAAGTTGTTCGGCCCGTTCGCCCTGATCCGGAGCTTCTCGCCGTTGATCGTGACGAGCTCCGCAGCGCCCTCGCCCTCGGCCACGCGCTGCCACAGCGCCGCGGCGTCGAGCCGGCCAGGGACCACGTGGTAGGTGAGAATGCCGGTAAGCGCGGCGCGGTTCTCCGGCTTCATCAGGTCGTCCACGGAGCCGGGAGGCAGGGCGGCGAAGGCGCTGTCGACCGGCGCGAACACGGTGAACGGGCCCTCGCCCTGCAGCGTATCGACCAGGCCCGCCGCCGCGACCGCCGCGACCAGGGTGGTGTGGTCGGCCGAGTTGACCGCGTTGTCGATGATGGTCCGGCTCGGCAGCATCGGCTGGCCGCCGACCATGACGGCCGGCGCCGGCGCCATGCTCGGCCGCGGCTCGCCGGCCATGGCCTGGGC
>JBKPNX010000042.1:0-114087 GCA_046732855.1 Pseudomonadota bacterium
ATATCTCTTGCGACAATTGCCTCTTGGTTTCTCTTTGGCGCGACCCAATTTGAGGAATGCGGGTCTTTGGACACCGCGGAGCGAGGAAGAAAAAATGGATCTCAAAGAGCGCGGCCCGCGGCAACGCCGGTCGTTTGACGATAGCCAGGAACCACGCCGCTCGTTCGGCCCCGGCAGAGAGCCACGCCGTTCATTCGACGATGGCCGGGAACCACGGCGGGCGTTCGATGACGGCAGGGAGCGGACGGTGCGCTGGCCGCCGGCCTGCCGGCCGGCGCCGGAGCTGCAGCGGGAGATGGATGCCGCGCTTGCCGAGGTCGGCGTGTCGATCGGCCCGACGCCCGACCGGAGCTATCAACAGCGTCAGCACAAAGCGTTCGAGGTGGTGCGCAAGATCCGCTCCAGATCACCGGATCGCCCGCCCGGGCGCCGTTTCGGCTGAAGCGTCGGCAGCTCGCCGCCCGGGCGCGTGGTAGCGGCCGAACGGCGGCCTTAGCATCGGACAGCGGCGACTGACTTGTGGCGCTGCGGCTTGGTGATGTCCAGGTCGCAACGTCACTGCGGTTCCGGATTGATCAAGACCGTCGCCGGCGTCTCGGCGCCCGCGATCAGCACGCGCTCGTCCGTCACCCGCGCGCGCCCGGACGCGACCAGCTCCAGCGCCACGGGGTAGCAGCGGTGCTCGGCTTGCAAGACGCGGGCGCCCAACGCGTCGGCCGTGTCCTCGGCCAGTACCGGGACCACGCCCTGAACGATGATCGGTCCCGCGTCCACCTCCGCGCGCACGAAGTGAACCGTGCAGCCGGAAAAGCGCACGCCCGCCGCGAGCGCACGCCGATGGGTGTCCAGTCCGGGAAACGCCGGCAGCAGCGAAGGATGGATGTTGAGCAGCCGGTCGCGCCAGCGCGCGACAAACCAGGCGCCCAGCACCCGCATGAAGCCTGCGAGGCAAACCAGGCCGATGTCATGGGTTTCGAGCATCTCGCTGACGTGACGATCGAACTCCTCCCGTCGCTTGAACCGGCGATGGTCCACCGTTTCTGCCGGAAGTCCGACCGCCCGCGCGCGCTGCAGCCCGGCCGCGTCCGGACGGCTTGAGATCACCAGGCCAATCTCGGCGCTGGCGCCTGGCCGCCTGCATGCGTCAATCAGAGCGGCGAGATTGGAGCCGCGGCCGGAGATGAGGACCGCGGTGCGCACGGGCGCGCGGCTCGGCTTCCGCTCAAGCACCCGCGATTTCGACCCGCGCCGGCCCATCGCCGGGCGCCAAGTCGCCCAGGCGGTAGACCGTCTCGCCGCGCTCGCTCAGCTGGCGCGTGACCGCATCGACCTGTGCGGCGTCCACCACCGCGACCATGCCGATGCCGCAATTGAACACCCGCAGCATCTCTGCCGGACTGACCTGCCCGGCCTCGTGCAGCCAGCGGAACAGCGGCGGAGCGCGCCAGCTGGCGGGGTCGATGCGGGCGACCACGCCGTCCGGCAGCACCCGCGGCACGTTTTCGATGAGCCCGCCGCCCGTGATGTGCGCGAGCGCCTTGATCACCTCTTGATCGAACAGATCGAGCAGGCTGCGCACGTAGATGCGGGTCGGTACGAGCAGGGCCGATGCCACCGTCTCACCGGGCGCGAAGGGCGCCGGATCGCCGAGGAACAGATTTTGTTGGCGCAGCACCTGACGGATCAAAGTGAAGCCGTTGGCGTGCGCGCCGCTCGAGGCAAGGCCCAGAAGCGCGTCGCCGGGTTTGACGTCGTGCCGCGGCAGACGCCGGCTCCGCTCGACCGCACCGACCGCGAACCCGGCGAGATCGTAGTCGCCCGGACGGTAGTGCTCCGGCATCTCGGCGGTCTCGCCGCCGATCAGGGCGCAGCCGGCCTGCCGGCAGCCCTCGACGATACCTTCGATCACTTCGCGGGCGGTCGCCGGATCGAGCTTGCTCGTCGCCAGATAATCCAGAAAGAACAGCGGCTGCGCGCCGTGCACCAAAAGATCGTTGACGCACATGGCGACGAGATCGATGCCGGTGACTTGGTGGCACCCGCAGCGGGCGGTCAGCTGCACCTTGGTGCCGACGCCATCGGTTGCGGCGACCAGGATGGGGTCCTGGACTCCGGCCTCCGCCAGATCAAAGAAGCCCGCGAACCCCTTGAGCTCCGGACTGGCGCCGGCGCGGGCGGTCGAGCGCACCAGCGGACGAATCGCGCGCACGAACGCCTGCCCGGCATCGATGTCAACCCCGGCGCTTTGGTAACGGCCCGGGTCCAGCGCGTCTCGCTTCTCTTGTGTCATGGCCGCCGGCGTGGCTACTGTGGCGTTCGAGGCGAGCGGATGGCGCCCCAACTTAGGCGATATGGATCGCTTTGCAATGGCTCACTCCCGAGTGGTGATCGCCCTCGCGCTTGTCGCCGTGCTCGCGTGGTTGCCGCTGTCAGCGAGCCGCGCCCAGGATACGGCCAACCTGTTCCAGGTGAGCCGGATCCCGGTCGACGCGTCTGCTTCCGACGCCGTCGCGGCGCGCGAACAGGCGCTGGTGCAGGGCCAGATCGAAGGCCTGCGCCGTCTGTTCCGCCGCCTGGTGCCAGCCGATGCGTACGGCCGGCTGCCGGTAGTGGGCCCGGCCGAAATCGAGCGCTACGTGCAGAACTTCGAGATCGCCGAGGAGCAGGTCTCGAGCAATCGCTATCTCGCCCAGCTCACGGTGGGCTATCAGCCGGACGCGGTGCGCGAGCTGCTGCAGGCCCAAGGGCTCAGCTATGCCGAAAGGGTATCGGAGCCGGTCGTGGTCGTGCCGGTATATCGGACGGGCGAAGGCGCGCAATTGTGGCCCGAAAACAACCCATGGTGGCAGGCATGGGCCGAGCATCTGGATTCCGAGCGCCTCCTCCGCCTGGTTCTGCCGCTGGGCGACCTGCAGGACATGGCCATGGTGACGCCCGACCGGGCCATGGCCGGCGACACCGAGGGACTGGCCGCGCTCGGCCAGCGCTATGGCAGCAACGAGGTGCTGGTGGTGGTCGCCACGCCACGCGGCGGCGCCGCGACCGGCGCTGCTACGGCGCCGCCTGCGCTCGAGCTCGAAATGCGGCGGGGCGGAGTCGAGCAGACAAATGCCCCCGAGACGTTCGTCGCGGCTCCGGGGCAAACGCTGGACGACCTGATGGCAGAGGCGGTCGTCGGTATCCAGGACAGCTTGGACGAGGAGTGGAAGAGCGCCAATCTCTTGCGCTACGACCAGCGCGCGGTCATGGTGGTGGACATACCGATCGTTCAGTTGTCGGACTGGGTGGAGATTAATCGTGGACTCGATGGCCTTACCGAGGTGACGGACGTCCAGATTGCGATGTTCGCCAGGGACAAGGTGCGCGCCCAGATTAGTTATATAGGCGATCAGGTCCGCCTCGAGGAGGCGCTGGGGCGGATCGGCTTGGCGCTATCGCGAGAAGGAGAATCATGGCGGTTGCTACCCACGGGCGCAAGGCGCAGCCCAGGCGAACCGGCGAGCGTGACGTCGACATCGTCCTGAGCCGCTCACCCGTCAACCTCGCCAATCTGATCACCGTCGGCCGCCTCCTGATGGTGGCGCCCCTGGTATGGCTGATCGTCACCGAACGGCTGCAGGCAGCCTTCTGGCTGTTTCTTGCGGCGGCGCTGTCCGATGCGATCGATGGATTCGTCGCCAAGCGCTTCAATGCCAAGACCACTCTCGGCTCCTATCTCGACCCGCTGGCCGACAAGGTCCTGCTCGACGGCATCTACGTTGCCTTGGCCATGGGCGAGTGGCTGCCGGTCTGGCTGGTCGCCCTGGTGATCGGACGCGATCTGCTGATCGTCTGCGGCGTCGCGCTGATCCGTCGGCGCCATCGCATGTTCCGCCCCAAACCCCTCTTGATCGGTAAGATCAATACCTTTGCGCAAGTTCTACTGGCAGCTTGCGCTCTTGGCCACGTCGGTGGCTGGGTCGACTTGGCTGCCACGGTCGAGGTCCTGATCGTCGTCGTGGCGCTCACGACCCTGCTGTCCGGCGCCGGTTATGCAGGGCAGGCGGTGCGCTCGATCAGATCGGAGCAGACTTCTTGAAGCAAGGCGTACGGCTCGCTCTGATCGGGCTGGTGCCGCTTTTCGTCCTTCTGATCTGCCTGTACGTGTTCCGCCCCATCCTGCTGCCCTTTCTGGTCGGCCTGGGCGGGGCTTATCTGCTCGATCCCGCGGCCGACCGGCTGCAACGCGTCGGTCTAGGCCGCACCAGCGCCACGATCGTCATCTCGGTCGGCTTCTTCCTCGCGCTGGTGCTCGTGCTGGTGCTGCTGCTGCCGATTCTGTTGACCCAGGCGGCGGAGCTGGCCAGGGCGTTGCCGGATTATCTGGAGGGCTTGCGTGAACGCCTGCTGCCGCGCCTCAGCGGTATCGCGAGCTGGGCGTCGGCCGAGCTGGACGTCTCCGCGGAAGGGCTGCTCAAGCAGTACTGGACCCAGGCAATGGAGGTCCTGATCAACGCGATCACCGGCCTGCTCCAGTCGGGCGTCGCCCTGCTCAACATCGTGTCGCTGCTGTTCATCACACCGGTCGTTACCTTTTACATGCTGCGCGACTGGGACCGCATGGTGGCGCGCGTCGCCGGGCACGTGCCGCCCGACTACATGCCAGCCGTACGCCGTCTCGCGGCGGAGATCGACGAGGTCCTCGCCGGCTTCATTCGCGGTCAGGGCATGGTGTGCATGTTTCTCGCGCTGTTCTATGCGTTCGGCCTGTGGCTGGTCGGCCTGAAATACGGCATGATCATAGGGCTGCTCACCGGGTTCTTCTCATTCATTCCCTACCTCGGCATGGCGATCGGCGCCTGCGTCGGTCTCGCCGTCGCCGCATTCCAGTTCCAGGATCTGGTCAGGGTAGCATTGGTGGCCGGGGTGTTCGCGCTCGGCCAGTTCATCGAAGGCAACCTGATCTCGCCACGCGTGGTCGGCGACCGAATCCACCTGCATCCGGTGTGGATCATCTTCGCCGTGCTCGCCGGAACCGTGCTGTTCGGCTTCCTTGGCACGCTGCTCGCGGTGCCGGTGGCCGGGGTGCTCGGCGTGCTGATCCGCTTCGCGCTCGCCCAGTACAAAGCGAGCCGGCTGTACCGTGTGCCGATGCCAGTGAAGCGCGGGTGATGGGCGAACAGCTGCGGCTCGATTTCGCGCACACGCCGGCAAGCGGCGCCGAGGATTTCATGCCGGGCTTGTCCAATCGTGAGGCGCTGGCCTGGCTGGCGCGATGGCCGGACTGGCCGGAATCCGCCCTGGTCGTGCATGGCCCGCCCGGTTGCGGCAAGAGCCATCTGGCGCGCATCTGGCTGAGCCGCTCCGGCGGCGGTTGGCTGACCCGCGGGGCGCTTGCGACGGCGGATCCGGATGCGCACCATACCTGGGTCCTGGACCACGCAGAGCCGGTCGCCGACGAGAAGGCTCTCTTGTCCTTCTACAACCGCCTGCGCGAGCGCGGCGGCTACCTGCTCCTCACCGCGCGCCGGCCGGTCGGCGCCTGGGCGCTGCGGTTGCCGGATCTGGCATCGCGCCTGCGGGCGGCGCCGGCTGTCGCGATCGGGCCGCCCGACGACGTTTTGCTCGGCGCCGTCCTGCTCAAGCTGTTCGCTGATCGGCAGCTGGTCGTGCCCGAGGCGCTGATCGAATATCTGGTCCGCCACATGGAACGCTCGTTCGATGCCGCGCAGGCGATGGTCGCCGGCCTCGATGCGGCATCGCTGCGCCAGGGGCGCCCGATCACGGTCGCGCTCGCGCATGCGCTTTTGGCACGGATGGAATCAGCACAGACCTGAGGGAGGAAATCCATGGACCTGGGCATCGCCGGCAAGACGGCGCTCGTGTGCGCCGCAAGCAAGGGTCTCGGGCGGGGGTGCGCGCTCGCGCTGGCCAAAAACGGCGTCGCGGTGACGATCACCGCGCGCAGCGAAGACACGCTGGAGGCAGCCGCCGATGAGATCGCCCGAGCGACGGGCGGCAAGGTCACCGCCGTGGCCGGCGACATCACAACGGGGGACGGCCGGGCCGCGGCGCTCGCCGCCTGTCCTGAGCCCGACATCCTGGTCAACAACGCCGGCGGGCCGCCGCCCGGCGACTTCCGCGAGTGGGACGAGGAGGACTGGCTGCGCGCGTGCAACGCCAACATGATCACGGCGATCATGCTGATCAAGGCGACCGTCGACGGCATGATCGCGCGCAGGTTCGGACGCATCGTCAACATCACCTCGAGCTCGGTCAAGGCACCGATCCCGCAACTCGGCCTGTCGAATGGCGCGCGCGCCGGGCTGACCGGGTTCGTCGCCGGGATCGCGCGCCAGACGGTCGAGCACAACGTCACCATCAACAATATTCTGCCCGGGCGCTTCGCGACCGACCGGTTGCGCGCCGGAATGGCCTTTGCCGCGCAGAAAGCGGGCCGGCCGGCCGCCGAGGTCGAGGCCGAAGCGCGCGCCCAGGTCCCGGCCAAGCGGTTCGGCACGCCCGAGGAGTTCGGTGAGCTGTGCGCCTTCATCTGCAGCGCCCAGGCGAGCTACATCACCGGCCAGAACTTTCTGATCGACGGCGGGCTCTACCCGGGAACCTACTGACCGGCAGGACGTGCGCCGCGCATGCAGCCAAGCTCGCCCGCCCTTCGGCGGCGTCGCTTCGGCAGTTGGCGGGGTCGGCGCCGCTCGCTTCGGTATCGCGCACCTTCAAGAAGGACACGTCGCTGCACGGCGCCTTCTTGCGCCGCTCAAGCCTGATAGACCAAGGACCGATATCGGGAGCTCGAACGATGAATGCACCGCCGCAGGCTGGCCGGTACCGGGTGATCTATGCCGACCCGCCGTGGCAATTCGCCACCTACTCGGACAAGGGCAAGGGACGCAGCGCCGAGGCTCACTACGACTGCTTGTCGCTCGATGAGATCAAGGCGTTCCCGGTGGCGACATGGGCGGCGGCAGATGCTGTGCTGCTGGTCTGGGCGACGGATCCGCTGCTGCCGCGGGCGCTCGAGGTGATCGAGGCGTGGGGCTTCACGTACAAGACCGTCGGCTTTTACTGGGTCAAGCTGAACAGGTCGATGGCAGGGCGGCTGTCGCGCGAATGGCCGCTGCTTGCCGAGCGCGATTTCTTCACCGGCCTCGGATTTTGGACCCGCGCCAATCCCGAGCCGTGCCTCTTGGCCACGCGTGGCCAGCCCAAGCGCAGCGCCGGCGACGTGCAGAAGCTGCTGATCGCGCCGCGGCGCGAGCACTCGCGCAAGCCGGAAGAGACCTATGCGCGGATCGAGCGGCTGCTGCCCGGGCCTTATCTCGAGCTGTTCGCCCGGCAGAGTCGGCCCGCCTGGGATGGCTTCGGCGATCAGGACGGCCTGTTCGATCGCGGCCCGGTGCTCACGCGCCGCCGTCCTTCACGCGGGTCCTGAGCGGCTGCGGCGAGCCCCGGGGAATCGATTTTGCCCTGGCCGAGTACGCGCCGGCACCCCATAGGATGATTTTCTAACCCTATTGCCGATTGTCGAGCCGCGCCGGAAGTCTTAACATTCGGTTAAGTTGCGGTGGAGGCATTGGCACGCCCATGGACGGGGAACGCTACGTCGGTGAGAGGCGTGCGCTTCGCCACTTCCTGCAGGAGCTGCGCCCGCTGGTGAGCGCCGAGCTGGGCCTGGATGCGGTACTCGGCTACCGCATCGACCGGGCGCTCCGCTCCGGGGACCTGCCCGCGCTGCGCGCGGCGCGCGAGATGTTTCACAACCAGCCCGAAGACCTCAAGCGCCGCCTGATGCGCGGCATCTTCGAAGCGCCAGGGCCGCGCAGGCCGTCCAAGCGCGAGCTGCTCGAGCAGTACAACGACCAGGAGCCCGAGCCGTTCGTGCGCTTCGACGCTTACCCGGCGGCGCGTTCCGACGACCTCGGGCTCTCGGTCGAGCTCGAGCATGAGCTGTCCGACGACGTGCCGGTGCGCGTGCTGATCAGCCCGGGTACGCTGCCGGGCAGCGCCGCCCAGGCCCTGCGCTACATCGCCGATCGGATCGAGGGCGATCGGCGCCTGCTGTCGGCGCGCCACTGGCACGCGCGGGCGCACCACCGCGCCGCAGCCGGTGATCGCACGGCGGATGAAGTCAGCCCCAGCGATCACGTCGATCAGGCCTGATCGGTACGCCCCCATGGCGGCTCCTCGGCTCCGCACCGCGCCGCGCTGGCGCCGGCGGCTGCGCTGGTCCGGCGTCCTGCTCAGCGGTACCTTGCTGGCGGGCTGTTCCTGGGGCGATCCCGGAGCTCGGATCACGGCGCGGCGCGCCCTCGCCGACGCCAAGCAGCCAGTCCTCATGACCGTAGTCGGCAATCCGTTCGCGATGGACCAAGCACGGCTGAACGCACTCACGAGCGCGGAGCTGAGCGCGGGCGTAACCGGCATGCGTACCCAGTTTACCATCTCGCCCGAGCGGGCGGCCGCGCCCGAGCCGCGGGTCGTGACGGTCTTCAACCCGCTGCGCGACCCCGATCCGGAGACCCTTTGCGCCGGGCCCGACGGCACGGCCACCGGACCGGGCGCCACGCCGGTCCGGATCGTTGCGGCATTCTGCCGCGACGGTCAGGTGCTCGGCGTGACGCGCACTGAAAGCACGGTGTCCGGCCCGACCGATCAGGGGTTCCGGCGTCTGTTGTGGCGCACCGCGAGCACCCTGTTTCCCGATGATTACGAGGAGACCTACGGTTTCGGTTTCCTGCCGCGCTGGCTCGACTTTGGCTTCGGCGGCAGCATCGGCGACTAGACGCGGCCGCGATTGTGACGGCGCGCGCCGATGTGCTGATCGCCGGCGCAGGCATCGCCGGCAGCTCGCTTGCCTTCGAACTCGCCGCGCGCGGCTCGGTGATCCTGCTGGAGGCAGAGGCGCAGCCGGGCTATCATAGTACCGGGCGCTCGGCGGCGATGCTGACCGAGACCTATGGCAGCCCGGTTGCGCGCGCTCGCCCGCGCCAGCCGCAGCTTCCTCGCCCAGCCGCCGCCGGATTTCACCGATCACCCGCTGCTCGCGCCGCGCGGCATGCTGCACATCGCGCGGCCGGATCAGCGTCTGGCGCTCGAGGCGGCAGAGCGCCAGGCCGCGGCGGCGGTGCGTCGGCTCGACGCCGGCGGGGTGTGCGCGCTCGTGCCGCTGATCGCGCGCGGCTATGTCATCGGCGGTCTGTTCGAGCACGATGCCATGGCGATCGACGTCAGCGCGCTGCATCAGGGATATCTTCGCGGGCGGCGTCGGCGCGGCGGCCAGTTGGTCACCGGCGCCGCCATCACCGCGATCGAGCGCATCGGGCGGCAGTGGCACCTCGATACGGCGTGAGGCAGCTTCAGCGGCGACCTCCTGGTCGATGCTGCGGGCGCCTGGGCCGACCAGATCGCGGGCTTGGCCGGCGTTGCGCCGATCGGCCTCGTTGCCAAACGGCGTACCGCGATCCTGATCGATCCGCCGGCGGGCTTCGATGCCCGGTCGTGGCCCATGGTCATCGACGTCGACGAGCAGTTCTATCTCAAGCCGGAAGGCGGGCAGCTTCTGGTCTCGCCGGCCGATGAGACCCCGGTCACGCCCGGAGACGTCCAGCCTGAAGAGCTCGATGTCGCGCTCGCGGTTGACCGCTACGAGCGTCTCACGGGGCGGCCCGTCAGGCGCGTGACGCACCGCTGGGCGGGCCTGCGCAGCTTCGTCGCCGACCACGACCCGGTGGTCGGACGCGATCCTGACGTCCCTTTCTTCTTCTGGCTGGCAGGTCAGGGCGGCGTCGGCATCATGACCGCGCCCGCGTTGGCCCGGATCGCGGCCGGCCTGATCACGACCGGGGACAGCCCGGCCGATCTGAGCTTGGGCGGATCACGTCTCGGCCCCGCCCGGCTGCGCCCCCGCTCCGACCGCTGATCCTGGTCTTCCCGGTCGTCGTCCTCACCGGCCCGGACCCTTCGGCCGAGCGCCGCGGTTCGGGCGATTTGGGTGGCTCAAGCCCGATCCTGATCGAGCGCCGCCAGCGCGGCCTCGGCGGCCGCCAGATCGCGCGATTCGCGCTCGCGCTGCGCCGCGCGCGCCTCGATCACCGCGGCATCCAGATCGATCTGGCTGCACAGGCCGATCAGCACGGGATCGCGCGGCCGGATCTCGGCACTCTTCCAGTGGGTCCGCTCGCGCACCGCATTCACTGTGGTCTTGGTCGTGCCGAGCAGCTTGCAGACCTGCTGGTCGCTCAGCTCGGGGTGATGGCGCAACAGCCAGGCGATCGCGTCCGGCCGGTCCTGGCGTTTGGACAAAGGCGTGTAGCGCGGCTCTTTGCGCCGCGGGGCTTTGAGCGAAGCCGCGGCGGGTCGCGCCAGCTGCAGCTTGACCTTCGGGTCCTTCTGGCCGCGCTGAATCTCCTCGCGCGTCAGCTGGCCACCGGCCACCGGATCGAGGCCGCGAATGCCCGCGCCAACCTCGCCGTCCGCGATGCCCTGCACCTCGAGCGGATGCAGACCGCAGAAGTCGGCGATCTGCTCGAAAGTCAGGCCGGTATTCTCGACCAGCCACACAGCGGTGGCCTTAGGCATCAATGGTTTGTCCATCATGAACTCCCGACGCTCGACGGCGGCGCGTTGGCGCGCTGCGGTTCTTAAGGGGTTGCGGCACAGATGGGAAGGCGGTTGGCGCATGGCAACCGACCAGGCGCGGGCGCCTGGCGCCGCTCAGGCGCCAGGGCACCTCGTCACGATTGCACGGGACGGGCCCTCCGACCTGTCACTCGGCCGCCTGGGCCATGCTCTCGCCCTGGCCCTCGATGGCATCGTAGGCGGCGAGCGCGGCCAGATTGATCATGTCCGAGACCGAGGCGTTCATCGGCAGAATCTGCACCGGCTTGCTCAGGCCCTGCAGGAGCGGTCCGATCACGGTGCCGCCGCCGAGCTGCTTCAACAGTCGGGAGCTGATATGCGCGCTGTGCAACGCCGGCATGATCAGCACGTTCGCCGGCCCCGACAGGCGGCAGAACGGGTACAACGCCATCAGCTCCGGATCGAGCGCGACATCGGCGGACATCTCGCCGTCGTATTCGAAGTCGACCTGGCGCTGATCCAGCTCCGCGACGGCGTCCTGGGTGCGCATCGCCTTCTCGACACGGCGATTGCCGAACGTCGCGAACGACAGGAACGCGACCCGCGGCGTGAAGCCCATGCGGCGTGCGGTCTGTGCCGTCTGAATCGCGATCTCCGCAAGCTCGACCCGATTCGGCAGCTCGTGCACCGTAGTGTCGGCGATGAACACGGTTCGCCCGCGGGCGACCATCACGGTCAGCCCGAACATCCGCTCGTCGGGCTTCGGATCGATCACCTTGAGCACGTCGCGCAGCACGCTCGTGTAGTTGCGGGTCAGCCCGGTGACCATGCCGTCGGCATCGCCGTGCGCCACCATGCATGCGCCGAACACGTTGCGGTCCTGGTTGACCTGGCGCTGGCAGTCGCGCACGAGCAGGCCCCGCCGCTGGTTGCGCCGGTAGAGGAACTCGGCGTAGACGGCGTTGCGCTCGCTCAGGCGCGCATTGTGGATCTCGAGGCCGTCGGGCGGCTGGGCGATGCCCATCGACGCCATGGTCTCGCGCACCCGGTCCTCCCGGCCGATCAGGATCGGTACGCCGAGTCCCTGGTTGCGCCATGCGATCGCGGCGCGGATGGTCTTCTCCTCCTCGCCCTCGGCGAACACCATGCGCTTGGGATGGGCGCGCACCCGATCGATGATCAGCTGCATGCGGCTCGCGGTCGGATCGAGCCGCGCGCGCAGCGCATCGCAGTAGCGCTCCTGATCGACGATCGGTCGGCGCGCCACGCCGCTGCCGATCGCCGCCTCCGCGACCGCCGGCGGCACCGCGGTGATCAGGCGCGGGTCGAACGGCGTCGGGATCAGATAGTGCGGCCCATAGCGCAGCCTCCGTCCGCGATAGGCCGCGCTCACCTCGTCCGGCACGTCCTCCCGAGCGAGCGCCGCGATCGCGTGGGCCGCGGCGATCTTCATGGCGTCGTTGATGGTCGTGGCGCGCACGTCGAGGGCGCCGCGGAAGATGTAGGGGAAGCCCAGGACATTGTTGACCTGGTTGGGGTAGTCGGAGCGCCCCGTCGCGATGATCGCGTCCGGCCGGACCGCTTTGACCGCCTCGGGCATGATCTCGGGATCCGGGTTGGCCATGGCGAACACGATCGGCTGCCGCGCCATGCTCTTGACCATGTCCTGCGTGACGGTGCCCTTGGCCGAGAGGCCGAACAGCGCATCGGCCCCGACCAGCGCGTCCGCGAGCGTGCGCGCATCGGTCAGGGCCGCGTGCGCTGACTTCCACTGGTTCATGCCGGCCTCGCGGCCGCGGTAAATCACGCCCCTCGTGTCGCACACGATCGCGTTGTCGGCGGGCAGACCCATTGCCTTCAGCAGCTCGACGCACGCGATCGAGGCGGCGCCCGCGCCGTTGATCACGAGACGCACGTCGCGCAAAGAGCGCCCGGTGACATCGAGCGCGTTGATCAGACCGGCCGCGGCGATGATCGCGGTACCGTGCTGATCGTCATGGAACACCGGGATGTCCATGCGTTCGCGCAGGCGCTGTTCGATCACGAAGCAGCCGGGCGCCCGGATGTCCTCGAGGTTGATGCCTCCGAAGGTCGGCCCGAGCAGGCGCACGCATTCGACGAACGCGTCCTCGTCCTCGGTGTCGACCTCGAGGTCGATCGCGTCGATGTCGGCAAAGCGCTTGAACAGGACCGATTTGCCCTCCATCACCGGCTTGGCGCCGAGCGCGCCGAGATTGCCGAGGCCGAGCACCGCGGTGCCGTTGGAAATGACCGCGACCAGATTGCCCTTGGCGGTGTAGTCGAATGCCTTGTTGGGATCGTCGCGAATGGCCAGGCACGGCGCCGCGACGCCTGGCGAGTAGGCAAGGGACAGATCGCGCTGCGTGGTCAGCGGCTTGGTCGGGGTGATCTCGATCTTGCCGGGGCGGCCGCTGCGGTGCAGCTCGAGCGCTTCCTCGTCGGTGACCGAGATATGCTCGGTCTTGTCCTCGATCGCAGCCGTGTCGTACTCCGTGCTCATCCCGGCCTCCGCTCAGGGAGAGGCGACATGGCGTGCCGCCGCGACGACATGTTCAACCGACGATCTTAGCGCGCGCCGCGAAATACCGTCAAACCAAGCAGGGCGAGTTGATGCGCCGGCGTAAGGGCTCGGCGCGCATGTCCGATTACGGAACGTGGGCGAGCAGGCGCACGGATGGTATCTGTGATAGGACTGGCCGACCAGCCGAACGCAGGGAAGGACATCCATGAACTTCGCACGCACGGCGTTGCTGCTGGCGGCCATGACGGCTCTGTTCCTGGCGGTCGGCTACCTGATCGCCGGCGAAGGCGGCGCCCTGATCGCGTTCTTCATCGCGCTCGCCATGAATGGCTGGGCGTACTGGAACTCGGACAAGACGGTGCTGCGCATGCACCACGCGCGGCCGGTGACCCGCGCCTCGGCGCCGGAGCTGGTCGACCTGGTCGAGCAGCTGGCGCGGCGCGCCGACCTGCCGATGCCCGCAGTGTACCTGTTGGAGAGCGATCAGCCGAACGCGTTCGCGACCGGCCGCAATCCGCAGAACAGCGCGGTCGCGGTGACGCGGGGCCTGGTCCAATCCTGCGATGCCGAGGAGCTGGCCGGGGTAATCGCCCACGAGCTCGGCCACATCAAGAACCGCGACACCCTGACCATGACCATCACGGCGACGCTTGCCGGTGCGATCGGCTTTCTCGCCCAGTTCGCGTTCTTCTTCGGTCGCGACAACCGCAATCCGCTCGGTGCGATCGGCACCATCCTGGTCATGATCTTCGCGCCGCTCGCCGCCATGCTCGTGCAGATGGCGATCTCGCGTACGCGCGAGTACTCGGCGGACCGGATCGGGGCGGAGATCTGCGGGCAGCCGCTATGGCTGGCCCGGGCGCTGCAGAAGATCGAGCAGCTCGCGCGCGGCGTGATCAATGAGCCCGCCGAGCGCAACCCCGCCTCGGCGCCGCTGTTCATCGTCAATCCCCTGCACATGGGCGGGATCGACAGCCTGTTCCGCACTCATCCGCCGACTGCCGAGCGCGTGCAGCGGCTGCGCGAGATGGCGGGTCAAGTCGCCGCCCCGGTCGGGCGCGGTCCTTGGGGCTGAGCACGGATGGCGCGTTTCGAACGGATGGGTCGATCGACCGTATCAGCGCGGCTGCGCGAGAGTGCGCGTGACGTCCGACTTCAATGGAGGGCTGGGCGTCACCATACGTTAGCGACAGCGCCTGGGTTCAGTCGCCGGGGCGCCGCGTGGCGGTGAGCTCGTTCATCAGCTCGATCTGGATCTGCTGAATCTCGATCAGCCGCTCCCACTGATGTTGCAGCAAGTGATCCAGCTTCTCGTGAAGGTGGCGGATCTCGAGTTCCGCCTTGAGGTTGACGCGGTAATCGCTCTCCGAACGCAGGCGGTCCCGCGCCTCCTGTCGGTTCTGGCTCATCATGATGATCGGCGCCTGCACCGCGGCCAGACACGAGAGCATGAGGTTGAGCAGGATGAACGGATAGGGGTCGAACGGGCGCATGATCAACACGATCGTGTTGATCACGATCCAGATCAGGATGAACCCCCCGAACAGTGCGATGAAGATCCAGCTGCCGCCGAAGTCGGCGATGCGGTCGGCGAGGCGCTCGCCCAACGACAGCTTCTTTTGGTACTCGGCATCAACATTTTCTGCGAGCGTCTCATGCCGCGCCAGGCTTTCGATCACCGAGCGCTCAAGCGAGGACAGCTCGCCCTTCTCATCCTCCATCAGGAGCTGAATGTATTCGCCGCGGAACCTGTTCAGGTCGTCGCGGCAGATGAAGCCGTCGGGCGACCAGGACGGATGCGCGCTGCGGATACGCTCGACCAGAGGCGTCCGAAGCAGCGCGGCGGGGACCAGTTCTGCGCGGCTCCTCGACTTGCCGCAGATCTGGCACACCGGGCGTGCCACAGTATGGCGAGCAGCAGGCATCTGGCGGTAGCCTCCCTTGCTGTCCTGGCAGCCGGAGGCCCGGCGACGGACGGACGCGCAGCATGCCATGCGGCCTCCGTGCCGCCAATGTTGCCCGCGGGCGGCATAGGAGGGCACCCTGGGCTATGAGAGGGCCGCCGCCGAGATGTGTTGGAGGAGCGCGCCAGAGATGCGCGCGACGCGAGCCTAGAACTCGGGTGGCGCGACGCCCGCGGCTTCGAGATGGCGACGGATCTGCCGCTTGAGGCGGGCCAGACCGGCGGCATCGCCCGCTTCGGCGCGCGCGACCAGGACCGCCTGGGTGTTGGAGGCGCGCAGCAGCCACCAGCCGTCGTCGGTGCTGACGCGCACCCCGTCGATGCCGTTGACCCTGGCGCCCTCCTGCGCGAGACGCGCCCTGACCTGATCGATCACCGCGAACTTGCGCTCCTCCGGACAGTCGAAGCGAATCTCCGGCGTGTTGACCAGCGGCGCCATGCGGTCGCGCCACTCAGCCAGAGTCGTTTCGCCGCGGGCCAGAATGCCGAGCAGGCGGATCGCGACATAGAGGGCGTCGTCGTGGCCGTAAAAGCCGTCCGCATAGAAGATATGGCCGGACATCTCGCCCGCGAGCGGCGCGCCGCGCTCGGCCATTTCGGCCTTGATCAGGGAATGCCCGGTCTTCCACATGACCGGCTGTCCGCCAAGCCGTGCGATCTCGTCGTACAGCGCCTGGCTCGCCTTGACGTCGGCGATGATCGGGGCGCCTGGGCGGCGCTGCAGCACCTCGGCCGCAAGGATCTGCAGCAGCTGGTCGCCGCGCACGATCCGGCCGCGGCCGTCGATCACCCCGATCCGATCGCCGTCGCCGTCGAAGGCGATGCCGATCTCCGCGCCGCGCGCGGCGATCGCGGCCATCAGATGCTCGAGGTTCTCATCCACCGTCGGATCGGGATGGTGGTTGGGGAACCGGCCATCGATGTCGACGAACAGCAATTCATGCCGCCCGGGCAGCCGGCGGGCGAGCGCGCTCAACGCTTCGCCGGCGGCGCCGTTGCCCGCATCCCACACCACCGACAGCTCGCGACCGCGCGCGGGGTAGTCCTGCACGAGGCGCGCGACGTACGCGTCGAACACCGGAGCTTCGGTGCGCCGGCCGCGACCGCTCGCGTAGGCGCCCGCCGCGGCGATGCGCCCCAGCTCCTGGAGCTGCGCGCCGAAGAACGACTTCTTGCCAAGCATCATCTTGAAGCCATTGTGGGCGGGCGGGTTGTGGGAGCCGGTAATCTGGACCCCGCCGTCGGCATCGTGGTGATGGACAGCGAAGTACAGCATCGGCGTCGGGCCGCGGCCGATCCACAGCACGTCGACACCGCTCGCGCACAGGCCTTCCACCACGGCCTCGGCCAGCTCGGGCGAGCTGAGGCGGCCATCCATGCCGACGCACACCCGCTGTCCACCCTGCGCGCGCACGATCGTCGCAAAAGCCCGGCCGAGCGCGGTCGCATCCCGCGCAAACAGCGTTTCCCCGACGATGCCGCGGACGTCGTACTCGCGCAGGATGCTCGGGTGGAAGCGATGCTTGCCGCCGAACCCGGTCCTGCTCAAGCGACCTTCTCCTCGGTCTTGGCAGACAGCTCGTTCTTGGCACCCAGATCGAGCACCGGCCGGCCGATGCTGCTGTAGCTGAAACCGGCGGCGATCATCTCGACGGGATCGTAGACGTTGCGCAGGTCGATCACGATCGGCCGCCGAAGCAGATCGCGCACGCGCTTGAGGTCGAGCGCGCGGAACGCGTTCCATTCCGTCAGAATGACCATCGCGTCGGCGCCATTCATGGCGTCGTACATGTCTTCGCACCACACCACCTGGGGCAGCTCGCGACTGGCCATCGCCATGCCTTCGGGGTCGTGGGCGCGCACCGTCGCGCCCTCGGCCTGGAGCGCCGGCACGATGACCAGGCTCGGGCTGTCGCGCACATCATCGGTATTCGGTTTGAAGGTGACGCCCAGGATCGCAATGGTCAGTCCGCGCACCGAGCCGCCGCACGCCTGGACGATGCGGCGCACCATGTTGCGCTTGCGCCCCTCGTTTACAGCGACCACGCTCTCGACGATGCGCAGAGCCACGTTCGCTTCCTCGGCGATCCTGAGCAGGGCGGTGGTGTCCTTGGGAAAGCACGAACCGCCGAAGCCCGGCCCCGGATGGAGGAACTTGGTGCCGATCCGCCGATCCGAGCCGAGCCCCTTGGCCAGAACCTGGACGTCGGCGCCGACCCGCTCGCACAGATCCGCCATCTCGTTGATGAAGGTAACCTTGGTCGCAAGGAAGCTGTTGGTCGCGTACTTGATCAGCTCGGCGGTCTCGAGCGAGGTGAACAGGATCGGGGTCTGCGTCAGGTTGAGGGGCCGGTACAGGCGCTCGAGTACCTGGCGCCCAGGCTCCGTCTCCACCCCGACCACCACCCGGTCCGGCCGCATGAAATCCTCGATCGCGGAACCCTCGCGCAAAAACTCAGGGTTGGAGGCGACTTCGATGTCGAGGTCGGGCCGGACCCGGGCGAACAGCGCCTGCAGCTTGCGCCCGGTGCCCACCGGCACGGTCGACTTGGTCACCACCACCGTGGCCTCCGCCAGGCCGCGGGCGATCTCCTCCGCGGCGGCGAACAGATAGGTCAGATCGGCGTGGCCATCGCCCCGGCGCGACGGCGTGCCAACCGCGATGAACACGGCGTCGGCGGACCGGACCGCGCTCGGCAGATCTCGCGTGAAGGTGAGCCGGCCGGCCTCGACATTGCGCTTGACCAGATCCTCCAGCCCGGGCTCGTAGATCGGAATCCGGCCGCCCCGCAGCGCCTCGATCTTGGCGGCGTCCTTGTCTACCGCCACCACTTCGACGCCGAATTCGGCGAAACACGCCGCCGACACCAGGCCGACATAGCCGGTGCCGATCATCGCGATGCGCATGCAACCTCCATCGTGAGCGCCGCCGGTCGCGCTGGCGGGACGCTGGTCATTTTAGCGATAGCGGCAGAATATCTCGCGCACGTTAACGATAGCGTCGGAGCATCTCGCGCACGCCGTCGCGCAGATCGGGGCGTTCGAGCGCACAGGCGACCATCGCCTCGAGATAGCCGAGCTTGCCGCCGCAGTCGAACCGGCGCCCGGCAAAACGCAGGCCATGGAACGGCGCGCGGCCGATCATTCGGGCCATGGCATCGGTCAGCTGGATTTCGCCGCCCGCTCCCCTCTGCTGCATCGAGAGATGGTCGAACACCTGCGGCAGCAGGATGTAGCGGCCGATCACCGCCAGCCGCGACGGCGCCTCGGCCGGATCGGGCTTCTCGAGGAGACCCCTGATCTCGACCAGCCGGCCGTCGTCGCTGACCGGATCCAGCACACCGTAACGATTGGTCTGATCGAGCGCCACCTCCTCGACCGCGACCAGATTGCCCCTGGTCTCGGCGAAGGCCTCGACCATCTGCTGCAGACAGGGCTGCTCGCCCAGGATCAGGTCATCGACCAGCAGCACCGCGAATGGCTCATCCCCGACCAGGTGGCGCGCGCACCACACCGCATGGCCCAGGCCCAGCGCTTCCGGCTGACGCGTGTAGCTGAGCTCGCCGGGCGCCGGGAGCCAAGCCGAGATCGCCTCCAGCTCGGCCGTCTTGCGCTTTACCACCAGGGCATCCTCGAGCTCGTAGGCGCGATCGAAATGATCCTCGAGGATGCTCTTGCCATGGCCGGTGACGAAGATGAACTGTTCGATGCCGGCCGCGCGGGCTTCCTCGAACGCGTACTGAATGAGCGGCCGGTCGACCACCGGCAACATCTCCTTGGGCAAGGATTTGGTCGCCGGCAGCATGCGCGTGCCCAGCCCGGCGACGGGAAATACGGCCTTGCGGATCACGGCTCCCCCTCGATCGACGCCGACGGTCGGCGCTTCCTCCGGTGGCGCCGCGCCGGCTCGACGGGCGCGGCGCACCTATAGCGGCTCGCCCTTTAACATTTCAACACACACCGCGCCATGACGGACAATGCCGCAGCTGCGCCCCAGATCGCGTACGATGCCCCATCGCTATCGCCGGCGGCTCAACAGGAAGTCCTTGGCCTGGTTGAGCTGGGCGGCAAGATAGCTGGACCCGCCATGGTCCGGGTGCAGCTTGGTCATGAGACGCCGGTGCGCCGCCTTGATTTCGTCCGCGCCGGCGTCCGGCGGCAGCCCGAGGATCGAATAGGCGGTCGCTTCGTCCATGGCGCCGGTCGCGTCCGCCTTCTGTCCGGATCCATCCGCCTGTTCGCCGGCGACATGGCCGCGCCAGTCGGGCTGGCGGCGATCCAGATAGGTCTCGAGCAACGGCACCGAGCGGGGATCATCGCGCTGGCAGGCAGCCAGAAGATCGAGCAGCTCGAACAGGCCCAGCGAGGCCAGGGAGCGGCCGGCGAACGGGCCGCGCAGCACCTCGCCGTCCAGCTCGCCCGTGCTGTGGTCGAGCTGCATGCGCAGGCTGTCGGTAACCACTTCCGAGCTCTGTTGGTCACGCGGGCGGCTGCCGAACTCGCCCAGCCCCCCGGTAGCCGAGCGCCGCATCGCGCGCACCGCCATGACCGTCGCGCCAATGGTGATCAGGGCGAGCCCGAAACGGCCGGTGAACAGCAGGCCCGTGCTGGCCAGTACGCTGAAAGCTGCGATGAACGCCCTCACGCCCTGCGCGAGGTGCGCCGGATGGGCCTGAATGAAGCTCCGCGCCGCCAGTAGGCCGAGGCCGAGCAGGACGGTGCCGAGCAGGAGGTAGAAGGCCATACGCTCACTTGACCTGGCTGACCAGCAGCCGCACCTCCGGGCCGGAGCGCCTGGATAGGTCGGCGAGTGCCTGCCGTCCGCCAGCGGCGTAGGCGGCGACCGCGCCGAGGAGATCGCGCAACTGCTGAGGACTGCTCGAATCGAACCGGCAATGAGCGCCGTTGGTCAGCTTGGCGATGTGCCGGAACGCCCGCTCTGCCTCAGGATTGGTGCCCTCCTGAAACAGGAATGCACGCACGCCTAGCATGCCGAGCTGACCCGCACGCTCGCCGACCTCGTCGAGCTTTTCTTCGAAGCAGTCGCCGACGAACACCAGCGCCGCGACCCGCTTCTTCTGAGTCTCGTGCACGGCATGGTGCAGGACGCGGCCGATCTTGGTCTGGCCGGCGAGGCAGAATACTCCGGTCATCAGGCGCACCAGTTCGCTCGGGCTGCTGACCCAGCGGCTCGCGCGGCATTCGTCGAAGCCGCGATAGTACACGAGCTGCACGTCGAGACCGCCGAGCGCCGCAGTCTCGAGGAACATCTGGCCCTGCACCTGGCACGCGCGATCCCAGGTCGGCTCGCGCGAGGCGGTGGCATCCATGGCGAAGATCAGACGCGCGCGCCCGGCCCCCGGCTTCGGCGGCGGCGTCCTCGCCACCTCCTCGAGGAACCTGTTGACCGCGGCGTCTCCCGTGTCGGTCCGGCTCGGCAGGTCCTTCTTGGTCATAACGGTAATGTTGGCTCGCGCTTCGCGAGGTCCAGACTAACACGAACGGTTGGCGCATGCAGATTACCATGAACCGCGCGCGCGCCGCTGCGCCGGCAGCGCGGACTTCGATCCGCCCCGCGAATGAGCCACCGGGCAGAGGAGGAGACTGAACCGGAGTTGCCCGGGAGAACACGCCAGCCGCTGCCGACCGGCAGATCAGGCCGGTCCGACCGAGGCTCGAGCCGCAGCGGACTGATGGGACGTCGCCCCGGATCGCCCAGGAAGCTCCCGATAGGTCGACGGTCAGTAGGTCGCGCGTCCGCCCGACAGATCGAACACCGCGGCCGTGGTGAACGAGTTCTCGGCCGAGACCAGCCAGGCGACCATGGCCGCGATCTCATCCACCGTGACGAACCGACCGCGCGGGATCTTGGTCAGCATGAAGTCGACGAATTCCTTGGTGATCTGGTCGAAAATACGGGTGCGGGCCGCGGCCGGCGTGATGCAGTTGACCGCGATGTCGTAGGTCGCGAGCTCCTTGCCCAGCGCCTTGGTCAGCGCGATCACCCCGGACTTGGCCGCCGCGTAGGCGCTGGCTGACGGATTGCCCTCCTTGCCGGCGATCGAGGCGACGTTGACGATCCGCCCGTAATTCTGCGCGATCAGCTGCGGCACCACCGCGCGGCAGCAGTAAAACACGGCGTTCAGATCGATCTCGATGACATCGCGCCAGGCGTCAACCGGATACTCCCAGAGCATGTGGTTAGGGCCAGCGATGCCGGCGTTGTTGACCAGGATGTCGATGCCGCCGAGCGCGGCGTTGGTGGCGTCGCGCGCGGCCTCCACGCCGGCGAGATCGGTGACGTCGACGGCGACGGCGTGCACCTGCCCCTGCCCGGCCAGCTCGGCACGCGTCGCTTCGACCAGGCTCCGGTCCCGATCCCACAACGCCACTGCGGCGCCTGATGCGAGCAGGCGCTGCGCGATCGCTCGGCCGATGCCCTGCGCGCCACCGGTCACTACCGCCCGCCTGCCGTCAAGGTCGATGCAATTCACTGCTGTGCCTCCCTGACTGCCCGATTTGCCATGCCATGGTAACGAACTGCCGGCGCGAAATCGACCGGGCGGCGTGGTGTGCTGTCTCCGGCGAACCCGAGCCAAACGCCCGGCGACAAGACGCATGACGCCTGCCCAGCGGCAGCAGGTCTCCGCTTCTCGTTCCCCTGCCGTCGCGCCGCCGAAGTTGTCCGCGTCGATCCGCCCGGGTGTTTTCGACCAGCCGCTCAGCGGCCTTCGCGATACCAGGCGAAGCCAAGCGTGCCGAGCAGCAGCAGCAGGGCGAGCACGGCCGGCAGCAGCGGCAGTTGGGAGGCGCCGGTGACCAGATAGCGCTCGTTGCGCACGACGCCGATCCAGTCGCGCCCGGAGGTCGCGCGCCCGCGCGACACCTTGCGCACGTCCGGCGTGCCGCGCTCTGCGAGCCAAGTGATCGCGCCGTGGCTCTCGTCGATAATTGGCGCCAAGCGGTCGGGCGTCGCGCGCATGTCGGCGAGCTCTTCGGGATCGATCGGCCGCACCGCGACGTGGGTGGTCAGCTCGCCGTCGGTGATCTGGTACAAGCCGGCCTCCTCGGCCGCGACCACCGTCTTGGCGACCCCGTCCGGGCCCGGCTGCACCGAAACCTCCCGGCTGGCGCCCGAAGGAGCGGTGATGGTGAGCTGCCGCGCCTTGTCCTCGAGTGAGCGGCGTTCGATCGCGACCGCCTCGCCCTCGGGTCGGGCGCGTAGCGCTTCCTCCTCCAGCTCCGGCTCCTGCATCAGCCAGTGCACCAGGCGGCGCAGCAGCAGGCCCTGCGGCCCACCGTCCTCGAAACCGCGCGCCCACAGCCAGGCATGATCCGACAGCAGCTGGGCGACCCGACCCTCGCCGACGCGCGCGAGCACCAGCAGCGGTCGCTCCGCAGCGCCGCTCATGAGTACCTGCGGATCAGACACTTCGACGTCGACCTGGCGGAACCAGCGGCCCCAGGGCGAGTCGTCGTCGTGCGCAGCGTCGGCCCACGCCGCCTCGAGCCCGCCGGTGACCGGATGGCGCTGGCCGATTTCCGTGATCGTAGGCCTGAACCCCCGCTCGTATACCACCCCGGACGGGCGGCCGGGCAGCACCCGGGAAAGCGGAGTGCGGTACAGGCTGAGCGGATGGGCGAATTCCGGGCCGGCCACCTCGAGCAGCGCACCGCCCTCCTCGACATATTGGGCGACGTTGTCGAGGTAAGCGAGCGGCAACAGACCTCGGCGCGAGTAGCGGTCGAAGATCACGAGATCGAATTCGTGCAGCTTGACCTCGAACAACTCGCGCGAAGGGAAGGCGATCAATGCCAGCTCTCGGATCGGCGTGCCGTCCTGCTTCTCGGGGGGGCGCAGGATGGTAAAGTGGACCAGATCGACCGCCGGGTCCGCCTTCAGCAGATTGCGCCAGACGCGCAGGCCCGGATAAGGCTGACCGGAGACCAGCAGAACGCGCAGGCGGTCGCGCACGCCGTTGACGAAGAACACCTGCCGGTTGTTGAGCGCCGTGACCTCGTTCGGCGCGGCCTCGGCCTCGACCTCGAGCACGGTCTGGCCTGCGCGCTTGAGCTCGAAGGGCATCCGCTGCACGGTGCCGGGCGGCAGGCTGACCCGCTCGCGCATCTTGCCGTCCTGCTTGAGCGTCACGGTGACCGGCTGGTCGCTCGCGGGCGCCGGCAGCTGCTCGACCCGTAGGGTCAGCTCCTGCGGCTCGTCGACCATCGCGTAACTGGGCACCTGTTCGACCAGCAGGCGACGGTCCTGCTCCCCGGGCGCGCCGGTCAGCAGCAGATGGATCGGCGCGTCGATGCCCAGGCGCTCCAGGCTCGGTGGCACGTCGTGCACCTGGCCGTCCGACAGGATCACCACCCCGGCCAGGCGCGAACGGTCGATCTCGGCGAGACTGGTCGAGAGCGCCTCGAACAACCGCGTCCCGCCCTTGCCGCCCTCGACCGTGGTCTCCACCACCTGCAGGTCGTCGAGGGCGTTCAGGTTCGCGCGCAGTTGCTCGAGCGCGGCGTCGAGCTGTTGCGGGCGCTGGTTGATGGTCTGGGAAGGCGTCCGGTCGACCAGCACCGAGACGATGTCGCCGAGCGGCTTGCGTTCCTCGCGGACCATCACCGGGTTGGCGAGCGCGACAATGCCGATCAGCAGCATGGCGCCGCGCCACAGAATGCCGCGCGCGCGGCGCCACATCCCGAGCGCGCAGACCAGCAGGACCGCCGCCGCCAGCAGCCCGAGCACCGGCCACGGCAGGAGCGGCGCGAACGTCAGCGAGGCGCCGCCCATCACTGGCCCAGTCGCTCCAAGAGAGCTGGAATGTGCACCTGGTCGGTCTTGTAGTTACCGGTCAGCGCATACATCACCAGATTGACCCCGAAACGCCGGGCGAGCTCGCGCTGCCGCTCGCCGCCCGGCACCACCGGGTAGGTCGCCATGCCCAGGTCATCGACCGCCCAGGCACCCGCCCACTCGTTGCCGCCGATGATCACCGATGAAACGCCGTCGTTGACGCTCGGGTCGGCGTGGTCGACCCACACCGTGCTGCCGACGAACCGGCCGGGGAAGTCCTGGAGCAGATAGAAGGAGCGCGTGAGCGTGTGGTCCTCCGGCATCGGCTCAAGCCGCGGCAGGTTGAGGCCGGCGAGCAGCTGGCGCAGGCGCTGCTCGCCCGAGCCGGCACCGGTCTGGCCGGGGATCATGGTGGCGGCATCGCCGGTGTCGAACAGGATCATGCCGCCCTGGCGCAGATAGGCGTCGAGCCGCTCGGCCACTCCCGAGGCGAGATCCGGCTGGTCGCTCCGGACCGGCCAATAGAGCAAGGGGAATAGGTTCAGGTCGTCCACCGCGAGATTGACGCCGAGCGGCTCGCCGGCGTCCACGGCCGTACGCCGGTTGAGCACCAGGGTGAGCCCCTCGAGGCCCGCACGACTGAGCTCGTCGACCTCATGCAGGCCGGTCAGCACGTACGCCAGCCGGGTCTCGGCGGTGGCGGCGATGATCGCCTGGTCCTCGGCAGAGGCGGGCCGGTCCGGCACTGACAGCAGCAGCAGCCCACCGAGCGCCGCCGCGGTCGCCGCCGCGGCGCGACGCCGGACCAGGAGCCCGCGCAGCTGCAGCCCGATCAGCGTGTCGGCCAGCGCCAGCAGCAGCGCCGCCAGCAGCAGCCACGGCATCAGATCGATTTCCGCCGAGGTCGTGTAGTCGCGCAGCCCCGTCGGGGAATCGCTCGGTTGCAGCGCCTGCAGATCCGGCACGGCCGAAGCGAGATTGAGCGCCTGGCGGGGCGCTTCCTCGGCGGCCTCGACCGGCCCGTACAGACCGGGCGGGTGCTGCGGGCTGGCTGGCGTCGTGGCCAGATCGGCGGCGGCGATCGGCTGCGCCGCTGGGTTCGGCGCGCCGAGATGACCATCGGCATCGAGCACTTCGACCGGGGCGAGCACGCCGCGCGCGCCGCCGCCCGCGCCCGGCGCCAGCGCCACGATCCGCTGCAGCAGGTCGACGAACACGCCCGAGAGGGGCAGGTTCGACCAGGTGGTGTTCGCGGTGGTGTGCACCAGGACCAGCCAGCCCTTGCCCTGCGGCGCGCCGGTGATCAGCGGGGTGCCATCGGCCAAGCGCGCCCACGCTCGCGACGCCAGCTCCGGACTCGGTTGGGCCAGCACCTGCCGGTGCACCAGAATGTCCCCCTCCGGCGCCTTCAGCTCGCCGAGCGGGCCGTCCTCGGCGAACGCTGTGAGCGGCTGTGGCCGTGCCCAAGACATGGCGCCGTCGAGGTTGCGATCGCCCCGGCGCAGCGCGACTGGCACCAGGTCGTCGTCGGCATTGGCGAGGCGGGGTCCGGCGAAGCGCAGAAGCACGCCCCCCTTGTCGACCCAGTCGCGCAGTTGCGCTCGGGCGTTGCTGCTGACCTGAGCGCCGTCCGGCAGCACGATGGCCGATACCTCGCCCCCTTCGCCCGCGGTCAGCTCGGCGACTGAGCCGTGGCGCATCTCCGCCCGCGACGCCAGCGCCCGCTCGATGTAATAGAGTTCCGCGAGCAGCGGCTGAGCCGCCTGGGCCGCCGACTCGCCGACCAGGCCGACTACGCGGCGGCGCCAGCGCTCGTCGACCAGAACCACGCCGCCGATCGCCTGCCGGGGCTCGAGCTCGAAGCGGGCGATACGGTTACTGAGATCGATCGGCAGCGCGAACTGCGCCTCCGCTCTGGTCGCGTCTCGCTCGAAGGTCAGCGGCTGGCGCGCGAGGACCTCGCCGGTGGGGCCGAGCGCTTTGATGGCACCCTGCTGGGCGTCGCCGGCGCCAGCGCGGCGGGCCGCCACCGTCAGGCGCTCGCCGTCGATCTCCGGCGGGAGCAGCAGCGGCGCGCGGCGCTCCAGCGGCTCGGCGAACACCTGGAGCGGACCGAGCTGGGTCAGCCCCTGCGCAAAGCGGCTGGCCGCGCCGCGCGCCGCCGGACCGTCGGCGAGGCCGTCGCTAAGCCACACGATTTCCGCCCCATCCAGCGGCTCCTGACGCAGCTCCTCGAGCGCCGCCATGCGGTCGACCGGCCACGCCTTGGGCCGCCAGCTCGAGGCCGTACGCACCGCGTCGGTGGCGCTGAGCCGACGCAGGGTCGGCGCGGCCGGATCTGGTGCGGTGCCGATCAGGATGACCTCGCGACTGTCGCGCTGGGCCCGGGCAGTGAAGCGCTCCAGAGCGCGCAGGCGCTCCTCCCAGCCGGGCGCCGCGGCCCAACCGTCATCGACCACCAATACGAGCGGCCCGTCGCCGCTCAGCTCGGGCTCGGGATTGAACACCGGCCCGGCGAGGGCAAGAATCACGAGGATGGCGAGCAGCAGCCGCAGCAGGAGGAGCCAGGGCGGGGTGCGCGCCGAGGTCTCCTCTTCGGGTTCGAGACCCAGCAAAAAACGGATCGCCGGAAAGCGGATGTGGCGCGGCGCGGGCGGGATGATGCGTAGCAGCCACCACAGCGCCGGCAGGCTCACCAGAGCGGCGAGGATCCAAGGATTGGTCAAGCCGAACCAGCCGAGCGCGAGCATGGCCTAGCCGTGGGCCTTGGTCGAAAGCGCGTTGTACAGGGCGAGCAGCGGCGGCTCGGGTGGATGGTCGGTGACATGGCTGGCGAGCGTCCAGCCGAGACTGCGCGCCAGATCGCGCAGACCCAGACGGTGAGCCTCGACGCGGTCGCGATAACGCACCCGCACGCCGTCGACATTGCCGATCAGCATGGCGCCGTCATCTTCCAGGCCCTCGAAACGTACCCTGCCGGCGAACGGCAGGCTGGGCTCCGCCGGATCGAGCACCTGTAGCAGATGGCCCCGAATGCCCATCGCCACGAAGCCGCGCAGGCGCTCGCGCAGAGCCTCCAGCGGGATGAAGAAGTCGCTGATCAGGACGAGGCGCGCATGGCGCGGCAGCTGCTGGATCGGAACCATGCTGGAGGAAGCGATCGGATGGGCGCCCAGCCGCGCGCAGATGTGGCCCACCGCCGCGCGCCCGCCGGTGGGCCGGCGCTGGTCGCCAAGCAGCGCGATGCGCTCGCCGGCGCGGGTCAGCAGCGAGGCCAACGCGAGCAGCAAGAGCAACGCGCGATCCTGCTTGGTCGGAACCCGCGAACTCGAGCTATACGTCATCGAGCCGGACGCATCGGCCCACAGCCATACCGTCTCCGCCGCTTCCCATTCCTGATCGCGCAGGAACAGCTGGGCCGAGCGCGCCGACTGCCGCCAGTCGATCCGGCTGGTGGAGTCGCCGGCCTGATACGGCCTGAACTGCCAGAAGGTGTCGCCGACGCCGACCCGGCGCCGGCCGTGCACACCCTGCGCGACGGTCGCTGCCACCCGCTCGGCCGCCACCAGCAGCGGCGGCAGGCGGTCGGCCAAAACTTCAGCCTGCTGATGCAGGCGGATCAGACGACCGCTCGCGCCGACCCCGGTCGGCGTCATGCGGCCACTTCGGCGCACAGCCGCTGGATCACCTGATCCAGCGTGACGCCCTCGGCGCGCGCGGTAAAGGTCAGAGCCATGCGGTGACGGAGCACCGGAGGCGCGAGCTCCACCACGTCGTCGACCGACGGCGCGAGCCGGCCCTGCAGAAGCGCCCGTACGCGCACCGCCAGCATCAGCGCCTGGCTGGCGCGCGGCCCGGGACCCCAGGCGATCTGCTGCGCCACCTCAGAGCTGGCACCAGGCGACCGCCGGCCGGCGCGGACCAGCTTGAGGATCGCGTCGACCACGCGCTCGCCGACCGGGACGCGCCGCAGCAGGGCCTGGGAGGCAAGCAGTTCCTGCGCGGTCATCACCGGCCGCACCGGCGGGATGCCGGCGCCCGTGGTCTCGATCATCATACGCCGTTCCGCCGCTTCGTCCGGATAATCGACGTCGATCTGCAGCAGGAACCGGTCGAGCTGCGCCTCGGGCAACGGATAGGTGCCCTCCTGCTCGATCGGGTTCTGCGTCGCCAGCACGTGGAACGGCTCGGGCACGCGGTGGTCGTGACCGGCCACGGTCACCCGCCGCTCCTGCATCGCCTGCAGCAACGCCGCCTGGGTGCGCGGGCTCGCCCGATTGATCTCGTCGGCCATCAACAGCTGGCAGAACACTGGCCCCGCGATGAACCGGAAGCTGCGCCGTCCGGCCTCCGATTCTTCCATGACCTCTGAACCGAGAATGTCGGCGGGCATCAGATCCGGCGTGAACTGCACGCGCTTCTGGCTGAGCCCGAGCACCACGCCCAAGGTCTCGACCAGCCGGGTCTTGGCCAAGCCCGGCACCCCGACCAGCAGCACGTGGCCGCCGGCCAGCAGCGCCGTAAGGGCTTCCTCGATCACCTGCTCCTGGCCGAAGATCGCCCGGCCGATCTCGCTGCGCACCCGGCCGAAGCGTTCGATCGTGGTCTCGACCTCGTCGAGGATCGCCGTATCATCATTCATCCATCGTTCCCCGAAGAGGCGTACAAGCTTGCGGCTATATGGCGTTGGAGGGTGCAGGCGCCAACAGACATGGCATCAGTATGTGTAAGGAGGGTACTTCCGATCAACCCCTGGACGGACGCCGCGCCAACACGACTGCGTGCCCGCCCGCAGCTGATGCGGCGCCGCGCTGGCTGGGTCTCCGGATTCTGCAGGATGGCACGTGGCTGTACCGTGGCTCGCCGATCCAGCGCATCGAGCTGGTTAAGCTGTTCGCCTCCGTACTCCGGCGGGAGGCGGACGGCAGCTTCTGGCTGGTCACCCCGGCCGAGCGCGGTCGAGTCGAGGTCGACGATGCTCCCTTCGTTGCGGTCGAGCTCGTCGCGGACGGCGTCGGTACCGACCAGATGCTGCGCGTGCGCACCAATGTCGACGAGTGGCTGGCGCTCGGGCCGCAGCATCCGCTGCGCCTGCGCCGGGTCGAGGGGCAGGCGGCGGACGCCGGGCCGGTTCCCTACGTGGAGGTGCGCGCCGGGCTCGAGGCTCGGCTCGCGCGGCCGGTCTACTACGAACTGGTGGAGCATGGGGAGGAGCGGCGGCACGGCGGCACCCAATGCTTTGGAGTGTGGAGTGGCGGCGTATTCTTTCCGCTCGATCAGACTTGACGGTCGTGCCCAGAGTCGGGTGAGGCCGCCCTCGTGCTGACTCGGGACGAGGTGTCCTACAGACTGGGCCGGTCGCACCCACGTGGCTTTGTAGGTCCGGGCTCCGTCCCCGGAGACGAAGGCGCCATCGGCGGGTCCAGCTCCGAGCCAACGCCGGCCGCCGTACTGGTGGGGCTGGTCGACCGTGCGCCTGGTCCCGCCCTCCTGCTCACCCGGCGCACCGATCATCTGCGCGATCACGCCGGGCAAATCTGCTTTCCGGGCGGACGGATCGAACCGAATGACGGCACCGCCGCAGCCGCCGCGCTGCGTGAGGCCGAAGAGGAGATCGGCCTCGATCCGGCGCGGGTCGCCGTAATCGGCACACTACCGCCCTACCATACCGTGACCGGATTTCGCATCCATCCCGTGGTCGGCTGGATCAGCCCGCCGTTCGAGCTGCGCCCGGATCCGTACGAGGTCGCCGAAGCATTCGAGGTGCCGCTGCAGTTCGTGCTCGACCCCGAGAATCACCGGCGCCAAAGCTACCGGCGCGGGCCGATCACGCGGGCCTACTGCGTCGTGCCGTACCAGGGGCGCTTCATCTGGGGGGCTACGGCCGGCATTCTGGTCAATCTGGCGAGGGCGCTCCGGGCCTGAAGGCGATGCGACTGCTCCTGCAATATGTCCTGCCCTTTCTCCTGCCGTTCCTGGTTTATGCCGCCTACGTCGCCCTGGCGAAGCGCCGCGCGCCGGATTGGCTCGACCTGGATGAGAAGACGTGGCTCGTGCTGGGCGGCACGGGCCTCGTGCTGCTCACGGTGAGTCTTGTGACCTGGACCGCGCTGACGGGCTCGCCGCCGGACGAGATCTACGTGCCGCCGCATCTCGAGGACGGCCGCATCGTGCCGGGGCGCACGGTGAGCCGCTGAACCGGTGGCCGCTCGGCGCGACCGTCCCCTCGCCGACCAGCCTTGGCTGCGCGCGCCCGCCAGCCGCCGAGTGCTGGCCGCGCTCGCTGCCGACGGGCATGGGGCGCGCTTCGTCGGCGGCTGCGTGCGCGATGGTCTGCTCGGCCTGCCGGACGTCGAGCGCGAGCTCGACATCGCGACGCCCGAGCGCCCTGAGCAGGTGATCCGCCTGCTCGAGCGCGCCGGCCTGCCGACGATTCCGACCGGCCTCGCGCACGGCACCGTCACCACGATCGCGGACGCGCGGCGCTTCGAGATCACCACGTTGCGGCGCGACCTCGCCTGCGACGGCCGCCACGCCGAGGTGGAGTTCACCGACGACTTCGCCCTCGACGCGGCGCGCCGCGACTTCACGATCAACGCCATGAGCTGCGACGATGCCGGTCGGCTCTACGACTACTTCGGCGGGCGCGCTGACCTCGCCGCCGGCCGGGTGCGCTTCGTCGGCGAGGCGGCGGCGCGCATCGCCGAGGACTATCTGCGCATCCTGCGCTTCTTCCGCTTCTTCGCCTATTACGGCCGGCCGCCCGCGGACGCGGAGGCGCTCGCCGCCTGCGCGGCGGCCGCACCCGAATTGCGGCGCCTCTCGGGCGAACGGATCCAGGCCGAGATGATGAGGCTGCTCGCGGCGGAGGATCCCGTGCCGGCGCTGCGCCCGATGGTCGAGACCGGCGTGCTCGGCGAGGTGATCCCGGGGCCGGTCGCGCTCGAGCGCCTGGCCCGCCTGATCGAGCTGGCGCCCGACAGCGGTCCCGTGGTCCGGCTGGCCGCCCTGCTGCGTCCGCCACCCGCGACGCGCGCAACCGTCGACCAGGTCGCCCAACGCTGGCGTATGGCGAACCGCGATACCGAGCGGCTGCTCGCGATGTCCGAGGAGCCGCTGTTAGACCTGGGTGTTACGGCAAGCCAACGCGCGCGCGATCTGCACCGCCTCGGCGCCGAGCGTTATGCCGATCTGGCCCGAATCGCAGCGGCGGATCTCAGCGGCGATCCCGGTGCGGCGCTCGCCGAGGCGGGTCGCGATCCCGCCGCCGCGCTCGCCGAGGCCCTGGCTGCGGCCAAGGGCTGGCGGCCCAAGCGCCTGCCAGTCACCGGTGATGACATTCTCGCGCTCGGCGTGCCCGCGGGTCCCCGCGTCGGCGCCCTTCTCGCGGCGCTCGAGGCGTGGTGGATCGCCCACGATTTTGCGCCCGACCGGGCGGCGTGCCTCGCCGAAGCCCGCCGCTTCCTGTCGCTCGATCGCGGGGGCGACGGCACGGTCGGCGGGCCCGGCTAGCAGCACCCGAGCTCGAGCTCGCGACGGCGCAGGGCGGGGCTGCGGGACAACCGCCGCGGCCTCGGCTAGTCTAGCGATCCTGGAGCATGGGCGACCGTCGCGTCCCGCACGATACCCGAGGGTGGGCCGGGCCGGGTTGCTTGACAACGCGGTACCGCCTACCTATCCCTCGTCCGCTGCGGCTTGGGGGATAGTTTAACGGTAGAACTCTCGGCTCTGGACCGAGCAGTCTTGGTTCGAATCCAAGTCCCCCAGCCAAACCAGCTCTCACCAGCAACATCAATAGTTTAGTGGCGGCGAGCAGGCGAGACCAGGTGCCGGTGTTAGGTGCCGGTCGCCAAGGTTCGGGTTATCCGGCAGCGCCATGCTCGCCGCATGATCAACGCAATTGCTACCTGAAACTCCGCGTCGGCAACGGCCGATCGACGTGGCGCCCGATCCGGACGAGGGCTACCAGGCGCCGGCAATCGGGGCGCACCCGCGTCAAGCGGGCGACCTTCAAGCGGGTCTGACCAGCTCGGCAACCCCGTCGACGAGAAAACGGTGGCATCATCTCTAACATCCGGGGCGACGATCCCGATCTGGCGGCCGAGATCGAGGCTCTGACCTAGCCGCGACGGTCAGCGCCGCGCCGTGGCGGCCGCTCTACGGCTACACGGCCCGAATGTCAGGTCTGAGCCCGTTTCCGGTCGTTCTGAGGCCAGGTGCCGAAGGCCAGGAGCGGCCGCGCCCCCAATCCCGGCGGGTGTAAATTATCCGCCGAGGAGGGCCTTACTCAGCCAGCTCGGCGGGGTCGACCGGCGCGTAGTGGCCGCCTCTCCAAACGTACCAGATGAAAGGGTCGTAGCCGGTGACGTCACCCTTCTCGTCGAAGCCGATTTGGCCAAGGAGCGTATCGAACTTATGGGTTCGAAGCGATTCGATCACCGCGTCCAGCTCCAGTGTGCCAGCCTTCTTTACCGCTTCCGCCCATACCTGGACACCGATGTAAGTTGGAAAGGTGATGCCCTCCGGCTCGTAGTTCTTGGCCCGAAACTTCGCGACCAGGGGCGCCGCTTCGGGATCGTTGCGCAGATCGGGCCAGGACGGGAAAAGCACGCCCTCGCTCGCTGTTCCCGCGACCCGCAAGAAGTACTCGCTGCTTATCGTATCCGGCCCGATCATGCGTACCTGGTAGCCGCGGCTGCGCGCCTGGCGGATGATAAGGCCGGCTTCTGCGGAGTAACCGCCGAAATAAAGAGCGTCGACTTCCTTGCCCTGAAGCTGGTCGATGAGGGCGAAGTAATCGGCCTTGCCGGGCTCGATCGCCTCGAACATGACCTCGTTCACGCCGAGCTCGTGGAGCCGTCGCCTGGCAGCATCGGCGACGCCCTTGCCGTACGCTCCGCCGTCGTGGACGATCGCGATCTGCTGGGTTCCCCAGCGGTCGGCCAAGTAGGTGGCTGCCATGATGCCTTGCTGCGTATCGCGGCCGAGAACGCGAAACACAGTGCGGAATCCCTGGTCGGTCAGCTTCGGATTGGTACCACTCGTAATGAGCAGGATTCCTGCATCTTCGTAGATCTTCGAGGCGGGAATCGCCGCGCCCGAGCAGACGTGGCCGATTACCGCGGCCACCTGCGCCGTCACGAGTTTACGGGCAGCGGCAACCGCCTGGTCCGGATCGCAGTAATCGTCGACCGGCAACAGCTCGATCCGCTGGCCGAGTACACCACCGGCCTCGTTCAGCTCGGCGACCTTCAATCCTGTGCCTTCCAGTAGCTGCTCGCCAAGCCAGGCTTCAGCACCGGTCAGTGCGCCCGGCACGCCGAGCAGGATGTTGGCGTGGGTCGCGGCCGGCGTGACGACCGCGGTGATGCAAACAAGGAGTGAAGTGACGGAATGCTTCATGGCCATGTCCCGTCCCCGACATGAACCGCGACCGATCATCGACACTTAGCATGGTTTCGCCGTGCACCGCCAGGATCACGGCCATAGGCACCTCGCGGCCTCGCCGTTCTCTACCACCTGACACGAAGGCAAGATCTGTGGGTGCGACGGACGGTGGGCGATAGCGCCCTCGCCCTCTGAGCAGGTCAGTGGGACTACGAGAAGTCGGCTTCGGTCACGCGCGCCGGTCGGGGGCGTCGCTCGTGTCCTTCCGGTGGCAATCCGAAAGCGGACGCTGTGTGAATAGCACCCCGGCACCGGCGCAGTTGTCGGCAGCGTTTGTCAGTCGGGAAGCTGTCATCAGGCTCCCATTCGGGATCACGCCCCGAACCTAAAACCCCTGATACCTCGAGTGACCGCGATCGCATGCTCGCCGGTGCTGGTAGATTGCGCTTGGCAGTTGCCGGCGTGCGTCGTAACCGCCCGGTAAGGGGGCTGCGCGAGGCTGCTTGACTCGCCACGGCGGGTGGGAATGCTCGCGATCCGCGCGCCGGCGCGATCGGCAGTGCGAGGAGATCAAGGATGGATGAGCCTGCGCGGGCGGCTGCCCTGCACCGCGACGCAATTGTCTGGGACGCTCACGCCTGCATGCCCCTGCATCCGGACGCCGACCTCGGCGCGCTCAAGCGCCACCGCGCCGCCGGGGTCGATTTCGTATCGATCAACGTCGGCATGGACATGAACCCGCTCGCCCAGATCCTCACGACGCTCGCGAGCTTTCGCGTCCAGCTGCGGCGCCGCCCGGATCTGTTCGTGCCTGTCCAGGATGCAATGGACGTCGAGCGCGCCAAGGCCGCGGGCAAGCTAGCTGTGGCGTTCGATCTGGAGGGCGGCGTGCCGCTGTGCGAGCGGACCGAGATGGTGCAACTGTTCTATGACCTCGGCGTGCGCCAGATCCACCTCGCCTACAATCGCAACAACACGATCGGCGGCGGATGCTACGACGACGACGTGCCGCTCTCGCCGCTTGGCCGGCGCATCGTCGCCGCGATCAACGACGCCGGCATGCTGATGGACTGCTCGCACACCGGCTATCGCACCAGCATGGACATCATGGCGATTTCGCGCGCGCCCGTGATCTTCAGCCATGCCAATCCGCTGGCGCTCGCCGTCAACGGGCGCAACATTCGCGACGACCAGATCGACGCCTGCGTCGCGACGGGCGGCGTGGTCTGCGTCAACGGCGTCGGCCGCTTCCTCGGCGACCCGCAGGCCGGAACGGCGGCGATCGTCCGGCACATCGACTATCTGGTGCAGCGCATCGGGCCCGAGCGCGTGGGTCTCGGCATCGACTACGAATACGCTCAGGGGCTCGACGACACGCCGCCCGGCCTCGATCGGGCGCATTGGTGGCCGCCCGCGCACGGCTACGGCAAGGAGGGGCCACGCATCCGGATCGCCGCGCCCGAGCAGTTCCCGGAGATCACGGCGGGCCTGCTCGACCTCGGCTATCCCGAGGCGGATGTGCGCAACATTCTCGGCGGCAACATGCTCCGCCTCGCGCGGCAGGTATGGCGGCCCGCCGCAGGCTGAGCCGCGTCGGGGTTACGCCTGCTCCCGGAGCGGGTAGAATCGTCCGCCCGATGCCCGGCCCCTGAACGAGTCGCGATGCGGATCATCTATCATCACCGGACGCAGCTGGACGACGCTCAGGGAATTCACGTTCGAGCCATGGTGCGCGCGTTTCGGGAGCTCGGTCACGAGATCGACGTGGTCTCGTGGCGCGGCCCCTCCTCGAACGGGCTCGCTCCGGCCAAGCAGTGGCGCATCCAAACCAGCCGCTTGCCTTCGACTGTCTACGAGGGGCTGAGCCTGCTCTACAATGTCCTCGGCTATTACCGGCTCGCGCGCGCGCTGCGCGGGAGAAGGGCCGACCTGATCTACGAACGCTATGCGCTCAACACGGTCTGCGGCGTGCTGGCGAGCCGGCGCTTCGGCGTGCCGCTGCTGCTCGAGGTCAATGCGCCCTGGCCCGATCAGCTGCCCTCTTCGGCACCGTTGCGTTTTCGCCGCCTCGCTCGTCGCCTCGAGCGTTGGGCCTGCACGAACAGCACGCAAACGATTGCGGTGTCGGACAGCTTGAGGCGACTCCTCATCGGTGAGGGAGCGCCCGAGGACCGGTTGAGCGCCATGCACAACGCCGTCGATCCGGAGGTCTTCAATCCCGCTGTCTCTGGTCGGGACGTGCGCCGCAGATACGGCCTCGGCGATTGCTTGGTCGCGGGATTCGTCGGCTGGCTGCGTCCTTGGCACGGCCTTGAGGACCTGATCCGTGCCGTCCGCTCCTCCGAACTTACGGCGCGGGGGCTTCGCGTGTTGATCGTCGGCAGCGGGCCCGCTTCCGAGCAGGTCAAGCGGGGGGTGCGGGAACTCGGCCTCGAGGACCAGGTCATCCTCACCGGAGAGGTGGCGCACGAGGATGTACCGGCCCATGTCGCCGCGCTCGACATCGCCTTGCAGCCGCGCGCCACCGCGTATGCCTGCCCGATGAAGCTGATCGAGTACATGGCGATGGCCCGATGCATCATCGCCCCGGATCAGCCCAACATCCGCGAACTGCTGCACGACCGCATGAACGCTCGGCTGTTCCCGCCCGGGGACTACCGCACCCTGGTCCATCTGATATCGGAGCTGATGGACTCGTCCGCGGAACGATCATTGCTCGGTGGCAACGCCCGGCGCACGGTGGTCGAGCGTGATCTGACCTGGCGGGCCAACGCCGCGCGCGCCCTCGCCCTGCTTCGGACGGGGCACCGTGACCGAGAAGCGTCGCCGTCAATGATCGAGGAGAGATCCCATGATGGGCCGCATCAGGCGAGACGCTCCGGAAGGGTCGAAAAGGGATGAGCTTCGACAGCTCCCGCCTGATCTTGATAGTCGGGCACTATAAGAGCGGAAGCACCTGGCTCCTGAACATGCTATCGTTGCACCCCGCGATCCGCGGTGTTCAAGAGACCCACATTTTCCATCACCTTCGGCAGGCGGCGGATCTGCGCAACTGTACGCGGACGCTCTACACTTCCGTGCCCTGGAGCGGCGGCGGTCTTCGTCATCTGCCAAGGCATGTCTTGCTCGCGCAGTTCGGCAGATTTCTCGGCGCACGGCCCTTGCTTTCGCTGCCCATACGAGATCGGCCGGCGACCCGGCTCGATCTGCCGTTCCGAAGCCAGCTGGTTTTACGAAGGAAGCTCGAGTCGAGTTCTTCGCCTCATGACTACTGCTGGTACTTCTTCAACTTTCTCTGGAACCATCTCCAACCAGAGCGATATCTGCTGGAAAAGACGCCGCACAACGTACATTACATCGACGACATCCTGCGGATATTTCCTCGAGCGAAACTGTTGGCAATTCATCGTGACGGCCGCGACGTGGTTGTCTCGGGTCGCTCGTTCCTGAAATTTTATAAGCGAGCGCCAACGTGGTCGTTTCGCCAGAGTATCCTGGGATGGCGTGCGGATATGGAGGCAGAGTTTCGCGCGCGTGCACATTCGAACTTGTACGTTATCTCGTATGAAGAACTGGTTCGTAACGATCGCCATACCTTACGACTACTGCTTACGCATCTCGATTTAACTGCCAGCGACGATGTCGTTGAAGACATGCTCAGGCGATCGTCTTTTTATTTTCGCAGTGGTCGCCAGCCGGGTCAGGAGAATTCGCATAATTTCTTCAGGAAGGGCATTGTCGGAGACTGGCGCAGCCAATTCGATCCAGAGGAAGAAAGAGCATTCAAGGAGCTCGCAGGTGATCTACTGATTGAGCTGGGCTACGAGTCCGGCCATGATTGGAAACCATGACTACAGATTATTGTGCGCACGTCGCTGCGCTTATTTCGTCGTTGCCACGAACACGCCGTTCCAGCCTGGGCCGGGCGGGTTCTGCCGCATGGTGCGGATGCGGCTCTCATACACGTCGTAGAGATCGTCCAGGCGGTGATCGAGCATCCGGCAGTCGGCGATCAGCCGGTCCGCATCGTTCCAGCGCTGCTGGCGATAGGCCTCGAGCAGGGCGAGATGACAGAGGCGCAGCTGGCCGAACGCCACGCTCGCGGCGACCTCCGGCTCGCCCAGCAGCGCGAACACGCGCACCGCTTCCTTCTTGCCCTTGACTGCGATGAGATCGAGCTCGAGGGCCGCGAAATCGGGCGCCAGGCGCTGCGTCTCCTCGCTGATGATGATCGGCACGGCATAGGTCTTCGACTGGCCCTCGAGACGCGAGGCCAGGTTCACGGCATCCCCGAGCACGGAATAGTCGAAGCGCTGCTCCGAGCCCATGTTGCCGACCACGCATTCGCCGGTGTTGATGCCGATGCCGATGTCCACCTGGATCCGCTTGGCGGCGGTGGCGCGCGGCTGCCACACGCGTACCCGCTCCTCGACCTCGAGCGCCTGGGCGTCGTCGAGCTCGGCTCGAAGTTCGCGCAGCGCCGCCTCGCCGCCCGCGGTGCCCTGCAGCTCCGCCAGCGTGAGCCACACCGCGGCGCGCCCCGGATCGCGCGGCACGCCGTCGGCGCTGGCATAGCACAGGCCGATATTGCGCTGGGCCGCGGCATAACCCTGCTCGGCCGACCGCTCGAACCAGTGCGCCGCCGCAGCGGGATCGGGCGCGGCGCCGCTGCCGTCGCGATAGGCCCTGCCCAACAGATACTGTTCCTTGGCAAAGCCGAGACTGGCTGCCCGCGCGATCTCGGCGAGATCGGGGCTCTGAGCGCCTCGCGCCGGATCATCCTGTCCGGCGCCGCGCGTCTCCTGGGGGGCAGCCCCGCCGGGCGCAGCTGCGGCGGCGTTCTCCTCGGCCAAGGCTACGTTCAGCCGGCGGATCGCCGCGTGCATCCCCAGCGCGGCCCGGCAGGCATGGGCCGCATGCTTGGCATCGTCGAGCGGGGCGTTCCAGAAAGCCATGATGCAGTCGCCGATGTATTTGTCGATCGTCCCCTTGCAGCCGAGCACCACGTCGGTCATCGGCGTCAGCAGTCGGTTGACCAGGGCGGTCAGGCCCTGGGGATCGGCCTTGTATTGTTCGGAGATCGTGGTGAAGCCGCGGACGTCGCAGAACATGATCGTCATGGTCCGCTGCTCGCCGCCTAGCCGCAGCCGCTCGGGATGCTTCGCCAGCTCGTCGACCAGCTCCGGCGCGAGGTATTGCTTGAAGGCGCCGCGTACCTGCCGCCGTTCCGCCTCGGATTGCGTGTACGAGATGCCCTCCGCGGTGGCGAACACCAGCAGCACCATCAGCGAAGGCTGAACGGGATCGAACAACCAGCCGTAGGCATTGAACGACAGCCATGACCCCGCGAACACCAGGAGCGTGGCCAAGCTGCCCACGGCCAAGCTGACGACCGCGCCCAGCGTACGCAGCATCACGATCACGATCAGGCCGAGCACCAGCATGTACGCCAGTTCCATGCCGTCGGCGAAATCCGGCCGCTTGAGGAAGTCGCCGGCGAGGATCTGCTCGATCGCCTGGGCGTGGATCTCGACGCCGGGAACCGCGGCGTCCAGCGGCGTGGCGCGGATGTCGTGCAGGCCGGCTGCGCTGGTCCCGAGGAACACGATCTGGCCCTCGACGGTATCCGCAGCGAAGTCGTCCTCGAACACGGTCCACGCGGAGATGTAACGGGCGCGGTTGTGCTTGCTGAAATACAGCCACATGCCCCCTTCCGGGTCGGTCGGGATCTCGAGGTCGCCGATCCGCACCACGCTCACACCGGTGTGCTCGCCGAACGCGGGGACGGCGCTCGCCCCGGACGATTTGACCACGTTCGTCTTGGCGCCCTGGACCACCCGGAGCGCCTCGGCGGCAAGTGACGGGAAGACTTGGTCGTGCAGCGCGAGCACGATCGGCACGCGGCGCAGGACCTGGTCGACGTCTGGGGCCGAATTGAGCGCGCCGTTGCCGGTCGCGCCCGCCTCCAGCTCCGCGAGGTTGGCGACGGCGCTGTCGAAGCTGCGGACGAACGTTGCCGGATCGTCGCCCGCGACGGCGAAGGTGGCCTTGCTCAGCGGCAGGCGCGAATCGGCCTGGCCCTTGTCCTGGTTCTCGAGCGAGGTATCCGCCAAGGCTCCGGCGACCAGCGGCTCCGAACCGCCGTCGCCGGCGCTCGGCGGCGGCGAACCGCTTGCGGCCATGGTATCCGCCCCGCGATTGGTCAGAACGAAGCCGGTGACCACTGGGGCGTGCCCGATCGCCTCGGCGAGAATGCTGTCGTGGGAAGGCAGCACCGCCACGCTGTCGCGCAGCGCCAGCACCTCCAGCGTCTTCGGCCACAGCTTGAGCGCCTGCTCGGGCGAGCTGCGATCCGGCTCGGCGAAGACCATGTCGAAGGCGATCACAGCGGCGCCCGCCTGCGTCAGTCGTTCGACCAAGGCGGCCACGCGCGTGCGCGGCCAAGGCCACTGGCCCAGGCGCGCGAGCGATTCATCGTCAAGGTCGACGATTTTGACCGGCATGGTTGGGTCGTAGGCGCGCGGCGCCAGGCGCTGGTAGCTGTCGAACGCGAGCCAGCGCAGCTCGCGTAGCGGCAGCGGATCCCAGGCGCGCAGCGCGACCATGGCGGCAAGAACCACGAAGGGAATGGCGCCCAGCAGGAGTCGTCGCATGAGGGGTGCCAGCGCAGTCGTTCAGGGACGCTCCGGCGGCAAGCTAGCAGATGCGCATTCGGTCTGCACCGTTCGCCTCGCCCTCCGGCGCGCACTGCCCCCACGGGGCGACACGACGCGCTGCTTGACGGCAGGGGGAGGTGCCGGACCGCCCTTCATTCCGCCGCGACCAGATCGCGCAGCAGGCGCTCGTAGCTCGCCACCATGGCCTCGAGACTGAATTCGGCCGCCCTCGTCCGGTTGAGTGCACCCAACCGTCGGCGTTCGTCTGGTGCGCTGAGCAGGGCCGCCAGCCGCGCGGCGAATGCCGGTTCCTGGCCACGCCCGAACAGACATGCGTCGCGGCTGGTCGACGGCAGCATGAGCCGGAGATCGCCGACGTCGGTGGCAAGGACGGGCAAGCCGAGCGCCATGGCCTCCAAAACGCTGATCGGCATCTGCTCGGTATCCGAGGTCAGCACATAGACGTCGAGTTCGCCAAGCACCGATCCGGGCCGGTCGACCAGACCGGTGAACACCACCCGCTCGGCCAGCCCGAGTTCACGGGCCAGAGCCTCGAGCTGCGCCCGTTGCGCTCCCTCGCCCGCGATCACGAGCCGCCATGGGATCTCCCGCGGCAGCAGCGCAGCGATCCTGAGCATTCGGCCGAGGTTCTTTTCGGGGCGCAAGCCCGCGAGCGTGCCGAACAGGCGCTCGCCCGGGTGTTGGCGCAGGCCGAAGGCCTGGCGTGCCTGACGGGCGAGGGTCGCGGCGTCAATCCCGTTCGGAATGTGACGAACCCGGCCCGGGTTGAGCCGCCAGACCTCGGTGACCAGGGCGCGCAAGGTTTGGGAAGGAACGACCACCCTGGTCCTGCCGGACAGGGCGAGCCGGCGCAGCCAAACCCGACGCGGCAGCTGTGCCAGCGCCTCCTCCGGGCCGAAGCCGTCGACCACGTGCAGATGCGGGCAGATCGGGCGGAAGCGGTCGGCCAGCGCCCATTCGATCGCGCCCCAGTTGTAGGTCAGCAGGAGATCGGGCCGCTCGCCGCGCAGGACGCTGCGGAAGTCCCGAAGATTGCTGGGGCTGATGCCGCTGCTCTTGGGGCGCACGATCGGATGCAGGCGCAGCCGCACCTGAGGATCGACCAGCTCGGCACTGTCCTGGTTGCCGTTGCCGCTGACCACGACATGCTCGAACTCTTGCCCGAGCGCATTGGCGAGCGCCGCGAAGCGAGTCTGAGCCCCACCAACGGCGAAAGTCGAAAACGCGTGAAGCAGCTTCAGCGGACCGCGCGCCCTACAGGTTCCGCTCTGGCCAAAGGCGCTGGGCGGCGTCTGTGCTGTCAATATGGTTGCCGCTGTGCGCACTGCTGATTCGCCAACCGGCGGTTCGCACCGATCAGCCGGGACGGTCCAGGATGGACCTGAACAGACGGATCTGGCCGGCGGTGGTCGGACCCCAGGCGAAGCGCTCGGCACAGGACCGCACCGCGGCCCGTGCGGGCGGATCGGTGAGGAGGGCACGGAGCGCACCGGCGATCGCCTCGGGCGTGCGCTCCCGCACCAGCCGCCCCGCTTCCGGTGCGACGACCTCGGGCGTGCCCCAGACCGCGGTCGCCACCACCGGGGTGCCGCACGCCAGCGCCTCGAGCACGACGTTCGGCAGGCCCTCGCGACTGGACGCGAGCAGCAAGACGTCGGCCGCGCTGTAGACCCGGGCCAATCGTTCCTGCGGCAGCGACCCCAGGAAGCGGACCCGCTCGCTCGATCCGAGCTCGGCGGCCAGGCGCTTCAGGGCGGCCCCCTGTGGGCCGTCGCCGACGATCATTAGGGTGACTTCCGGCATGGCCGCGGCCGCGCGGATCGCGAGATCGTGGCCTTTGCGCGGGATCAGCCAACCGACTGATAGGACGAGCCGGCCCCCAGCGTCGAGGCCCAGTTCGCGGCGCGCAACCGCCCGGTCCTGCGGCGCGAACAGCTCCAGATCCACGCCGTTGCGGAGCACTTCCACGCGGCTGCCCGGCACCCCCAGCTCGATCAGCCGTTCGCGCAGCGCCTCGGATACCGCAACCACGCCGGCCGCCTGCGCTGCGGCCCAGCGGACCAGCCGCCGCGGCAGGGGATACTCGGGAATCAGGTTCACGTCCGTGCCACGCGCCGTGATCACCACTGGCCTGCCAAGGCTGCGACCGAGCAACGCCGCCGCCACGCCGTCCGGATAAAAATAATGCGCATCGATCAGGTCAAACCGGAAGCGCGCCTTCAGGATCTCCGCCAACGAAATCCTGAGCGCAGCATACATGAGAAAGGGCGCGCTCGACATGCCGACCTTGGGCAGCAGCGGATAATGGGGATGCAGCACGGCGAGGCCGTGTCTATGTTCCTCGGGCGGCACCCGAGCGAAGGCGGCGTACCGGCCAAACACCCGATGCTTCAACGGAAACCACGGCACCGGCGCAAGCGCCATCGCCGCGACCTCGCCGCTCGCCACAAGGCGGCGCAGCCGGTTCTCGACGAAGATGCCGTGGTACGGCATCTCCCGATTGGGATACAGCGTGGAGAAGGTCAGGACGCGGATCGGTCTCGTGGCGATCGTCGCGTATCCCTCTCCTGATCAGCAAAAGGAGGCCGGACCCGGCGTCCGGCCCAGGTCCGCGCGCTCAGTTGCTGCCCGGCAGGCGATAGCCGTCCTTGGCCATCTGGATCTTGTACAGGCTCTTGCCGGAGGTGACGTAAAGCATGTTGCTCTCGTCGCCGCGGCCGAAGCCGACGTTGGTCGGCAGCTCCTTGCCGGTCGGAATGAACGCGAGCTCCTTGCCCTCGGCATTGTAGACCGCGATGCCCGGCCGATTTTCGGAGCGGACGGCGGCATACAGATTGCCGTCGACATCTGCGATGATGCCATCGGGACCGCTGTAGGGATGATAGTCGACCAGCACCCGACGGTTGGATGCGGTGCCGTCCGCCGCCAGGTCGTAGGCCTGGAGCACGTGGTGGCCCTGCGCCGTCTTCTGGCCTTCCTTGAGCTGCTGGAAGTCGAGCCAGCCATTGTCGTTGGACACCACGTAGAGGGTCTTCTGGTCGGGCGAGACCAGGACGCCATTGGTCTTGCCGCCATCGGTGATGATCCGCTCGACCGTGCCGTCGGGGTCGAGCCGGTAGACCGCGAAGCCGGGCTGCTCGACCGGCTCGTGGCCGAGATAGCGCGGATCGGAGAAGTAGATCCGACCCTGCTCGTCGATGCTGATGTCGTTCAGCGCGTTGTAGGGCTTGCCGTCGTACAGACCGCTAAGAATGTAGCTCTTGCCGGTCTTCATGTCGGTCTTGACCAGCATGCGCCCGCCGTAATCGGCGCCGAGCGCCGCGATCAAGTTGCCGTCCTTGTCGAACTTCAACCCGTTCGACATGCCGGAAGGGCTGCGCCACACCGTCGCCTCGCCGGTCTTCGGGTCGTACTTCCAGATGTTACCCGCCTGCGGATACTTGCCCGATTCGTCCTTGCACAACGAGGTGAACGTGATGTCGCTGAAATACATATAGCCGTCGGGACCGGCAGAGACGCCCTCGGTCAGCACGCAGCCGCCGTCGAATACCTTCATCAGCTTGGAGTCCGCCGGCAGAACGCTGGCATCGCCCGCGGGCGCCGGGAACCCGGCGTCCTTCCCCTCGAACATCTGCGCATGGCTCTGCGTCGCCGCCACGCCCAGCCCAAACCCCACGGCGAGCGCGGTGAGCGCCCGCAGACCAGTGCTGTGCATCGATTGACCTCCCTTGCGAACGGGCCGGATCACGCCTTCCCCGATGACCCGCGACCCAGGCCCAACCTATCCGCTCACCGTCACCTGCACAACCACGCGCGTAGTCGGAACAGACGGTCACGCTCGGGCAGCAAGGCGTTGTCCTTTGGTCGCGCATGCCTATGCTGCCCCGCAACCGCAGGCACCCAACGACTGGACGCGCGCCGCCATGAACGACGTCGTCGAGCTGCCTCCCCTCAAGTTTGGCATCGGCCAGCCGGTCCACCGCAAGGAAGACCCGCGCCTGCTGCGCGGGCAGGGACGCTACGCCGACGACGTCGCGCTGCCGGGCCAGGCGACCGCGCGGGTGGTCCGCTCGGCCCATGCCCACGGCCGGCTGCGCGGCGTCGATACCGCCGCGGCGTTGGCGCTGCCTGGCGTGCTGGCGGTGTATACCGCAGCCGACTTTGCGCGCGCCGGCTACGGCGCGATCCGGTGCACGCTGCCGCTCAAGAACGGCGACGGCAGTCCGCTGTTCGCGCCGCCGCGGCCGATCTTCGCGACCGAGCGGGTGCGTTATGTCGGCGAGCCGCTGGCGATCGTGGTCGCCGAGACTGCCCCCGGCGCGGACGACGCGGCGGAGCTGGTCGTGCCGGATATCGACCCGATGGGCGCGGTGAGCGACCCGGAGGCGGCGCTCGCCGAGGACGCGCCGCGCCTCCATGAAGAGCGCCCGAACCTTTGTCTCGACTGGCGCTTCGGGGATCATGGCGCGGCGGAGCGCGCGTTCGCCGCGGCGGCGCACGTGGCCCGCGTTCGGCTGATCAACAACCGGATCGTGGTGGCGGCGATGGAACCGCGCGCGGCGGTGGCCGAGTACGACGCGGCGAGCGGGCGCTTCACCCTGCACGTCGGCTGCCAGGGCGTATTCGGCCTCCGGCGCGCGCTCGCCGACGATCTGTTCAAGATCGCGCCCGAGCGGCTGCGCGTGCTCGCCTATGACATCGGCGGCTCGTTCGGCATGAAGGCGGCCGCCTATCCCGAATACGTCGGGATCCTGCACGCGGCGCAGGCGCTCGGCCGCCCGATCAAGTGGCGCGACGAGCGCAGTGGCAGTTTCGTCTCCGACCAGCAGGGCCGGGCTACGATCATCGAGGGGGAGCTGGCGCTCGATGCCGACGGCAATTTCCTCGCAGTGCGCGTGCGCAACCTCGCCGATATGGGCGCTTATCTGACCGCGTTCGGCCCGGCCATGCCCGCGATCAACATGCAGAAAAATCTGCCGAGCCTGTACCGCACGCCGGTCGTCGCGATCTCGACCCGCTGCGTGTTCACCAACACCGTGCCGATCGGCCCGTATCGCGGCGCCGGGCGGCCCGAGGCCAACTACGTCATGGAGCGGCTGGTCGACACGGCGGCGCGCGAGACCGGGCATGATCCGGCCGCGCTGCGGCGCCGGAACATGATCCCGACCAGCGCGATGCCTTACCGGGCCGCTTCGGGTCTGGAGTACGACAGCGGCGATTTCGCGGCGGTCCTCGATGCCGGCCTGGAGCAAGCCGACTGGGCGGGGTTCGCGGCGCGGCGGGATGCCTCTGCAGCACAGGGCAGGCTGCGTGGGCGCGGTCTCGCCTGCTATCTCGAGGTGACCGCGCCGCCCAGTTCGGAGATGGGCGGCATCCGCTTCGAGCCGGACGGGCGGCTGACCATCGTCACCGGCACGCTCGACTATGGCCAGGGCCACGCCTCGGCGTTCGCGCAGGTGCTGGTCGAGCGCCTGGGCGTGCCGTTCGAGCTGATCGACCTTGTCCAGGGCGACAGCGACGAATTGCTGGTCGGTGGCGGGACCGGTGGCTCGCGCTCGCTCATGGCGAGCGGCAAGGCGCTGGTCGAGGCGGCGGGCGAAGTGATCGAGAAGGGGCGGATCCTCGCCGGTCACTTCCTGGAGGCCGCGCCCGCCGACATCGACTTCACGGCCGGCCGATACCGCATCGCCGGCACCGATCGCGGCGTCGCGTTGCTCGACCTCGCCGCCCGCGTGCGCGAGGCCAATGGGCTGCCGCCGGATCTGCCCCACAGCCTCGATGCCGCGCTGATCTCGGAGTCGCCGCAGTCGGCCTTCCCAAACGGCTGCCATGTCGCCGAGGTGGAGATCGATCCCGAGACGGGACAGGTCTGCCTCGATCGATACATCGCGGTCGACGACTTCGGCACGCTGGTCAATCCGCTACTGGCCGAGGGCCAGGTCCACGGCGGCATCGCCCAAGGCATCGGCCAGGCGCTGCTCGAGCATGCGGTATACGACCCCAACGGGCAGCTGCTCACCGGCTCGTTCATGGACTACGCCCTGCCGCGCGCCGAGACGGTGCCCAAAATCGCGGTCGGCTTCCATCCGGTACCGGCGACCAGCAACCCGCTCGGCGTCAAGGGCTGCGGGGAGGCCGGGGTGACCGGGGCGTTGCCCGCGGTGATGAACGCCGTGCTCGATGCCCTGGCGACCCGCAGCGTCCACACGCTCGACATGCCGGCGACGCCCGAGCGTGTCTGGCGGGCGTTGCAGGCCGCCGGGCAGGCCTGATCCGCGACGCCATGGCGTATCCTCGCCGCGCCTTCGGATGGAAGCGTTCGGTGCGATTTGTGCCAAGAGCTGACGCGCACGGCCCGCCGCCGATCCTTGCGCAATTGCCACTTGACGTGGACCGAGCGGCTTGTGAATCTCCGCCTGGCAACAGCCTGCGCGCTCGTGGGGTGGCGCGAGACCGCTCGACAGCGCGGGGCCAACACCAAACTCCGCTCGGAGGCGAGCAACCGTGTCTGACTGTGGCTATCCACGGCGTACTCTGCTTCGGGGGGCGGTCGGTCTGGGCCTGACCTTGCCCATCGCTTCCGTCCACGCGGCGCAGGAAGACGACCCCAAAAAGGCGCGCCCTCAGGCCGGCGACCGGCTGGTGTTCTTCTCGGGCGACCTCAAGGGCCAAGTCATCAAGCCGGATGCCCTGGCCTTGGGCGGGCCGCAGGTCCTCGCCTATCCTATGGATCCGGCGACCGACACCGTGCGCAACGGCTCGCGCCTGAACCAGGTGCTGGTGATCCGCCTGGATCCGGCTGAGCTGAGTAAGGAGACCAGCGCCAACGCGGCGGAAGGCGTGGTGGCTTATTCGGCGGCATGCAGTCACGAGGCATGCCCGGTGTCCATGTGGAAGGACGAGAAGGGTGGAGTGCTCTATTGCGCCTGCCACGGCTCGGAGTACGACCCCAGAAATGCCGCGAACGTGGTCGGCGGACCGGCGCCGCGACGGCTCGCAATGCTGCCGCTCAAGGTGGAGGGCGGCGAGCTGGTCGTTACCGGCCCGTTCACGGGCAAGGTCGGCGCCGCCAAACGGTAGCTGGGCGGCTGTCGAAGCCGAGCTGATCGAACAACTCAACCAAGAAGGGGAGACGACGATGAGAAGGTGGACAAGCGCAGCAGCGTTCGGGGTGCTGTTGCTGCCCGCAGTTGCGGCAGCATACACCCCGGTGACCGATGCCCGGCTGAAGAATCCGGAACCCGAGAACTGGTTGATGCTGCGCGGTAACTACCAGGGGTGGATGTACAGCCCGCTCAGCCAGATCAACACCAACAACGTCAAAAACTTGGTTCCGGTGTGGAGCTATGCGACCGGCGTCGATTCCGGCCACGAGGCCCCGCCAATCGTCAACGATGGCGTGATGTTCGTCGCCACCCCGTACGATCAGCTGCTCGCCCTCGACGCCAAGTCCGGCGACCTTATCTGGCAGTATAAGCGAGAGCTGCCCGAGGGCTTCGGCGCGCTGCACAACACCAAGCGCGGCGTCGCCCTGCACGGCGACAAGGTGTACATGACCGGTCAGGACGCCGTGCTGATCGCGCTCGACGCCAAGACCGGCGAGGTCGCCTGGGAAAGCGAGCCCGTCGCAGACTGGCAACAGGGCTACTACATGACCATGGCGCCGCTGATCGTGAACGGCAAGGTCATGGTCGGGGTGTCCGGCGGCGAGTTCGGCGTGCGCGGTTTCATCGCGGCGTACGATGGCGAGAGCGGCAAGCAGGTGTGGAAGACCTACACCGTACCCGGTCCGGGCGAGCCCGGGCACGACACCTGGCAGGGTGACACCTGGCAGAAGGGCGGCGCCTCGGTGTGGCAGACCGGCACCTATGATCCCGAGAGCAACACCGCCTTCTGGGGCACCGGCAACGGCTCGCCCTGGTTCGGTGATCAGCGTCCCGGTGATAACCTCTACACTTCGTCGACTATCGCGATCGACCCGGACACCGGCAAGATCAAGGGGCACTTCCAGTACCACTGGAACGACTCCTGGGACTGGGACGAGATGAACGCGCCGATGGTGGTCGATTACGAGAAGGACGGTCAGGCGGTGAAGGGCTTGGTCAAGCCGTCGCGTAACGGCTACCTATACTGGCTCGAGCGCTCCGCCGATGGGCCGATCGGCTTCGTCAATGCGACCAACTACGTCAAGCAGGACGTGTTCGCGAGCATCGATGCCAAGACCGGCCGGCCGACCTACAATGACGACCACAAGCCCGGCACGGGCAAGTACGCCGAGTTCTGCCCGTCGCTGTGGGGCGGCAAGGACTGGCCGTACGAGGCCTACAACCCGCACACCGGCATGGTCTACATCCCGGCCAACGACAACCACTGCGGCTCGCTCGAGGGCAAGGTCCAGGAGTACGTCGCCGGCCAGTGGTGGACGGGCGTCGACATTCCGGACATCGGCTTCACGGTCGACAAGAACGCCAAGTCTTACGGCGAGATTCAGGCGTGGGACGTCAACACCGGCAAAAAGGAATGGACCCACCTCTATCCGGTGATGAACTGGGGCTCGCTCCTGACCACGGGCGGCGGCCTGGTGTTCAACGGGGGCACCAACGACCGCATGTTCCGGGCGTTTGACGCGCGCACCGGGGAGCAGCTGTGGCAGTTCAAGACCAACTCGGGCATCATGGCGCCGCCGGTCTCGTTTGAGGTCGACGGCACCCAATACATCGCCGTGCAGTCCGGCTGGGGCGTCGATCCGGCCTTCCAGCAGGGCCTGATCAACGACATCCTCGGCACCGACCTGGTGGTGCCGCAGGGCGGCGTGGTCTGGGTGTTCGCCTTGAGTCAGTAGCTAAGTCACGGCTCCGCTCGGGTGAGCAATCTCCCGGCGGAGCGCGAAGACGCGGGTCAGTCGCTGCGCGTGCGGCTGACCCCTTTTTCTGAGGAGCTGCGGCGCGCGGCGAACCGAATGAGAAGCGACCAATCCGACAGCTTTGAGGAGCCTGCCATGCTTCGTCCCATCCTCGCAGCTCTTGGCCTGGCGGCGCTGATCGGCATCGCGCCAGTCCACCCGAGCCTTGCCGACGCCCGAGTGCCGTTCACGCTCGACATCGAGAACGCGACTGCCAAGGTGGGCGAGCCGGCCGTCGTGCGCGCGACGGTCATCCCGCCGGACGGGATGAAGCTGACCAGCGTCTATCGCCACCGCATCATGGATCTGACCGTGCTCGACAATCACGGCGTGAAGTTCGACGACGAGGTGGTAATGGGCAAGATTCAGCCGGACGGCCACCTGGTGTTCGAGGTCGGGGTCACCCCGACCGAGCCGGGCCCGCACGCGATCAACGGCGTGATCCGCGTCAGTTTCATCAACGGCAACAAGGCGGAATCCAAGAGCATTCCGCTGATCGCCCGGGTCACCGGCACCGAGTGAGGCCGGCCGCGGCGCCCGGATCAGCCCTTCAGGGCGGCGTTGACCTCCTCGGCGTAGGCCGCGAGTTCTTCCTTGACCGGGGCGCCCTGCAGCATCTTCTGGCCGTGCGGCGCCAACAGGTTGTACTGGATGTCGACCGAGCGCGGGTGGTTGCTCCAGACCCCCGACTTGTCGTCGATCATCTTGGTCGCCGCCTCGGCGTAGCGATCGGGCGCGCCCATCAGCTCGGGCCACACATCCCTGCGCGCACACAGGCCGGCGGTCTTGGCGTAGGCCGCCTGGTTCTCCGGCAGGAACCATTCCTTGATCAGCTCCCAGGCGGCCTGCTGCTTGATCTCCGCATCGTCGCCCTCCTGGCGCACGATCTCGAAGGTGGCGAACGACAGGAAGGTCTGGGAGCCCGAGGTGCCACCGCTGATCGGAAAGTGCGGTCCCCACATGATGGTGCCGTCCGCCATCTGGTCGGGAATCTTGTCGAGCAGGGTGCCGCGATTGAGGATGTCGGCGTGCACGATGCTCTTCTGGCCGCGGATCAGCTGCTCAACCGCCTCCTCATCGGTGCTCTGCGGCGTATTCGGCGAGCTCAGTTTGTACTTCTGGAAGACGTCCACGTAGAACTGGACGCCGCGATTCCAGGCGTCGGTGGTGGCGTTGCTCTGGCTCCAGTCTTCGGTGATGAAATTGCTGTCGTCGAGGCTGAGCGAGCGGATCCAGCCGTTCAGCTGGGTGTCGCCGAAATCCCAGATCTTGCCGTACACTTCGGTCGGATACTGGATGCCGGCCTTGCTCTGGAGCTCCTTGCACAGCTCGACGAAGTGATCGGTGTCCCGGATCGGGAAAATCTGCGCGAAATCGATGCCGGCTCTCTCGAAATGGTCGCGCCGCACGATGTAGGGCGCCTGCGGGATCAACGCGAACGGCAGGTCATAGATCGATTTGGCGTCGGCAAAACCGCGGTTCTGCCGCTCGACCAGCGGCAGCAGCCATTGGACGTTGCTGCGCGCGCCCTCGTCCCACGCGCTGTCGATGAACTCGTTCATCGGGTAGAGGAACTCGCGCAGCTGCCCGGTCCAACGGTCGGTCGCATCGAACACGACCGGCTTCACGCCGCCCTGAAAGTTGGTGCGATATTTGGGCCCGATGATGTCGCCGTAGGTGTTCCAGGTGGTGTTGACCGTGGCACCGGTCTTCTGCTCGAACGCCTTGACGATCGTCTCAGACAGCTGGCGCACAAGCTTGTTCTGCACGCCGATCATGTTCCAGTAATCGATCTCGATCCCGCTCAGGTCGGTCTTGGGCTGGGCGTAGACAAGCTCCGGCGTCAGCGAGGTGGTGATGCCGAGCGCGCCGAGTGCCGTGGTCATGCGCAGGAAGTCGCGGCGGCGGTACGGTCCGGTGAACTCTCGAGCCATGATCTTGCCTCCCCGGTGATCGCGGGCTTCGTTCCTGTTCCACTACAGCAAGAATGCTGGCGGGGAAAGCAGCCGCTGCCCGTCGCCGGCGCACCCCCGAGCAGGCCCTGGTATGTTCGCGCCGCGTCTCATTTGCCATCTGCGGCCGATCGTCCGAAGGCGAGTCCCGAAACCGCTTACACCGGCAAGCGCCTCAAGCCCGCCTCTTGCTTGCCTTGTGCGCGGAGCTGTATCGGGGTCGCGACACCACCGCGGCGTTTGGACGACTGCCAAGTCGCGCGACTGGACCTGGCCCTGAGCCAGGGCGATGCTTCCGAGCCTCTGTCGCGGTGGCCCCGAGCAGCATGCGCCGGGTATAGTCCGGTGCAATGGCCCGGTCGGCGACAATCGCGCATCGGATGCTTGGCCGCCTCGGTCGAATGCCGACCCTCGTTGCGCTTGGCGTCGGCGCGCTCGGGGCTGCAGGCTCCGCCGCGCTCGGCCTGCCCCTGCCGTGGCTGCTCGGCGCGCTGGCTGCGACCACGGCGGCCAGCCTTACCGGGCTCCGCCTGCGCGTGCCCGAGCAGCTGCGCCGGCCGATGATCGCGGTGCTCGGAGCGATGCTCGGCACGACCTTCGCGCCCGAGCGGCTCGAGGGCGCGCTCAGCTGGCTGCCCAGCCTGGCGGCCCTGCCGGCGTACGTCGTGCTGGTCGGCGGTGTGATCTTTCTCTACTTGCGCATCTGCTCGGAGTTCGATCCGACCAGCGCATTCTTCGCCGCCACACCTGGCGGGCTCAGCGAGATGATCGCCTTGTCGGACCAGCTCGGCGGTGATCAGCGGCGCGTGTCGCTGGTCCACGGCGCGCGGCTCCTGTTCATCGTGTCGACGATACCGTTCATCGCCCGGGTGTTCGGCTATCAGCCCGCGCCGCGGCCCAGCAGCCTGGAGATCGGTTTCGACCTCGGCGATCTGGCGCTTCTCGCGGCGCTCAGCGGCTTGGGCTACCTGCTCGCCCGCCGCGTGCACCTGCCGGCAGCAACCTTCGTGGGGCCGTTGCTCGGCAGCGCCGCGGCCCATCTCGCGGGCTGGACCGAGACGGAACCGCCCTATGTCCTCATGGCGTGCGCGCAGCTCGTGCTCGGCAGCGCGATCGGCGCCCGCTTCACCGGCACCCCGCTCGCGCTGATCGGGCGCACGCTTCTCCTCGGCGCAGGTGCAACCGTGCTCATGCTGCTGATCACGCTGGCGTTCGGCGCGGCCCTGCATCCGCTGACCGGCTACTCGCTCACTTTGCTTCTGCTCGCCTTCATCCCGGGCGGGCTCACCGAGATGAGCCTGATCGCGCTCGCTATGGGCGTCGACCCGGCGTTCGTCGTCACTCACCACAGCGGGCGCGTATTTTTGGTCGTGCTGATCGCGCTGCCGGCGTTCGCCTGGCTGCAGCGCACTGGGCGGCTCGACCCCGTCGCGCCAGCGAGCCTGGGCGGGACCGACGCGCGGCTCGCGCCGGCAATGGACAAGGACCGGCGCGGTCCGCATCATCGGCCGCCCTGACGCGGTAGGACGAACCATTCAACCATGCCGGACGCACCCGAACCACCGCGCAGCCGGCTGCCCGTTTGGGCCATGCTCGTTGGCGCCCTGATCCTGGGGCTCGGCCTGGCCGGCGCGGGCTTCCTGATCGGCCGCGGCTTCGAGCTTGGTCGCCGCGCCGATCGCTACGTCACGGTCAAAGGCTTGGCCGAGACCTTCGTCACGGCCGACCTCGCCGTCTGGCCGCTCCGCATCACCGCGACCGGCGAGGACCTCGCCCGCGTTCAGGAGCAGATCGACCGCGATCTGTCGACGGTCACCAAGTTCCTCACTGAGCAGGGAATCGAGCCGGACGCGATCCAGCCGCAGCGGGTCGAAGTCACCGACCTGCTCGCCCAGCCGTACCGGCCGGAGGGCATCGGCGCCAACCGGTTCATCCTAGCCCAGACGACCATCGTGCGCACGGGCCAGGTCGATCGCGTCGCCCGGCTCAACCAGCAGACCGGAGAGCTGGTCAAGCGCGGCGTGGTCCTGGCGGATACCGGCGGGCCGACCTACCTGTTCACGCGCCTCAACGAGATCAAGCCGGAGCTGCTGGCCGACGCGACACGCAACGCGCGGCTCTCGGCCGAGCAGTTCGCTGCGGGCTCCGGCAGCTCGATCGCCGAGGTCCGACGCGCCTCGCAGGGCCTGTTCGAGATCCTGCCGCGTGATCCCGCGCCCGGGCTCATCGAGGCGAACCAGGTCGACAAGAAGATCCGCGTGGTCAGCACGATCGAGTACCGGCTGGCCGACTGACGGCCCCGCGACGGCGGACCTCGTGCTACGATCGCCAGAACGGCTTGGAGCTCTCGGCCCAGACGTCCGCCCGGGTCAGTCCGATGTCGCGCAGCATCTGGTCGCTGAGCTCACTGAGCTGGCGGCGCTGGCGCGCCCGGTCGAACCAGCTCAGCCCCACCTCGGCGATCCGGCCCGCGCCCCGGCCGAATCGGCTGCGCGCATACCAGGCGAACGCCAGAGGAAGCGCCAGTACAGACTGCGCACGTGGCTCTATTGTGTGGGTACAATCTCGCGTATTCATCGTTTGCACCCTTGCTGGAGAGCGACAATGCGAAGGAGAACTTGACTCAATGCGCGAGTCAATGACTTTATTGCCACCATGACAATGTGGGCACCCGATCTCGCCGCCAGGCCAGGTCCGCGCTATCGCGCGCTCGTCGACGCGCTGTCCGAAGACGTCGCCGAGGGGCGTCTTCCGGAGGGCACGCGTCTGCCCCCGCAACGCGACCTCGCGTACCGCCTCGGCGTGACCATCGGCACCGTCAGCCGCGCCTATGCGCTGGCCGCGGAACGAGGTCTGGTTGCCGGCGAGGTCGGGCGCGGCACCTTCGTCCGGCGCGCCGCCGCGCCAACCGGCCGCCCCAACCCGGTAAGCGACGGATCCGGGGACCTGATCAAGCTCACGGTCAACGGCCCCCCGGATCTGGGATACGGCGGGCTCATTGCGGAGCGCCTCGCCGAGATCGCGGCGCGCGTCGGGGCGACTGCGGATCTCTGGGCGTATACGCCCAAGCAGGGCTTTGCCGAGCATCGTGCGGCGGCCGCGGGCTGGATCGCCGGGGTCGGGGTCGAGGCGGCCCCGGAGCGCACGATCATCACCGGCGGCGCTCATCAGGCGATCGTGGTCGCGTTCGCGGCGCTCGCCCGGCCCGGTGACACCGTGCTGGCCGAGGCGCTCACCTATGCCGGCATCTGCCACGTCGCCGAGCGCTGCGGCATCCGCCTCCACGGTCTCGCCCTGGACGACGAGGGCGTGCTGCCGGACGCTCTCGATGCCGCTGCGCGGTCGGCCGGGGCGCGCCTGCTGATCGTCAATCCGACCGTGCACAACCCGACCACCGCCACCATGTCGCTGGCGCGCCGCGAGGCGATCGTGGCGCTGGCCCGCCGGCACGACCTGATCGTGGTCGAAGACGAGGTCTATGGCCGCCTGCCGGCCGAACGACCGCCGCCGATCGCCACGCTCGCCCCGGAGCGCACCCTGTACATCGGCAGCGCTGCCAAGAGCGTGGCGCCCGGGCTGCGCCTTGGCGTGCTGCACAGCCCCGACCCTCTGTTCGAGCGCGTCGCCAACGCCCAGCACGATCTGTTCCTGACCTGCCCGCCGCTGATGGCCGAGTTGTTCACGCGCCTCGTAGCCGACGGCACCGCCGAGCGGCTGGCGGCGCGCCAGCGTCAGGAGGCTGCGGTACGCCAGCGGATCGCCGGCGAGGTACTCGGCGCGCGCGCCTACCGAGCGCAGCCGACCAGCTATCACCTGTGGCTGCCGCTACCCCCGCCCTGGCGCGCCACCGAGTTCATCGAGACGGTGCGCGAGCGGGGCGTCGCGATCGACCCGGCGACCGCGTTCGCCGTCGAGCGCGCGCACGCGCCGCATGCGGTGCGGGTGTCGCTCAGCGCCGCCGCGGGCCACGACCGGCTGCGCCGCGGCCTGCACATCCTGGCCGCGGCGCTGGATGCTATGCCGGCGCGGCGCCGGGAGGTGATCTGATCCGGGCCGCCAAGGGATCGGCTTGTAAGAAGACGGTGGAGCGCCGGCCGCACCTGGAGCCGGCCAGCCTCAACACAGGTCCACGACGAGCTTTCCGGTCCTGTCAGCACGCCGCGCGCGGGGCGTTCGCAAAGACCCGGGCAGCCGCCCAGCAGCCATGCCGCCGCCAGCAGGGCCAAGTCGTTCCTTCGCCTCGGGCTTGTCCGCGACGCGGCGCGCAGATACCCACTAGGCGAGCAGCGAAGCCGGTTGTGGCTTGGTGACCCAGCATCGCCGGGGTGGCATGACGACCCGAAGAACATTGCGCGCGGCGGGCAGCGCCGTTCTCGCTCTCCTGATCGCGGGCATGACCGGGTGGGCCGCGCTCGCGATCTACTATTCGGATCTTGCTGGTGAGCCGCTCCGGATCGGACTGGCCGCGGCATTCGCGCTGGGCACTCTAGGGGCGTTCCTGTTCCTGCCGAACCGGCGGCGGACGCTCTTCGGCTTCGGCGCCGCGTTCGCGATCGTGCTGCTGTGGTGGCTGTCGATCGAGCCGTCGAACGGGCGCGACTGGCAGCCCGAGGTGGCGGTGCTCCCCTATGCCACGCAGGACGGCGATCTGGTCACGCTGCATAACGTGCGCAACTTCGACTACCGCACCGAGCAGGACTTTGTGCCGCGCTACGACGATCGCACGTTCGATCTGCGCAAGCTGGACGAGGTCGACCTGATCGCGGTCTACTGGGCGGGCGATGCGATCGGGCACATCATGGTGAGCTTCGGCTTTGGGGGCGACCACGTCGCGTTCTCGATCGAGACGCGCAAGGAAAAGGGCGAGGCCTACTCCTCGATCGCCGGCTTCTTCAAACGGTACGAGCTGATCTACGTGGTCGGCGACGAGCGGGACCTGATCCGGGTGCGCAGCAATTACCGGCGGCCGGAGGAGCTGGTCTACCTGTACCGGACGCGCGCGCGACCCGAAAGCGCCCGGCGCCTGTTCCTGGAGTACGTCGACAAGATCAACCGGCTGAAGGACCAGCCGGAGTTCTACAACACGCTCACGACCAACTGCACGACCGACGTCTGGTATCTGGTGCGGGCGCTTTCGGGCCAGCTTCCACTCGACTGGCGGGTGCTGCTGAGCGGCTACTTTCCTGAGTACGCCTATGATCTCGGCAGCCTGGACACGAGCATGCCGTTTGCGGAGCTGAAGGCGCGAAGCCTGATCAACGACCAGGCACACGCCGCCGACCAGGCCTCGGATTTTTCCGCGCGCATCCGCGCCGGCCTGCCGCAGCCGCCGATCCGATCCGGACCTTGATCCGCGAAGACGAGGCGGAGCGGTGAGTGCGCCCCGGCTTACGCTCGCTCATTCGCGATCGACGTCAGCTTGGACGGCTTTTGCCGCGTACGATAGCGGGGCGGCGGAGAACGCCGCCCCGCTGACTGTTCCGGGTCAGGATTCGCCGAGGCCCGGTCCTTGCGGTTTGATCGCGAGCGCTCGGCTCAGGCCGCCGCTCATATCGACGATCTTGGCGCTGGTCGCGCTGTAACAGGCGCCGCGCGCCGGAAGCTTGCCGACGTTGCGCACGAACTCGGTCCAGCTGCCGCCAGTCTCGAGGAAGCTGACGTGGGTGATCTGCGCCATCGGCTTGCCGTCGGATTCAAAGCCGATCGGCCCCATGCTCGGGCTGTCGATCGCGATATGCGTGACCCCCTTGCCCGCCAGGTACTTCACGGCCTCAGGCGTGGGCGCCGGCCAGCCGGGAACGTCGCCCTTGATCAACGGATCCCACGCGAGTCGACTCCCCTCCGGGAATGGCTTGTAATACTTGCCTCCGGGAATGGCTTGTAATACTTGTCGTCGTAGCCGCTGTAGAAGATGACGACGTCGCCCGCCTCGATTTCGCCGTTCTTCTGTTCGTCCGCTTTGATCGTCTCGACCGTGATCAAGGGGCTCTTGCCGGGCTCGGCCTGGTCCAGCATGGAGCGAATGTCGATCACCACCGCCGGGCCCATCATCCGCTCGGGTGATCAGCCAGCCGTTCTCATTGGCGAACTCCAGGCCGCTGTCGGGCGGCGGCACGAAGTGGGCGGGGTACTCGATCTGCGTGCCGGTATGGTCATCGATGACGTACTGCTGGCTGTAGCACGGGAACGTGCTCTGGAACACGCTGCCGTGGACGGTGTCCTCGGCCCCCCGGCACCCGGGTCCGGATTCTTGCCATACGGCCCCGGCACCTGCTCGAACCAGTTCATGGTCCAGCGCTTGAACGGCGGATGGAACGGCCAGTGGGCCGGATAGTTGTCCGCCACCGTCACCGAGAGGTCGACCACCTCGCCGTTCTTCAGGCGTTGGCGATCTCGTCGGCCGGAGCCACCTGCGCGACGATCGGGACCATCAAGGCCGCCGATGCCAGCGCCGACAGAGCCAGACGTCTCGAGATTTCTTGTGCATCGCATGCTCCCTGATTGCTGCCCACGGCATCCTGGTCGCGCGGGCCAGCGCCCAGCATACACGGTCAGCGGTACCGCAAGAGGGAGCGCCGGCGCAGAACCCGCGCCGAGGCCGAGGGATCGGGTACCGGGCGAGCTGGCCTGGGGTGGCCCCTCGCCCGACGCGACGATCGTCCCACCTTAGGCAGCGGCTGGGCACTTGCCAGCAGACGAGCTTTTGTCGGAAACGGTTCCGTCGGATCAGGGGGATAAGGCGATGTCTCTGCAGAGCGAGGCCGACGCCGTACTACATGGTGCGGTGGCCAACGGCGACGTGCCCGGCGTGGTGGCGGCGGCGACCGACCGGAATGGCCCGATCTATGAGGGCGGGTTCGGCGAGCGCGTGATCGGCAGCGGCCTGGCCATGACCGCCGACACCGTCGGCTGGATCGCCTCGATGACCAAGGCGCTGACCGGGACGGCGGCGATGCAGCTGGTCGAGCAGGGCCGGCTCGAGCTCGACCGTCCGGCGGCCGACTGGGTGCCCGAGCTCGGCGAGGTCCGGGTGCTAGAAGGTTTCGCGGATGATGGACAGCCGCTGACCCGGCCGCCGCGGCGCCCGATCACGCTGCGCCACCTGCTCACCCATACGGCAGGCTTCTCGTACGAGATCTGGAACGAGGAGATCATCCGCTACCAGGAGGCCAAGGGCATCCCCAGCATTATCAGCTGCCAGAACACCGCGCTGAACACCCCGCTGCTGTTCGACCCGGGCGAGCGCTGGGAGTATGGCATCAACATCGACTGGGCCGGCAAGATGGTCGAGGCGGTGAGCGGCAGGCGGCTTGGCGCCTACATGCAGGAGAACATCTTCGAGCCGCTCGGCATGCGCGATACCGCGTTCAAGCTGCGGCCGGACATGCGCGCGCGCCTGGCCAAGATCCATCAGCACGGCGCCGACGATGGCTTCACCGCGCTCGATCTCGAGATCCCGCAGGAGCCGGAGTTCGAGATGGGCGGCGGCGGCCTTTACGGCACCGTCGGCGACTATATGAAGTTCGTGCGCCTGATTCTGAACCGGGGCACGGCCGAGGGCAGGCAGGTTCTGCAGCCCGAGACGGTCGACATGATGGCGCGCAACCAGATGGGCGAGTGCCGCGTGCGGCCGGTAAAGACCGCGATGCCGCCCTTGTCGAACGACGCCGAGTTCTTCCCCGGCATGCCCAAGACGTGGGGCCTCACCTTCATGATCAATACCGAGCAGGCGCCGACCGGACGCAGCGCCGGCAGCCTCGCCTGGGCCGGGCTCGCCAACTCGTACTACTGGATCGATCCCAAGAGGAGCGTCGGCGGAGTCTATCTGACGCAGATCCTGCCGTTTGCCGACAAGAAGTCCCTGCCGCTATTCTTCGAGTTCGAGCGGACCGTCTATCGCCAGCTGTCCTGAAGCGCCACTGCGGTTGCCGAGCGCCTACCGGCCTCCGGATCACGAGAACTGCTCGGCCGAAGCCGGCTCGCGCGATGGTCGGTGCCGTCGGCTGGGGGAACGAATGTGCCGCGCGCTCGCGAAGCCGCGGCGCAGCGCCGGTATTGCGATGGACAGCAGCGCCGCGATCAGCGCGAAGTCGAGCAACAGCTCGCCGAACAGGCCCTCGGGATAGCCGGCCAGGCAGTCGGTCGTCAGCATGTCGAACCATGCGGCGGGAACCCATCCGGGTACCACGCCAAGCGCGATATAGCCGCACTGAATCTTCGCGATTGAGAAGCCGACCAGCACTACCGCGGCCAGAAGCGCAACCCCGCCAAGGAGCAGTCTGGAGGCCGCGTACCGCATGGAATTCCCGCGCGTGGCGTCGGTGGCTTCGCGCGCGCGGCGCGCCCCGATACCGGCCAGTCGGTACACGCCCCATCGGCAGAGGCGGGTGCCCGCAGCGAGCATTGCTGCCGAGGCGACGAAATACGCGATGGTATCGAGGCCGATCCCGTTCGCGATCAGTTGATCCACATAGGGTGCGAGATCGAACTGCCGCGCCGCAAAGAGCGCAGATTCGCTGAGCGGCGCGAGCATCATCACTGCCACGAAGAACAATATCAGCAGGCCCAACAACGATAGTATCCCGCCACCGATCAGCGCTGGCAGGCCTGACACGAAACCGGTCCGTCGGCGCGTCTCCGGGACCATTAGTCCCGGTCCGCGCGCGCGACGATAGCGCAAGATCGAACGCGCGCTGCCTCGCAGCAAAATCGCCGATGACGCGACGATGCCCAAGCCGCCCAACATGACCAGAAAAAGTCCGATCACTTCTCCGACGAACTCACCCGTTTCAGTAGCGAACACGTATTCGGTGAACATGTAATAGATCATGGCCAATACACCGAACAGAGAAAACAGGAAAAGCAACGTTCCCGAGCCGATCCCGAACGCGCCGATGACCCGCGCTTTGGTCCGCCTGGACGCGAAAATCGGCTCCACGAGCGCGTCATGGCTGAGCTCGTAATAGGTGCTTTCTGATCGATTTTCGGAACGCAGCAGCCGGCTGGCGACCAGCTGGCTCAGCGTTTCCTTGGGCAGGTCGAGCTGCCGGCGCAGCTCGTTCTCCTCGAGGCTCAGGCGTCGTCCTTCAGGACTGATCAGGTACTCCTCGCACAGGCGGTGGCTGGCGCGACGGTGATGGCTGTCCGGCAAGCTCCGGATGGCTTCGCGATAGAAGTCGCGGAGGGTCCGCGTGAGCCCGGCCTCGCCGCCGAGGTCCGCCATGGTGATGGTGAGGTCGGGCCCCGAGGCGGCCTGTCGAGCGGCCGCGATCTGCTCGATGCGCCGGCAGACCAGTTGCAGCTGAAACGGCTCGACGTAGCGCCGGGTTTCCCCGATCGTGCGGGTCCGCCGCTGGGACAGGTAGTCCAGGATCGAGGTGATCGCATGGCTATCGAGCGCGAACGGTCGCGTCTCGAGATCGGGGTCGCGCACCGCTGCCGGGCCCACGATCGCCTCCTTTGCGGCATGCAGATCAAGCGGCGCCAGACGAAAGCGGGCATCGAGGATTTGGGGGATGTGTTCGGCCGCCTCCTCGAGAAAGCCCAGATAGTCCTCGCGCAGAGAGAGCACGATCCGCACCGCGGGCGGATGCTCGCTCAGCTCCGCGACGGACGGCGTTGCCGAAGGTGGCCGCACCCCGCGCGTGAGGTAACTCAGCTGGTCGAGGAAATGCGCCCGCGCCTGTTCGCTCTGCAGCGTGAACAGCTCCTCGAACTGATCCAGCACGAGGACCGGGGTGAGCAGCAGATCGCCCCGCCAGAACTCGGCGCTCTTGAAGAAACTCCAGAGCGACTCGGGCAACCCGGGCACATATTCTATGCCCTGCCTGTGCGCCTCGCCCGGAATGGCCTCCAGGACGCCCTGAGAGGGGCCGTTGCGCAAATCATTCACCCTGACGAACAGCGGCAGGTGATCCTCTTCGCGCAGTCGCGGCGCCACCCCGGCCTGCAGCAACGAGGTCTTGCCAAGGCCGGAGCGCGCATAGACGATCACCATGCGATTGGCCAGGACCTTGTCGGCGAGCATCCTCGATGCGCTGCCGCGGCCGAAGAAGACGCGGCGCGAGAAGTCGTTGTCCGAGAACGGCTGGGCGCCGGGATAGCGGTTTCTCTGGTCGGCCATCGTAACTACCGATGCCGGCGCTGAAAGTCGCGGCGCATCGATGAGATCACCTTGCCCATGTCCTCGTCGAAGTCGCGCGGTCGTACCAGCATCTCCTGATACTCGCCCAACTCGGCAATGCGGTCCTCGGCGGCGATTTCGGCCGTGCGCAGCGGGATCAGGAAGGGCCCGCGGACGCTGCGCGCGCGTTCGCGCGCCAGCGCGATCTCCTTGTTGACGTAGCTGTCGGTCTTCCGACAGAGCGCCGGGGTATAGAGCACCAGCGCGAAATCGGTGGCGTCGAGCTCATCCTGAATCCGCTCGTTCCACAGCTCGCCCCCGCTCAGCCCATCACGGTCCAGCCAGGGCTCGAAGTTCGCCTTCTGCAACGCGTCGAACACCATGGCGGCGAGATCGCCGTCCTCGCGGGCGTAGCTGATGAACGCGCGCGGCCGCGGGCCGGCTGGCGAGGCATGCTCGGCGAAGCCGCCTTCGGCCGCCAGGCGCTGGGCCAGCTCGGTCAGGAATGCGCCCGTGTCCGCATCTTCCAGCTCGATGCGCGTACCCCGCTGGTAAAACAGGATCGTCTGCTCGCGATCGCTGTCCGACAGCCCGCGCAGCGGCTCGGTGGCGATCGCGCTGCCGGTGCGATGCAGCTCGAGCGCGCGGACCAGCACCTTCAGCAACACGCGCAGGTACCAGTGCCTGATGCCGAAGCCGACGAACAGGAAACTCTGGCCGATCCGCTTGAGCGCACGGATCAGGCTGCTCGGCAGCGGCGGCCGCTCGGCGACGATGGCGACCAGGAAATCGAGCAGGTCGTTCTCGCTCAAGACCAGCGAGCCGGGCTCCTGGGCATCGCCGAACAGGTGATAGACCAGCGGGGTCTGGGGCGAGCTCGGCAACAGGAACTCGGGGTTATCGCGCTTGTCGCCGCGCAGGTGGTAACGTTGGACGATCGGATCCTTGCCCGCGGCCTGCAGGGCGCGCGTCAGCAGGTCGTCCTGGCAGGTGGTCAGGATCAGGCTGAACGGCAACGCCGCGAGCGCATCATGTACCTCGGAGGGGGCGAAGCGGGGCGACTTGTAGAACTTCTGCGCCAGCGCCCGCAGCGCGTTGGGACCGAAGCCTTCCGCGTCCTCGTACTGCTGCGCAACCGCGGCCAAAGTGGCGCCGCTGACCCGCCGGTTGTCTTCTTCGAGTTCCGCAGCGAGCGCGGCGGTCAGCGCCTCGGCGAAGCTGCTGCCGGCCGTCCCGGACGGTGCGCCGGCAACGGCGGCGGCCGGAATCTCCGGGCCAAGGACGAGGATGCTCTGACCGTGCCGGACACTGGTGACGAGACTGATCCAGTGCCGTTCCTTCATCGGGCTGCGCTCGTCGCGATCACGTTCGGTCCGGTCGAACGGTCAAACCGAGTCAACGTCATTTTCCGCAACCTACCACAGAGCTGCGGGCTTACCAACCTTCCGTAGAATTGGCGCACGCGAGAAAACATCGGCCGTCAAAAGACCCGGCGCATGGTCCGATCGCCGACACCCTCAGCCAAGCAGGCGCGCTCGGCCGGCTCCCCTGGAAACGAGGTACCTCACGGCCAGACCGCGGCGCCGGTCTGCCGACCAGCGAGGTGCTGCGCTCAGAGCCTCCCCTTGCGGTAGGACCGCTTGGCCGCGATCTTGCCGCCGCGCAAGGTCAGCACGTCCACGAGGTGGACCTCGAAGCGCTCGCCGGCGCGGGGCGAGCCGGTGGTCACCGATTCGACGGTCGCGTGGTCCGGGCAGACGAAGTGCCGGATCTCGTCCCATCGAATATCCGGCACGCGCTCGATCATATTGGCGATCAGCTCGCGGGCGGCCGCCTTGCCCACGGCGCGCGTGCCCCAGGGCGCCTCGCCAAACGATGCCTCGAACACGACGTCGTCGGTGAACATGTCGATGATGCCGTCGAGATCATGCGCGTTCCAAACCTCTCCGAACCGCCGCACGAACGCTTCGCCATCGAAGGCCATGGCCCATATCCCCCGGCTTGGCTTGCAGGTTCCAATGCTTAATGGTGACCGTGATGGCCCAAGCCTAGCCATACGCGCAAGGCTGCGCCACCGAAGGCATCGGCCCCGAGCAGCGGTCGACGAAGAGCTCGCGCAGCCAGCCGATCCGGGGCGAAATAAGTTGCAGCCGCTGACCGCGTCTCAGCCGCGCTCGATCGGCAGCGTCTCGTCGCGCGCCCATTCGGCCATCGAGGCGTCGTACAGCGCGAGCTTGTCGTAGCCGAGGCGGTGCAGCAGGAACAGGCCCATGGTCGCGGAGATGCCGCCGCCGCAGTAGCAGACGATGCGATCGGCTTGGCGGGCGCCGAGCGCCTCGATCCGCTGCGCGGCCTCTTCGAGCGGGACGAAGACGTTCGTTTCCGGCTCGGTCAGATCCGGCCAGGGCAGGTTGACGCTGTTCGGGATGTGTCCGGGGCGGCCGTAGCGGCTCGGCTCGTCGCCCCGAAAATCCGGCTCGCTCAGCGTGTTGATCAGACACGCGCCCGGGTCGTCGATCGCGTTGAGCACCGCGTCGTTGTCGACGAACAGCCCGGGGCGGGGGCGCGGCGTGAAGGTCGCGCGCGGATAGGCCGCAGGCTCGATGCTGACCGGGCGACCCTCGCCGAGCCACTTCTCGAAGCCACCATCGAGCACGGCGGCGCGCTCGAAGCCCATGGCGTGCAGCATCCACCAGACGCGCGTCGCCCACATGATGCGATCGCGGCTGTAGAGCACGACGCGGACGCGATCGCCGATGCCATGGCGCCCGACGACCGCCGCGAACTCCGCGGCGGGCAGCATCATGAAATGAACCGGCGCATCCCGGCGCGACAGCTCGCCCGGCAGATCCAGAAAGCCGGCGCCCGGGATGTGACCCGTCTCGTAGTCGGCATGGCCGGCCTCCGGATGGTACGGCACGACCTCGCCCGGCGCGGCCGGCCGGAGCCAGGTGGTGCACTCGAAGATGCGCAGATCGGACTCCCCAAGGTGCGCCGCGAGCCAGTCGGTCCGGACCAGCGCTTCGGGATGATGGTCGCGTGCCATGCCCTGCCTCTTCTCTGTCAGATGGTCGTTTCACGCTAACTTGCAGGCAGCACCGAGAAAAGCAATCGATGCCAGTCACGCCGCTTGGTCGGCAGAGCCCAGCCCCATCACCGATGCGAGCGTCTTCTCTTGCGTTTCAGGGGACCTATTATCAGCAAGGAGGCGCGGCCTATGCTGACAAAATGGCGGCGTGGCCGGATCGCTACGGCGATCGTGCTGTCCGCCCTCCTCACGCCGTCGCCGGCGGCGAGCGTCAGCACCTGCCCCGCGCCAGCGATGGGAGGTGACGCCATGGACAAGATCGACGACGCATTGCAGGCCCGGCTCAAGGCCGACGCTGCCGGCACGGTGCCCGTGATCGTGACCTTCACCGGCGCCATCGACGATCGCCAGCTCCAGTCGTGCGGGCTCGCCGTCGCGCACCGTTTCGAGGCGATCGGCGCCGTCTCGGGCACCATAGCCGCAAGCGAGGTGCCGCGACTGGCCGCGCTCCCCGGGGTCAAGTCGGTCGAGCTGGACGGCGAGATGCGTGCGCTGAACCCCTAGGACGGAACCGCGCGCTACGCTCCTTCCTGGATCGCTTAGGGGACGCCGGGGACAGCCGCCGGCGCCGCGAACTCGAAAGCCGCCTGCTCCGCATCGACCCGGCCGAAGCCGAAATTGTTGTCCCGGCCCGGGATTCCGAGGTTGTCCGCGGTCGTCGCCAGCAGCCGTCGGATGGCGACGTTCAGGGCGACGCCTGCCGGCGCGAAGCGATGCGTGCTCCAGGCGAGCGCCGCCGCTCCCGTCACGTGCGGGCAGGCCATGCTCGTGCCGCTGAGCCGCGCGTAGCCGCCGCCCGGCACCGTCGAAAGCACATCGACGCCCGGCGCGCAGAGCTCGATTTCCGGGCCGCGACAGCTGAACCCTGCAAGCTGGTTGGCCGCATCGATGGCGGAAACGGCGAGAACGCTCCGATACCGGGCCGGGTGCTCCACGGGACCACCGCTGTTGCCGGCTGCCGCCACCAGGAGCACGCCCCGCGAAAACGCGAGGTCGCACATCGTCTGCACGGACGCCGGCGCAGTACCGCCAAGGCTCATGCTCGCGACATGCATGCCGTTCCTGATGCACCAGTCGAGGCCGGCGATCAGCCAGCTCCAGTTGCCGGAGCCGCTGCGGCTCATGACCTTGACCGCGTAGAGGTACGCCGCCGGCGCGACCCCGACCACGCCCTCACCATTCAGCGCCGCGGCGATGATCCCGGCGCAGTGGGTGCCATGCCGGTTGTGGTCCATCGGGCTGGTCTCGTCCGGCACGAAGCTCACGCCGCCTTTGTAGTTGGGCGCGAGGTCGAGGTGGTTGAAGTCGATGCCGGTGTCCAGCACCGCGACTTTGACGCCCTTGCCGCGAGTGGCGTCCCAGGCGAGCGGGGCCTTGATCTGGTTGACCCCCACCGGGACCGTCTCCGCCTGCACGGCGGGCTGATTCTCGAACAGCAGAGTCCCGGTGTCGTAGCCGACGGGCAGGGCGTACATCAGCCCATCCTCTTCGACGCTTGCGACATTCGGGTCCTTGCGCAGCGCCGCCGCTTCCTTGTCGGTCACCTGCAAAGTGACGATCGGCGCTTCGTACTGGTTGACGTCGTATCCGATCTCCACCGGCTCCAGGCCGCGCAAGACAGCCGGTGTCACCGCGCTCGTCTCGAGGAAAGTCACGCTGCGTCCGATCGCCGAGCGGACGACCTCGATCTTGTCCTTCTTTTTTTCGGGTCGCTTGTCCTTGCGTTTGAACGTGACGATAACCGACTTGACGCTCTCGCCTGCCATTGTCTCCTCCCTGGGTCAGTCTAATCTTTCAAGCAATTGTGTCTTGATCTGCTCAGTAGAGCACCATTCGAGCGTAGCACCCTCAACTATCGCGTCAAGTATCTCGGCTCGCGATCTAAACGTCCGGTTATTACCATCTCGCGCGCGGGGCGGCCAGAACGGCTAGCGGCACAGGCGGTTTGGACTGCCAAGAAGCGATAGGGATCAACGACACCAGCGACGGCGCCGGTCGGCGACCAAGGATCGGCCGCCTTCTCACCGCCGGCCTGCGACCGCGCTGCACGCCACTCGCGGCTTCAGGCGAACGCTGGCAGTCTCCAGCCCCGCAACCTTCGGGCGAGAACTACCGGCCCTCTTCCAGGACCCGCCAGGCCTTCATGCTGCTCGAGCCCTGAACGTTGGGCGTCTGTGGATAGTTCTGCGTCGGCAGCATCTCGCGGATCTTGCGGAACCAGTCGCGGTATGTGGCGGCGGCCGGAAGGGCGCCGAGCGCCTGCAGCGCGGCGTAGGTGAACGCCCCGTTGGGCCGGCCGTCGAACGACGCGTCGTAGCTGAACTCCCAGTCCTGGCAGCCGGCGAACAGCATGGCGGCATTGGCGCGCGAGCGCCCGGCGAAGGCGCGCGGGATGTGCCGGGCGACCTCGAGCGCCTTGGGGGAAAGGAACGTCTCTGGCGGCAGGAACCGCACGCGCACCGGGTTGTCACCGATCGCCGGGGCCATGCGCGAGACCGTGCCCGAGTGACAGGAGTCGGAGATGAACACGATCCGCGCGCCGCGCTGGCGCTGCTGGAAGATATCGTAAAGCTCGTCGTCGACGAGGAAGTTGCCGCGGTTGATGTCGTAGGGGCAGAGCGCCTCGTCGCGCTGGTCGGGCTCGTCGCCGTCCCGGTCGGGTACCCAGGTGCCGTGCCCGGAATAGGTGATGATCGCGAGATCGCCGTAGCCGGCGCCCTTGACCAACTCGGTCATGGCGCTGGCCATGCTCGCCTTGCTCGCGTTCTTGTCGAGCAGCGTGGTCACTTCGAACCCGCGCCCCTTCAGCATGCCAGCCCAGTCCTGCGCATCGTTCACGCAACCGGAAAGATCGCTGCCGGTGCCCGGGTAGTCGTTGATGCCGATGCAGAGCGCACGCTTGGACATGTTCGCCTCCGAGCCAAAATGGATGCAACCAGCCGAGTTTCTGGCGGCTCACGCGATTCGTGCGCTCAGCGTATCACCCTCAACCATGGCGTCAATCTGGTTCTCTCCCGATCGCGCCGTCGCAGCAAATCGAAGCTCCAGATGCACGCCAGAGGGCCGCCGATGAAGGCGCGAGGGTGAGGGTCAATGACCAATAGCGTCGAGCGCGTGGGCGAGGTCGGCGATCAGGTCGTCCTTGTCCTCGATGCCGACCGCGAGGCGGAGCAGATTGGCCGGCACGCCGGTCGAAGCACCTTCGATCGTGAAGCGGTGCTCGATCAGGCTCTCGGTGCCGCCGAGCGAGGTCGCCCGAGCGATCACCTGCAGGCCGCCGGCGACGGCGAGCGCGGCTCCCGCATCGCCCCGCACCTGGAACGACAGGAGGCCGCCGCAGCCGCCATCCATCTGCTGAATAGCTAGGGCGTGACCGGGGTGGCTCGGCAGGCCGGGATAGCGCACGCGCTCGACTTCGGGGTGGCCCTCAAGGAACCGCGCGATCGCGGCCGCATTGTCCGACGCCTGGCGTACGCGCACGGCGAGCGTGCGCAGGCCGCGCAGCAGCAGCCACGCCTCGAACGGGCCGAGCAGGGCGCCGGCGTCGTGGCGGTCAGCGCGGATCGCCGCCCAGCGGTCATCTTTCTGCTTCGCCACCAGAACACCGGCGAGCAGATCGCTGTGACCGTTCAGGTACTTGGTCGCCGAGTGCATGACCAGATCGGCGCCAAGCACGAGCGGCCGGGTCAGGATCGGGGTCGCCGCGGTGCTGTCGACCGCGAGCAGCGCCCCGGCGGCATGAGCCGCCTCGGCCGCGCGGGCGATGTCGACCACTTCCAGCATCGGGTTGGAGGGCGTCTCGATCCACACGACCGCCGGCTTGGCGGCCCGCACCACGCGCTCGAGCGCGTCCGGATCGCCGCCCGCGAAATGATGGAGCGCGATCTCGCGGCACGCGCAGAATTTGGCCAGCCAGTCAAGCGTGCCGTAGTAAATCGGCCGCTGCACGACGATCGCCTCCCGGCGCTTCAGCGTGCGGAACAGCGCCGCGATCGCCGCCATGCCCGAGGGAAAGACCAACGCCGCGGCGCCCCCTTCGAGCGCGCACAGCACCGCCTCGACCTGGGCATAGCCGGGATTGTCGTCCCGGCCGTAACTGTACGCCGGATTAATCAGCGCGTAGCTGCCGTCGCGGGCGAACGTGGTCGATGGCTGGATCGCCGGCGCGAGGCCGCCGGTCGCCTGGTCGACATGGTGGCCGAGCTGCGCCAGCAGCGTCGCCGGCTTGGACTGGGTCAAGGACGACTCCCTGGCGTGCGACCCGCTATGACGATCGTGGCCGCTCTGCGGCCTTCGCCTGTTGCCACAATGCCTCCATCTCGTCGAGCGAGGCGTCCGCGGGCCGGCGGCCACTGCCGTGCAGCGCGTCCTCGATCTTGCGAAAGCGGCGTTCGAATTTAGCGTTGGCCTGGCGTAGCGACGCCTCGGCGTCCACCTCCAGATGGCGCGCGAGATTGACCACCGCGAACAGCAGATCGCCTATTTCATCGTTCAACCGATCGACGTTTGCCCCCTGTCCGAGCTCGGCCCGCAGCTCGGCGATCTCCTCCTCGATCTTGTCGACCACCTGGACCGGTTCGGGCCAGTCGAAGCCGACCTGCGCCGCGCGCCGTTGCAGCTTGGCCGCGCGGGTCAGCGCGGGCAGCGCGAGCGGCACATCGTCCAGCATCCGGGCGGCGCCTTCGGCGCCCGCCCTGCTCGCCCGCTCCGTCGCCTTGACCGCCTCCCAAGCACGGCTTTGCGCACGCGCGCCATCGACCTCGGCGGAGCCGAACACGTGCGGGTGTCGGCGAACCATCTTATCTGCGATCGCCGCCGCCACCTTATCGAAATCGAACAGCCCGGCCTCCTCGGCCATGCGGGCATGGTAGACCACCTGCAGGAGGAGATCGCCCAGCTCGTCCTTGAGCTCCGCCAGATCGCCCCGGGCGATCGCATCAGCGACCTCGTACGCCTCCTCGATGGTATAGGGTGCGATCGACGCGAAGTTCTGCTCGAGGTCCCAGGGACAGCCGCGCTCCGGATCGCGCAGCCGGGCCATCACCTGGAGCAGGCGTCGGACCGGCGGGTCTTCCGCGCCGCTCATAGCAGGCGCCTCTGCTCGCCAAGCGGGCGCGGTCCGGTCCGGGTCTGCTTCGGCGCACCAGCGCGCGCGACCAAGGTCGGCACGCGGCCATCGCGGAACTGGATCTCGAGCGCGACCTCGCCTAGCGCGCGCGCTGCAGACGGCACCAGCCGACCGCCCTCATCGCGGACGAGGGCGAAGCCGCGGGCGAGCACGCCCTCGTAGCTCAAGCCGACGAGCAGGCTCGCCAAGCGGCGCAACCCCTCGCCCGCGTCAGCGACCCGACGCCCCATGGCGTAGCGTTGGCGCTCGGACAGGCCGGCAAGGGCCTGAGCATGACGGGACAGCCTGCTCCTGATCTCGCCCAGACCGAGCCGGGCTGCGGTGCGGTCCAGATGCTGCTGGTGGTCCCGCAGATGGCCGCGCAGCAGGTACTGCAGCTTGTGGGCCGGCCCGTGGAGCTGAGAGGCACCCTGGTTCAGACGCTGCGCGGGTGTGCCCAGGCGGGCGCCGAGTCCGGCGAGCGCGTGCTGCGCCTGATCGAGCCGGCGCGCCAGCGCATGCGGCAGACGCTCCGCCAGGTCGTCGGCGCGCTGGGCGGCATGGTCGAGCAAAACCCTGGGGTCGGGCAGACCGCGTGCGAGCCCGACCAGGCGGTGCTGCAGCTGCGCGCGCTCGCGCTGCATGCCGTGGAACATGCGGTGCTCGGACTGCGCCAGGCGATGCGCGAGCTCGGCACGCACGGGCACGGCGAGCTCGGCGGCGGCGGTCGGCGTCGGCGCGCGCCGGTCGGCGGCATAGTCGATCAGGGTCGTGTCGGTCTCGTGGCCGACCGCCGAGATCAGCGGGATCCGGCTGGCGGCCGCCGCGCGCACCACGACCTCCTCGTTGAACGCCCACAGATCCTCGAGCGAGCCGCCGCCGCGGGCCACGATCAGCACGTCGGGGCGCGGCACAGGGCCGGATGCCGGCAAAGCATTGAAGCCGTCGATCGCGGCCGCGACCTGCGCGGCGGCGAACTCGCCTTGGACCGCGACCGGCCACAAGAGGACGCGGCGCGGAAAGCGCTCGGCTAGACGGTGCAGGATGTCGCGGATGACCGCCCCGGTCGGCGAGGTGACGAGCCCGATCACCTCCGGCAGGAACGGGAGGGGCTGCTTGCGCGCGGCATCGAACAGACCTTCCGCCGCCAGCTGCTTCCTGCGCTGCTCGAGCAGGGCCATGAGCGCGCCGACGCCGGCCGGCGCCAGGCGATCGACGATCAGCTGGTACTTGGAGCGCTGGGGGTAGGTCGTGACCCGCCCGGTCGCGACCACCTCGAGCCCGTCCTGCGGCTTGAACGACAGGCGGAGCGCGGTGGTGCGCCAGCACACGGCATCGAGACACGCGGCGTCGTCCTTGAGCGCAAAATAGCAATGGCCGGAGGAGTGCTTCTTGAACCCCGAGATCTCGCCGCGCACCCGGATGTAGCCGTAGGAATCCTCGAGCGTGCGCCTGAGCGCGGTCGCCAGCTCGCTGACGCTGTATTCAGCGACGTTCAGCCCCTCAGGCGGCGGTTCAGCGATCACGGGCGCTCCAGCTTGCGGCGCGAATCGGCGCCTGGTCCGCGCGCCGCCGATCCTGCCGCCCGGAGGTCGAGCCGCCGCGCTTTTGCCAGGTGTCGCCCGGCCCGGTCTCGTTGCCGGGCTCCCCGGGCCCGGGAATCACTTACCTGATCCAGCGCTCCTTGCCGATCTTGGCGGCGTGCGCCCTGACGAAGCCGCGGATGCCGAATTCGCCGCCGGCCACGCCGGTCAACGCCATGTCCTTCACGGCGAGCGGCGCCGGTGATGCTGTAGCCGTGTTGCCAGTCGATCACCGGGGTATCCCACACCACTTCGCCGGTGTCCTTGTTGAGCGCGACCAGCCGCGCGTCCATCGTGCTGGTTGAGCGAAACTGCCGGTGTCGGGTAATGACGCCGGGACTCGAGAACGGTGCGATTTAGCTGAGCTCAGCAGGGTCTGCTGACCGGATTCTGCGGCGATGATAGCACGCTCTTCCGGCCAACCAAGCGCGACGTGGCGCCTCTGACGGCGCGGAATGCCGCGTGGTCGGCGATCGATCGCGGGCGTGGGCAAGCGGGTGAAGGCCGCGCCCATGGCCCCGCAGCGAAGCGTGCGCCGCGCCGGGGCGCGCGAAATTGCAGGCCTTCTGATGGTGACGCGCTGCGCGGCGGTTGACCCGGCTTAACGCTCTGCTATCCCTGCGCCGGTAGGCTCCGCCGGCGGCGATGCCGTGGCGATCGCGCGAGCTGCGGCTTGCCCGGAGAGTCCCACAGAGGAGACGTCGAGGTGGCTGACGAGATCTTCGACTGTCCGCATTGCAGCCGGCGCGCCTTCCTCGGTCGCTCGCTCGCCGCTAGCGGCCTGCTGCTCCCCGGAACGGCAGCTGCCGCAGCCGGACTGCCGACCGTCAGAGAGGCGAATTTCTACAATACCCACACGGGCGAATCGTTGACGGCGTTGTACTGGGAGCAGGGGCACTACGTGCCCGCCGGGCTCAGCGAGGTCGACTACGTGCTGCGCGATTTCCGCACCGGCGACGTGCACCCGATCGACCCGCACCTCGTGGACCTGGTGCATCGCCTGCGTCTGGCGATGGCGTACGACGACCCGGTTCACGTGATCTCCGGCTATCGTTCGCCCAAGACCAACGCGATGCTGGCGCGGCGCAGCAGCAAGGTCGCCAAGAACAGTTATCACATGAAGGGCATGGCGATCGACCTGCGCCTGCCGGGGCGTCGCCTGGAGGACGTCCGCGCCGCGGCGCTCAGCCTGGGCGGCGGCGGCGTCGGCTTTTATCCCGGGCCGCAGTTCGTGCACATCGATACCGGCCCGGTCCGCACCTGGTAGGCGGCGCTCCGCGACGGGTTGGCGAAGCTAGCAACCTTGCGGCGAACATCTAAATTAGAGGTTGCTTTACGGATCGCCGCGCGTAACATGCGGCCGCTCAACTTCGCTGCGAGGAAGAGGGCGTAAATGAAAGGGTTCGCATCGGGTCTGCGCCTCACGATGGTGCTCGCCGGCCTGGTCGTTCTGGCCGCCTGCGCGAGCATGAGTGAGAGCGACCGTGCCGCGATCGAGCAGGCGCGCTCGGATGCGCAGGCCGCGCAAGCTGCGGCCGACCGGGCGGCCGCAGCGGCGGACCGGGCCGCGGCGTCCGCGAACGAAGCAGCAGATGCGGCATCCACAGCGCAGATGGCCACCGAGCGCCAGCAGCGGATGGTTCAGCAGACGATGCGCAAGTAAGCGCAGCGCCGTTCCGACCCCTGCTGGGGCCCCTCACTCGATGCGCAGGATCGCATGGGCGCCCTGAGCGATGCTCGGGGCGCCGCAGCCTTACCGCGTGATCCGAATCGGATAGCCGCGACGCTCGACCGTAGCGCGACGGATGCGACTCCAGTCCAGCTGGCTCGCCTGGTCGCCCGCCATCGCGAGCACCTGGTCGACCACTCTGCTCGGCAGTTCCGGCTCGAACCGACCCTCCAGCTCGAGCTGATCGCTTTGGCGCTGGGTCGGATGCGCCTCCATGAACAACGCGCCGTCGAGCCATTCGAGCTTGATCGGCTGGTCGACCACCGTGACCTTGGTTCCGACCTGGACCAGATCGTACAGCTCCTCGGCATCTTCGGGATACATGCGGATGCAGCCACTGCTCGAGCGGCGGCCGATGCCCCATGGCTTGTTGGTGCCGTGGATCGCGTACAGCGACCAGCCGAGATACATGGCGCGCGTGCCCATCGGATTGTCCGGCCCGGGCGGGACCACTTCGGCGAGCTTGGGGTCCTCGGCGCGCATCCGCGCGGTCGGCCGCCAGATCGGATCCGTCGTCTTGCGCGCAACCGTCGTGGTTCCGAGCGGCGTGGTCAGGCCCTCCCGCCCGATGCCGATCGGATACGAGCGCGGCCGGACGCCCGGCTCGCCGAAGTAATAAAGGCGCATGTCCGCCAGATTGATCACCACCCCCTCGTGGGCCGCGTTCGGGAGGAGGTGAACGGTCGGCAGGACCACGTTGGTGCCCTCGCCCGGCAGCCAGGGATCCGTGCCGGGATTGGCGGCGACCATCTCCACGTAGCCCAAATGAAAGCGCCGCGCGACGTCGAGCAGGGTGTCCTCGTACGCGGCGCGATACGTCGTGGTTTCCCGCAGGTTGCCGTCCTGATCGATCAGCTGGTCGAGGTTGCAGCCGCCCGAAAGCCATGCTCCGACCAGGCAGAGCGCCACCGTCGGTCGCCGCGGCATCGTCAATGCTTTGTTAGCCCTGCTCATGGACTTTACGGAGGTCGCGCTCCACCGTGGCCAGCTTCACAAAGACAGCGGCTTTACATCGCCGAGCGTTTCAATTGAACTAAGAACCATGACGCCGACCTCAAGAACCACCGCTCGCCACTTGCCGATCCTGCTGCGCGTTCTGGCCCTCGCATTCCTGTGCTGGCTGGCCGGCCCGGCCGCGCCGCCCGCGCTGGCCCAGCTGCCGCGGCTCGAGCCACAGAAGGCCGACCTCGTGGTGGTGTACAAGCACAAGCGCCTTCTGCAACTAATGCACAACGGCCGGCCGTTCAAGTCCTACACCGTCGCGCTCGGGCCCGCGCCCGAAGGCGCCAAGCGCATGTCGGGCGACGGGCGCACGCCCGAGGGCGTCTATACGCTCGACTGGCGCAACCCGAACAGCAACTTTTACCGCTCGATCCACGTGTCCTATCCTGCGCCGCATGACGAAGAGGCGGCGCGCTGGGGCGTGCCGCTCGGCGGCCTGATCATGATCCACGGCCTACCCAACGGCGTGCCCGCCGCGCGCGTCGGCCATCCCTGGAACAACTGGACCAACGGCTGCATCGCCGTGACCAATTACGAGATGGACGAGATCTGGACGCTGGTCGAGGACGGCACCACGATCATCATCTATCCCTGAGCTGCCGCGGCCGGTGCAGGCGCTTCGCCCAAGCGCCTCTCGCGCCCATTGTCCGGGCGACGGCGCGGCGCGCGGTCGCGTGCGTTGACCGGCAGCAGCGTTGGTTGAGAAGTCGCCCGGCCGGCGCGCTCGAGCGCCGGGAGCGGTGCGGTTGCGCTCGCCGGCGCGCCAGCTTGCGCCGCCTGCCGAGGCGTGGCTTTATTCCCCGTTCAGGGAGGCGGCGCGACACGGTTCCGCTGCCGGAGGACGGGCGATCTGGCGGGCGCCGGCCGAGCGGGCAGACCTCCCGCGCCGGCGTGATCGGCAAGCCAGGGCACGGCGGCAAAACCGAGGGGGAGGCAGAGATGGCACGCTGGATCAGGTTCGAGCACCAGGGGCAGACTGGCTTTGGCACCCTCGAGGGCGCGAGCATCGCGGCGCACGAGGGCGACATGTTCGAGGGTCCCCGGCCGACCGGCAGGGCCCTGCCGCTCGCCGAGGTCAAGGTGCTGACCCCGTGCGCGCCGTCCAAAATGATCTGCCTGTGGAACAATTTCCACGCGCTGGCCGCGCGCCTCGGCGTCGTTGAGCCGGACGAGCCGCTGTACTTCCTGAAGTCGCCGAGCGCCTTTCTCGCGCATGGCGAGACGATCCGCCGGCCGCCCTCCTACAGCGGCAACGTGGTCTACGAGGGCGAACTCGGCATCGTGATCGGCCGGCGCTGCAGCAACATCAGCGAGGCCGAGGCCGAGGGCCACATCTTCGGCTACACCTGCGTCGACGACGTCACCGCCGCCGACATCATCACGAAGAATCCGACCTTCGCCCAGTGGGCGCGCGCCAAGAGCTTCGACGGCTTCGGCGTGTTCGGCCCGGTGATCGCGACCGGCGTCGATCCCTCGGGCCTGTCGGTCCGCACCCTGATCGACGGCCAGGAGCGCCAGAATTACCCGGTCAGCGACATGATCTTTCAGCCCCACCGGCTCGTGAGCTACCTGTCGCGCGACATGACGCTCCTGCCGGGCGACGTGATCGCCTGCGGCACCTCGATCGGCGTCGGCCCCATGCGCGCTGCGCGCACCGCGATCGACGTCGTGATCGAGGGCGTCGGCACGCTCAGCAACACGTTCGTGCAGCAGGTGCCGTTCCGCTACGCCGAGGCGACCAGGCCGATGCGCATCGGCGTGGTCGGCGCCGGCGCGATCGGCGGCCTGATGGCGGCGAAGCTCGCGGGCGCCGGCCATCCGGTGACCGTGATCGACCAGGGCGCCCAGCTCGCCGCGATCCAGGATAACGGCCTGAAGCTGATCTGGGAGGACGGCAGCGAGCAGGTGGCGCAGGTCCGGGGGGTCGGGAGCGCCGCCGAGGCCGGACCGCAGGACCTCGTGATCCTCGCGGTCAAGGCCCACTTCCTCGACCAGGTGGTGCGCGAGCTCGACGCGATGCTCGAGCCCGAAACCATGGTCATGACCATCCAGAACGGGCTGCCCTGGTGGTATTTCCAGCGCCACGGCGGGCCGCACGACGGCCAGAAGCTCGACAGCCTCGATCCTTCGGGCATCCTCACGCGCAAGATCGAGCCCGAGCGGCTGATCGGCTGCGTTGTCTATCCGGCGGCGCAGGTCACCGCGCCCGGCGTGATCCGCCACGTCGAGGGCGACCGCTTCCCGATCGGCGAGCTCGACGGCAAGGAGACCGAGCGCGCGAGGTGGGTGCACGACGTGCTGGTCTCGGCCGGGCTGAAGTCGCGCATCCTGTCCGACATCCGCTCCGAGATCTGGCTGAAGGCCTGGGGCAACCTCTCGTTCAACCCGATCAGCGCGCTCTCGCACGCGACCCTGGTCGAGATCTGCCAGTTCCCGGAGACCCGCCAGCTCGCCGCCGACATGATGCGCGAGGCCGAGGCCGTCGCGAACAAGCTCGGCATCAAGTTCCGGCACACGATCGAAAAGCGGATCGAGGGCGCCGAGGCCGTCGGCGCGCACAAGACCTCGATGCTCCAGGACGTCGAGCTCGGCCGCTCGCTCGAGACCGAGGCGCTGGTCGGCTCGATCCTCGAGCTCGCGAAGCTGACCAACACGCCCGCCCCCTCGATCCAGGCGGTCTACGCCTGCGTCAAGCTGCTCAACAAGGTGATGCTGACCGAAGGCGGCGGCGTGCGCCTGAACAAGGCGGCGTAGCGAGCCGACGCTGGCTCCGGCTTGGCCCGCGCGGGCGCACCAGGAGCAATCGCTGCCTCTCGCTTGCCCAGCGCGGCGGCGGCGTGATATCATCGCTGCGATCAATCGCGGGAGAGCGCGGTGGGCCAGGTGATCGTGCGCAATCTCGAGGATCGGGTGATCGAGACGCACCGGCGGCGCGCCCAGTCGCGCGGGGTATCGCTCGAGCAGGAACTGCGCGACGTGCTGCGCCGCGCCGCGATGCCGAGCCGGGACGAGCGGCTGCGGCGGGCGAAGGAGATCGCAGCGCTGACGCCGGCGCTGCCCGCCGGCCAGGAGCGCCCGCCCGCCGAGGTCCTGATCCGTGAAAGCCGCGATGGCCGATGACCCTGGTCGTGGATGCGAGCGTCGCGCTGAAATGGTACCTGATTGAGAACGGCGCGGAACCGGCGCGACAGATCCTCGCCGATGACACCCTGGTCGCGCCGGAGCTGGTCGTCGCCGAGGTGTGCAACGCCTGCTGGCTCGCCTGCCGACGCGGCGAGATCAGCGCGGTACAGCAGGCAGAGATCGCGGCGGACATCACGCGCATCTTCGACCGTCTGGAGAGGCTCGTGCCGCATGTTGCCCGCGCGGTGGCGATCGCGCGCGAGCTCGATCACCCGGTCTACGACTGCTTTTACCTGGCGGTCAGCGAAGCGCTCGATGCCCCGCTCGTCACCGCCGATGGCCGCCTGCTCGCCCGCGTCGCCGGCACGCCGTTCTCCGCGCGCACCCAGGGGCTCACGGGCTACATACCGCGCAACTGACGGAACCTCAGGCGCGCAGGAGCTCTTCCGCAAGGTCCGCCGCTCGCTCGAGACCGAGGCGCTGGTCGGCTCGATCCTCGAGCTGGCCAGGCTGACCGACACCCCCGCGCCCTCGATCCAGGCGGCCTACGCCTGCGTCAAGCTCCTGAACCAGGCGATGCTGACCGAAGGCGGCGGCGTGCGCCTGAACAAGGCGGCCTAGGAGTACATTCCGCATGCAGTGGCGATGTTCGTAGGAGCCGAGCCCAAGCCCCTTACTCTACGACCCGCCGCTTTGGGTGACGATGCGCGGCCTGCTGCGGGGAGGCTTTCCGCCCGGTACCGGAGGCTTGCGTGCAATAGCTTGCCCGCGCCCGCCGCTCTGTACGAAGGTCCGATAAACCCGAACGTTGTCCACACTCGGCCATCGGTCTGAAGAAAACCGCTCTTGGAAATTTTTCTTGACGTTGCGCCACACCTGAGCACGCCGCTCGGAGCGCGGATCGCTACCAGTTTTCCGGTCGAGCCACTCGAGAACCTGCTCGGCGGACTCCCCAAAGGCATGCGGCGCGAACATCTCGATCGCGCCGAGTAGAATCAGTGCGGGCTCGCTGATCGCCGTCCGAGCCGAATCCGCGAACCATACCTCCGGCACGATGCTTCGCCCGAAGCGCCCGCCGAGCCAGTGCAGGAATGTATCGATGGCATCGGGCTCATGGTCCTTCGGTCGCAGGCGCTCGGCGAGATAGCGCATGCGATTCTGGTAGCGCTTGATCGCGCGCGGCGTCCGGTTGGCTTCCTCCAGCAGCGGGCGGACAGCCACGAGCGCGTTTCTGAAATCTGGCGAATCCTCGACCACCTGCTGCTCCCGGTGCATCAGGGCACCGACCCCCCAAAAGGCCGCAAGGAGCAGAACGAGAGTAGTGGGCGACCACCAGACCCAGCGCCGTCCAGAAGGAATGTCGTCGACAGAGGGAATTTCTGGCAACGGCACACTCGCCAGATCCTCTGTCAGGCGAGGGCCTGAGGGCCCTGTCTGTTGCTCCCCTCCGCGCTGCAAGGGCCCCTGTCCCGACGAGCGCGCGTCCGATTGTTGAGGTGAGGCCTCGTGAGCTGCCGTGTCCTGCGGTTCGGGCCTCTGACCTGCCTTCTCGATACCCCACACAGCGAGCCAGCCGAGGACGAACGCGAACACGCCAACTCGCGCCACCTGCGCGCTGGTTTGAAGGTACATTTTCAGTCGATCGAGCCATCGCGGCGACTCCGTCGTAGGAGTTCTTCCCGCGATCTGGCTTTCAGCATGGTGGTCTTGCCCAAGCTGATCATCCACCTGTGCTGCTACCCTGGCAGCTGACGTATCTCGATTCCACAGCCGCGCGGCAAGCCGTCGCCACGAGTCGACGCGATTCCCACGCCCCGCATCTGGCTGCTTCTTGTCCGGCGGGACGAGCATCGCCTCGAGCGCTCCCCCGCTCAGCTCGGGTACGGGCACTTCGATATTGATCAGCTTCTCGAGGTAGTGCCGGGCAAAGGCGCGTTGCTTCGCAGACTTCTCGACCCGTCCTTGGTTGTCGTAGACCAACTCGTCCTCATAAAGCAGCTCGTCGTTTGGCAGGCCTTCGACCAGCTTCTCGAACCCGAGGCCAACACAGTATTCGACCTGGCGCCGATCCATCCCGAGCACGACGACGCATGGGCCGGCGCTCACAAAGTAGTTGACCGCTTCGAGGATCTTCAACAGATCTTCCGGCTGGCAGCGGTCCAGATCGTCGATCAGAATCACCAGACCTGGTGACCGTCGGGTGCGCAGTGCCTGGCATACCTCGCTGAACTGATCACCGAAGCGATCGCGGAAGCTGAGTTTGTCGCTCAGATCGCCCATACTCGCGCGCCGCGCCACAGCGGCGACGAGCTTCGCGGGATTCGCTGGCAGCGCGACCATCTTGCCGCGCAACCAGAGTCCCAGGAGCGCGAGAAGGCCTCCCGAGCTCAGGATCGCGCCTGCGTAGCTACCGATGAATCCGGAGAGCTCGCCGTCGCGGTCGAACCACGCTGCGGCGCCCGCAAGCAGGTCCTCCGTCTCCGCCACGCCGAGCTGTGGCAGCGAGATGTGTACGGTCATCGCGGCGATTACCGCGAACAGCAGCACATAGAAGATGCTGACGACGGTTGTCCGGCTGCGCAGCCAAAGGAGGCGTAGGCGAAACGCAAGTCCGCGCTCCAGCCACCATCCCGGCGGGCCCTGGCGCCGCACTGCCGCGAACAATGCCGCCAGCAGGTGCTCTTCCTCGCGGTGATGCCAAGCGTTGAACCACACCGGCCGCGCCCCGAAGCGCTTCAGATCCTCCTGAAGCAAATTCATCAGCGAGCTTTTGCCGGTGCCCCAGCGACCGGTGATCGCAAGGGTGAGGGGCGGCTCCGTGTTGACGTTGCGCAGGAAGCGCGACAGGCCCCGTGCCAACGGTTGCAGCAGGCGGGCGTCCGGATCCCGCCAAGTCAGTGGCCGGTCCGAGGTCGCTGCGCCGGTGATCGAGGTCTCGGGTGGAGGCGGCTCCAGCCGCCACGCCCATACATTGAGGAACCCTGCCAGGACGAAGCCCGGGACGCCGACGATGAACCACCACGGTGCCAGGTAATGCGGCAGCTCTTCCCAGCCCTCCGCTTCTGACGGGTACTTGGAGGCGAGGACCACCGGCCGGCCGTCCAGAGCTTGGCCGACCGCCCAGCCGACACCGTTCTGCACGTGGACATCGGTAAGCCGGTAGCCGCCGCCATCGTGGATCTTTTGCCAAGTCGAGGGTCTGCCACCATCAGCGCTATGCAGCAGCAGCCCGTCGTCGCCTGCTATCCAACCATCCGGCCCGTCGAACACGACGGCACGTAGCGTGCGCTCGCCGGCTTCGTTGATCTGAAGTGTTTCGGCAACCCCGGAAGGCACTACGGCCTGGGATCCTTGCACCTGCTCTTGTTGAACCTGTTGCTTTGCCAGCTGTTCCTGCGCTTGCTGCGGTTGCGCTTGCTGCGGTTGCGCCTGCTGCTGTCGACTCTGGCCATTTTGGATCTGATCGCTTTGCAGCCTCACCGCGAGGCCGCCCGCTCCGACCGCCATGGCACCACCGTCCGGCAAGGCCGTGACGCCGAAAAAGTCGGCACTCGTCTGAACCCTGATTTGCTCGAAGCCAGCGTCGCCCCCGATCGCAGCGTAGCCGCCTCGACCGACGATCCAGAACATTTGCGCGCTATCGGACGCAACATCGGTGATGGCAGGCTGTTCAAGTGCGGCCTCCCACAACCGCAACGTCTTGTCCCCAGAACTCGACACGATACGCCGGCCGTCCGGCGAGAACGCGACGCTGGAGACCGCACCCTCGTGGCCGCGCAGCGGCGGACCCACCGGCTGGCCGGTGGCCGCATCCCACAAGCGCAGCGTCTTGTCGTGCGAGCCCGAGACGATCCGCTGGCCGTCCGGCGAGAACGCGACGCTGTAGACGTCACCCTCGTGGCCACGCAGGGGCGGACCCACCGGCTGGCCGGTGGCCGCGTCCCACAACCGCAACGTCTTGTCCCCAGAACTCGACACGATACCCCGGCCGTCCGGCGAGAACGCGACGCTGGAGACTGCATCCTCGTGGCCGCGCAGCGGCGGACCCACCGGCTGGCCGGTGGCCGCCTCCCACAACCGCAACGTCTTGTCCCTAGAGCCCGAGACGATACGCCGGCCGTCCGGCGAGAAGGCGACGCTCGAGACCCAATCCTCGTGGCCGCGCAGGGGCGGACCCACCGGCTGGCCGGTGGCCGCGTCCCACAATCGCAGCGTCTTGTCCCTAGAGCCCGAGACAATGCGCCGGCCGTCCGGCGAGAAGGCGACGCTGGAGACTGCATCCTCGTGGCCGCGCACCGGCTCGCCGACAGGCTGGCCGGTGGCCGCGTCCCACAACCGCAACGTCTTGTCGAAAGAGCCCAAGACGATACGCCGGCCGTCCGGCGAGAACGCGACGCTCGAGACCCAATCCTCGTGGCCGCGCAGCGGCGGACCCACCGGCTGGCCGGTGGCCGCGTCCCACAACCGCAGCGTCTTGTCCCTAGAGCCCGAGACGATGCGCTGGCCGTCCGGCGAGAAGGCGACGATGTAGACCGACTGCTCGTGGCCTTCGATCGTCCCGGTCGGCGTCCGTTGCCCGGCGGAACGTGACTCATTGTACTCTTGCAAACGCGCGGGAAGCACCGCGCGACGCCATACCGGCGGTGTGCCTGATGCGAGCTGCCAGATCTCGCCCCGTGCGCTCACGGCGAACATGTGCCCGGTCGGGCGCGCATATCGGACTCGTGCAAGCGCCTCGATCCGCTGATCGGTGCGCAGGATCGCGCGGCCATCCTCCGTGATTTCGAGCCCACCGCAGGCGGGTTCTGGCGTCGCGTTCGTTGCGCACAGGCCGCGAGGCACGAAGCCACTGGCGCTGCCCGCCGGCACGACCGGCATTCCGGTGTGCCCCGGGTGGGGCATCTTTTCGAGGAACCAGGTCGCCAGATCCGGCGCGTGGAAGGGCGCTTGTCGTCGCTCCTGCTCGGATGCGCCCCAGTAGAGGACCGCCAGGACCGCAAGCATCACACCTGCGGCACCGGCGCGCCACAGCCACCGTCCGCGCAGAGCGCGACCTGGCAATGCCTCCTTTCGAATCGATGGTGTCTCTGGCGCCTGAGCCAAGGATGCCCGCTCGCAAGCTTTACCAAATAAGCGTACTCTACAGGGACCTGATAGCGCCTACAATAGAAAGCAGCCGGGGGTTCGTCGCACGGCGCGGCGGCGATCCTTGATCATATTCCTAGGATGCGGTACCCTCGAGCTGAAGTGCGGACTCGCGGACAGTGTGGTGGACAGGGTGTGGTTTGACGGCACACGAAAACCAAACGAACCCAAGAGATCGGCCTAAATCAATGGCTTAGCGATTCGAGCGTGGCGATGCGCCTTGATCGTGGTCGAGCCTCCCTTGCGAGCCTCAGAGCAGATTGGCGCCGGCGTCGTCGAAATAGAAGGCGCGCTCGAGCTGGAGCGAGCGGTTGACCCGGTCGCCTTCGCGCACCGCGGGATCGCCCGGGATCAGGACTCCGCGGCGGGCGCCGCCGAGCAGGACCAGCATGCGGCCGCCCATCAGCTCGATCACGGCGACGCGCCAGGCGAGCTCGTCCGCCGGATCGATCGGCACGAACTCCGGGCGGAGGGCGAGCGCGATCGCGCGCGCCCGAACGACGATCAACTCGCCGACGCGGTCGAGGTCGGGCGTCCCTCGATCGGGTAGGCGGGATCGTTGAAACCCGGCGTGGAGGGATGGCCGGCCGCGACCAGACTGGCGACCAGCTCCTCGTCGTCGGCGCCGAACCGGTAGTCCAGCGCGGGCAGATAGTCCTCGAACTGCTCGGGCGTGCGCGGTCCGGCGATCGCCGCGGTGATCAGGCGGTTGTTGAGCACCCAGGCGAACGCGAACTGCACCGGCGTAACGCCCTTGGCCTCGGCGTGGCGCCTGATCTCCTGGGCGATCTCGAGCGATTCGCGCCGCCATTCGGTCTGCATCATGCGCATGTCCTGACGTCCGGCGCGGGTGCCCTGGGGCGGCGGCACGTCCGGATCGTACTTGCCGGTGAGCACGCCGCGGGCGAGCGGGCTGTAGGGCACCACGCCGAGGCCGTAGTAGCCGCAGGCGGGCAGATGCTCGACCTCGGGCATCCGGTTCATCGCGTTATAGTACGGTTGGCTGACCACCGGCCGGTCGATCCCGAGCCGGTCGCAGATGTTGCAGATCTCGGCGAGGCGCCAGCTGCGATGGTTGGACACGCCGAAATAGCGCACCTTGCCCGAGCGGATCAGATCCGCGATCGCGATCACCGTCTCCTCGAGCGGGGTGTCGTAGTCCTCCCGGTGCAGGTACATGATGTCGACCCAGTCGGTGCCGAGCCGGGCGAGGGACGCATCGCACGCCTGGAACATCCAGCGGCGCGACAGGCCGCGCTGGTTCGGGCCCGGCCCCATGGCGTTGCACATCTTGGTGGCCAGCACCCAGTCGTTGCGGTTCGCCCCGATCGCGCGCCCGACGATCTCCTCCGAGCCCCCTTCGTTGTAGGCATCCGCGGTGTCGATGAAATTGATGCCGAGCTCGCGCGCGCGGGCGATGATGCCGGCCGAGTCGCGCTCGTCGGTCGGGCCGCCGAACATCATGGTGCCCAGGCAAAGGGGCGAGACCTTGACCCCGCTGCGGCCAAGCTTGCGGTACTCCATGCGTTGCTCCCCTACAGTCGTTTGAGGTGATGCCGCACGCGCCGCAGGCCGCCGCGCATGGGGTAGTCGCGCCGGGCGACGCCCAGGTCGACAAACCCGGCCTTGCGCAGCACCCGCGCGGACGCCGGGTTCTCGACGAAGGTGAACGCCTGCAGCGCCTTGAGGCCGAGCGCGCGCGCGTACTCGATCATCGCGAGCACGCCCTCGGTCGCATAGCCGTGGCCCCAGTAGGGGCGGCCGAGCGCGTAGCCGAGCTCGTGCACGGTGCCGACCCCGCCGAACCCGACGCCGCCCAGCGCGGCGCCGTTCTCCTTGCGCGCCATCAGGAACGTGCGGCTCGAGCCGGCGGCGTGCAATGCGATCCAGTCGCGCATGGCGGGCTCGGTCACCGGATACGGCATGCGCCCGGTCTGCTTGACCGCATCCCAGTCGTCCTGGAACAGGCGCACGAAATCCGGCGCATCGTCCACCGACAGCGGCCGGAGGCGCAGACGCGCGGTGACGATCTCGGTGAACGCGTTGTCGCCGCGCGTTTCGGTCACCACGCCCTCGCTCCCCGGCGACCGGGCAGCCGCCTCGGGCGCCGCCCCCGCCTTGAGCGGCCATCGGCCCGGCGCGCGCGGGTCCGGAACTCCCGCCGGTCTGGCGGTGCAGGTCGTCCTGCGGGAGAAAAGCTTGGATGCCATGTCCTGGCTGCGCTCAACAGAAGTCGGGATGGTCGGCCGGTCCCTCCGACGATCGCGCTGTCGTGGAGCTCCCGGTCGACCGACTATCGCCCAAACCGGCCAAAAGGCCAACGGCGCTCGCGTCGCGAGCACCTCGCCGGTCCGGGACCCTTTGGCCGCCGACCGGGAAGTCCGCCGCCGCGAGTATGCGCCAACGACGCCAGAGCGCTCCGGTCAGCGCGACCATGAAGCGCCCGGAACGCCGGCCGCCGCGCGGGTCGGCTCGATCTATCGCCAGCGTCCGATCGGAGTTGCCCTCGACCGGGCCTGGCGCGATCGGTCGCACGCTGCCGCAAGACCAAGACCGACCGTTCGACCGGGTGCCGCGCGTGCTATGGTCCGGGGATGTGCGCTGGGAGCCCGACCCGATGACGGCGAGCGCCGATGGGATCCGGTCAGAATCGCTCGCGTTCGTCCCGACGCCGACGCAAAGCCGTGTCTCGGCGCTCCTGCTGCGACCCAAGGATGCCCGATGGCTCTTGGTGTTCGGGCATGGCGCGGGCGCCGGCATGCGCCATCGCTTCATGGAGGCGATGAGTGTGCGGCTGGCCGCAGCTGGCATCGCAACGTTGCGTTATCAGTTCCCTTACATGGAGGCCGGCAGTCGGCGGCCGGACGCGCGCTCGACCCTGCTCGCGACGGTGCGCGCCGCGGTCGATGCCGCGCACGGCGCCGCGCCCGATCTGCCGCTGCTCGCCGGCGGCAAGTCGATGGGCGGGCGGATGACCTCGCTCGCCGCCGCCGAAGCGCTCCTGCCAGGCGTGCGCGGCCTCGTGTTCTTCGGCTTTCCCCTGCATCCCGCAGGGCGGCCATCGACCGAGCGCGCCGATCACCTCGAGCGGTTCGACCTGCCGCTGCTGTTCCTGCAGGGCGAGCGCGACCGGCTCGCGGGGCTTGATCTGCTGCGCCCGATCTGCGCCGCGTTCGGTGGGCGCGCCACCCTGCACGTGATCCCGACCGCCGATCACGGTTTTCGCGTGCTCAAGAGCGCGGGGCGCTCCGATCCTGACGTGCTGGACGAGCTCGCGCGCACGGTCGCCACGTGGGCTGCGTCGCTGGCTTAGCGATCCGACCAGCGACTGGCGCGGTCGGATCGTGGCATTTGGCTCAGCCCATCCGCTCCTGCGCCACAGCGCGGCAGCGGGCTCGTTTGCCGGACCCGGCGCCGGCGAACCGACCGGTCCGATCAAAGAGATTTGCGAGCGTTTGACAGCGACTGCCCGCCATCGGCGCTCGGGTCGGTCAAAGCGGCGGCCCGTAGCGCAGGGTGCGCCCGATGTGATCGAGCGTTTCCTCGAATAGCCGGCGTGGCTGATCGGTCTGCGCCATGCGCGCCCGGACGTCGACCAGAGAGCGGTTGACCATGATCAGGCGCTGCGCCAGCACGACCGCCACGTACAGCGCAGCGGTGGGGTCGGTGCGCAGGATGGTTGGACCGTCCGCGACATGAAAGGTCGAAGGCGCCAGCGCGCGCACATCGGCGGTGTGCGGCTGATCCAGCAGCAGCGCCAGTTCCCCGAACACCGCGCCCGGCTCCTTGATCTCGGCGATGCGCCTGCCGTCGCGGATCACCTCGACCAGCCCCTCGACCATCACCAGGAGCTTGCCCGTGGTGGTGCCGCGAGCGAGAACCGTTTCGCCCGCCTGGTATGTCTCGGTCGGCCAGGACGACAGCTTCTCCAGCATCGCATGCGGATCGAAAATGGGCGCCATGGGTGCAGGCTCCCTGCTTGGACCGGTGTTCGTGCTCCGGACGAGCGCTACGGAGGCCGCGCCCGGGCAGGCTGGCGACGTCAGGTGCCCTCGGACCGTCGGGCCTGACACGCTGCTCCCGCGGCCGAGGCGGGCCGGGGGGCTTGCTTCCGGGCGAAGCTCTGCCGAGTCTGCGCGGACCCGTGCGCGGCGCCCTTGGACCGTCTTTCAGTGGGTCGCCTGCTCGCCCCACACCTGCGTGAGACGCTGGTCGCGGCCGCAGTTCCAACGATAGAACTTATACCGCAGCGGGTTCTTCTCGTAGTAATCCTGGTGATATTCCTCGGCCGGGTAGAACGGGCCGGCCGCCACGATTTCGGTCACGATCGGCCCGTCCAGTCGTTTGCTATCGACCAGCGCCTGCTTCGACTGCTCGGCCAAGCGCCGCTGCTCCTCGCCGTGGACGAAGATCGCGGTGCGATACTGCTCGCCGCGATCGCAGAACTGACCGCCCCCATCGAGCGGGTCGACGTTCCGCCAGAACACCTCGAGCAGCCGGTCGTAGCTTACCTTGGCCGGATCGTAGGTGACCTGGACGGCCTCGAAATGGCCGGTGCCGCCGGCGGACACCTCCTCGTAGGTCGGATCGAGCTTGCGGCCGCCGGTGTAGCCCGAAGTGGTGGCGAGCACGCCGTCCAGCTTGTCGAACGGCGGCTCCATGCACCAGAAACAGCCGCCGGCGAAGGTCGCGACCGCCTGACCGTTGACCGGCGCGGTCGAGGCCTCCTGCTGAGCGCTCACCCCAACGGTCGACAGCGTCATGACGATCACCAGCGCCGCAATCGGATGACGCTGCATCAGGCGTTGCCCTTGGCCTGAGCGTCGGCCGGCACGAACTTGAGCGCGATCCCGTTCATGCAGTAACGCAGCCCCGTGGGCGGCGGCCCGTCGTCGAAGACATGGCCGAGATGACCGCCGCAGCGCCGGCAATGCACCTCGGTTCGGGTGAAGAACAGGCTGCGATCCTCCGAGGTGCCGATCGCGTGGTCAAGCGGCGCGTAAAAGCTCGGCCAGCCGGTGCCGCTGTCGAACTTGGTCTCCGACGCGAACAGGGGCAGATCGCAGCCGGCGCAGATGAACGTGCCGGCGCGCTTCTCCTCATTGAGCGGGCTCGTCCCGGCCTCCTCGGTGCCATGGTCGCGCAGCACGTCATACTGCTCCGGCGTCAGACGTGCGCGCCATTCCTCGTCGGAATAGGTGATCTCGAACGATTCCTGGTCCTCCGCGTGGGCCTTCCGGCCGAACCACCTCATGACACCCGCTCCGGATGCGGCGGCCGTGGCCGACGCGGCTATGGCGAACGTGCGGCGTGAAAGCATGTGCAGCTCCCTGTCAGCGCGCCGGGCAGTTTGGGGGTATGCCCGTCGCCGATACTTGGGCGCTACGCAGCGCCCATGCGAGACCACGGCGGTTCACCATCGCGTTGGAGTCTCGTGAGGGGGGAATCGGCTCGAGTGTCCCCGGACCCAGCGAAATGGATAAGGGAGCGGGGAGCGTGGCGAGAGCAGCTCCCCTATTCCTTTCACCGGGGCACTACGCGGCGCTACGCACTTGGCCGAAGATCTTGCTGCAAATCTTGTCCCACGCGGCGTCGGCATCGGTCGAAGACGAACTCACCCGATATCTGTTCTCGCCGATGACCAGCAGATGCGCCCAGATCGGCTGTGCATTCCGCTGGACCTCCCCGCCGTAGGTCGGCCCCGCAGGCAGGGCGCTGCGCTCACACTCAAGAACGTGCCAGTCGATGGTCGCGAGCTTTGCAGCCATGACGTCAAAGTCGATGTCGTATTCTTTGCAGTAGAGGAATGCGCGGGCGAAGATTGCCATACCGACGCCGCGCAAAGCCACATCCCCGCCACCGAGATCGCGGAGGGCCCCTGTAGTTACTTCAGAGTTCGGATCATTGCGGGCCTTATCCAGTGCACGGAGCTGCGGGAGGTGGCGGACTAGCGCGGCGAAGAACTCTTCGGCGCCTTCAGTTTTGTGCTCGACAGACATATCGGCGCTCGGGTGATGATCAACGATGTGCCCGACGAACATCCTCACTGCGGACATGGACCATATCTTACGCGACTTCGCTGATAGGTTCACGTTTGACGCAGTGGCATCGACGTAGTGAGCGAGGAACGGACTTTGGGACACAAGTTCGCGGCTCCGTTTGTTGCGGAGGTCGCGCACGTCGAACGCGGTCACTAACGACTTGGGAATCGATTTGGCCTTTCCGCAGTCAGCGAAATCCTGATGACTGTCAGAACGGCTGGCCTCAAATACGATCTTCACGTCCACGGCGTTGCCCTTCAGGGCCACCTTGGCTTGGTCCACGACTTTGGGGTCCTTTAGAATTTCTTCGATTTGGGAGCGGCGGTGCGCCCCATCCGTGGTATCCAGCTTCGCGCCCTGCGGTAATGCGAGGATTGCCGGCCATGCATTCGTCCCATCGGCGGTGCTGGCCAAGACTATGAGCGTCGCCTCTGGCGCATCATCATCGAGTCCTACGCCATAGTTGAAAGTGAAGGCAGGGAGGATAAACTTGTCGCCGGTGCAGGCTGTACTGAGCAAGTAATTGCGCACCGCCTTCGCGTGCGCGGGTTCCTGGGGCCGATTTGAGTGTTCGGTGACTTCCCGGAGGTTGTCCTTCTTTTTTGAACGATCGGTCTGGCTCACGTCGACCATCTTCTGGATCGGCATGGCCGTGGTGAACTGCAACCGGGCCCCCTGGACGAAGGCCGTTCCGAAGAAGGCGTCGCCGGCATAACCCATCATTGATCGACGCCCGATTTCTGTAACCAGGGATTCCAAGGTGGGAGCGGCCTCGACGCGGACCTGGGGAGGGATGTTGATATCCGCCAGGGCGGGGACTAGAGTAGCCATCGCGATTATCTCCATTCGTCGCTGTTTTCGGAAGCCGTCTTGGGTGGCAGCCCGAGACGGCTACTCTCATATAGCCGACCGTTTCGAAGAAATCAACAGAAACAATCGGCCATTTCGACCGTTTTTCTACGAATTGCTGGTGCACAGGGACTCTTTCCGGCCAAGAGCGGCGTGGATCCCTGCGTTCACGGGATCTCTCCTCCGGTAAAAACCGTGCTCCTTTTTCCACCCTCCCGAGGCTGATCGGCGGAGCATCCATGAAGGCGATGGTGCTGGATCGGCCGGGCGAGCGCCTGCGGCTTACGGAGCTGCCGGCACCGGAGCCGGGCGCGGGGCAGATCCTGGTCAGGGTCAAGGCGTGCGCGGTGTGCCGGACCGACCTGCACGTGGTCGACGGCGAGCTGCCGCAGCCAAAGCTGCCGCTGGTGCCGGGCCACGAGATCGTCGGCGAGGTCGCGCGGCTCGGACCCGGGGTCGATCGCTTCCGCCCGGGCGAGCGCATCGGCATTCCGTGGCTCGGCTACACCTGCGGCAGATGTCGGTTCTGCATCGCCGGCAAGGAGAACCTGTGCGATGCGGCGCGCTTCACCGGCTATCAGATCGATGGCGGTTATGCCGAGTACACGGTCGCGGACGCCCGCTACTGTTTTCCGATTCCGGGGCCGTACGCCGACCACGAGGCGGCGCCGCTGCTGTGCGCCGGGCTGATCGGCTATCGCTCGCTGCGGATGGCGGGCGCGGGCGAGCGGCTGGGCGTCTACGGCTTCGGCGCGGCGGCGCACATCGTGACCCAGGTGGCGCGGCACCAGGGCCGGCGGATCTACGCCTTCACCCGGGCGGACGACCGCACGGCGCAGGACTTTGCGCGCAGCCTCGGCGCGGTCTGGGCCGGGGGCTCGGACGAGCGGCCGCTTGAGGAGCTGGACGCGGCGATCATCTTCGCCCCGGTCGGCGCGCTGATCCCGGCGGCGCTGCGCGCGGTCAGGAAAGGTGGCGTGGTGGTCGCGGGCGGCATCCACATGAGCGACATTCCGCGCTTCCCCTACGACATCCTGTGGGGCGAGCGCGTGGTGCGCTCGGTCGCCAATCTGACGCGGCGCGACGCCGAGGAGTTCCTGGCTTTGGCGCCCGAGGTGCCGGTGAGGACCGTGACCGAGCTGCTGCCGCTGGCCGATGCCAACGAGGCGCTGGACCGGCTGCGCGCCGGCCGCCTGCAAGGCGCTGCTGTGCTGGCGCCCGGTTAGCTCTGCCCGGGAACCCGCCCGCTTCTTGGCCCGCGGCGGTAGCGTCGGCGCGCGCGAGCCGCTAGGCTCAATGCATCGTCAATGCGTCGATTTGGGTGATGGCCAAGGCAGCGTTGGATGGTGCCGCCGCCCTCGAGACGCCTTCGGGCAAGGGGGCGCGCGACGAGAACTTCCCGGTCGGCTCGTGGTTGCTGCCGGCGTCGCTGCGGCCGCACGTCGCCGCGTTCTACGCCTTCGTCCGCGCCGCTGACGACATCGCCGACAACCCCGATCTGACGCCCGACGAAAAGGTCGCGCGCCTCCAGCGCTTCGAGGCGGCGCTGACCGGCCCGCCCGGGCCCGCGGCGGCCCTGCCGAAAGCCCAGGCGCTGCGCAAGAGCCTCGCCGCGACCGGCGTCAGCCCCCGTCACGCCCAGGACCTGCTCGCCGCGTTCAAGCGCGACGCCACCCAGCTGCGTTATCGCGACTGGCCGGATCTGCTGAGCTACTGCGCGCTCTCGGCGTCGCCGGTCGGGCGCTATCTGCTCGATCTGCACGGCGAGGCGGGCGAGCTCTATCGCTTCTCCGATCCCCTGTGCGACGCGCTGCAGCTGCTCAACCACCTCCAGGACTGCCGGGACGACTACCGGGCGCTCGATCGGGTGTACCTGCCGCTGGACGGCTTCGCCGCCGCCGGGATCGGCGTCGAGGCGCTCGACCGGCCGGCGAGCTCGCCCGCGCTGCGTCGGGTGCTCGATTGGGTGGTCGATGGCATCGACGCACTGCTCATCACGGCCGACGAGCTGCCGCGCGCCCTGCGCAGCCGGCGTCTCGCAGCCGAATCGGCGGTGATCCTCGCGATCGCGCGGCGCCTCGCCCGTGAGCTGCGCTGCCGCGACCCGCTCGCTGAACGGGTAGCGCTCAGCCGGTTTCGATTTCTGTTATGCGGGCTGATCGGCATCGGGCAGGCGATCGGGCTCAGGCCGCACCGGCCGGCAACCCGGGCGCCGGCGTCATGAATCCGGGCTGCGGCGAGCCGCGCGTGGCGAGAGCCCCGCCCGCCCGGCCGGAGCTCGGCGCCGCGCAAGCGCACGTGCGGGCCGTGGTCATCGGCTCCGGCACGTCGTTCTACTGGGGCATGCGCCTCCTGCCGGCGGCCAAGCGCAAGGCGATGTACGCGATCTACGCGTTTTGCCGCGAGGTCGACGACGTCGCCGACGGCGAGGCGCCGGTCGCCGCCAAGCTCGACGAGCTGGCGGGCTGGCGGCGCGAGATCGACGCCCTGTTCGAGGGACGGCCAAGCCGGCCGACCACGCTTGCCCTACTCGACCCGGTCGCGCGCTTCGACCTGTCGTGCAGCGAGTTCCACGCGATGATCGACGGCATGGAGATGGATGCCGACGACAGCATGCGCGCCCCGCCCATGAGCGAGCTGATCCGCTACTGCCGCTGCGTCGCCGGCGCCGTGGGGCTCCTGTCCATCCGCGTCTTCGGCGCGCACGGCGAGGAAATGCGGCGCGGCGCGTTGGCACTCGGCGAGGCGTTGCAGCTCACCAACATCCTGCGCGATCTGTCCGAGGATGCGAGCCGCGGCCGGCTCTATCTGCCGCGCGAGCTGCTCCAGCAGCACCGGATTACAGCGTTCGACCCGATCGGCGTGCTGCGCGATCCCGGCCTGCCCAAGGTGTGCGACGCGGTGGCCGCGCGGGCCGGGACGCGCTTTGCCGATGCCGAGCGCCACTTCGGCCATGGCGATCGGCGGGCGTTGCGGCCGGCGCTGGTCATGATGCACGTCTACCGGCGCACGCTCGATCGACTGATCGGGCGGGGCTGGCGCCAGCTGGAGCAGCCGGTGCGTCTGCCACGCCCGGAGCGGCTGTGGCTGGCGCTGCGCTACGGACTGCTCTGACGGCGATGGCCGTCGTTCACGTAGTCGGGGCTGGCCTGGCCGGGCTCGCCGCGGCGGTGCGGCTTGTGCAGCGGGGTCGCCCGGTCGCGCTGTACGAGGCGGCGCAGCAGGCCGGCGGGCGCTGCCGGTCGTTCTTCGATCGCGCGCTGGAACGGGTGATCGACAACGGCAATCACCTGTTGGTGAGCGGCAATCGCAGCGCGCTTGCCTATCTCGAGGCCATCGGCGCGGCGCACGGCCTGATCGGCGCGGGGGACGCGAGCTTCCCGTTTCTCGACCTGCGGACCGGCGAGCGCTGGGTGGTCCGGCCCAATGCCGGTCCGCTGCCGTATTGGGTGCTAATGCGCTCGCGCCGCGTGCCGGGCACGCACCTTGGCGCCTATCTTGCCGCGTGGCGGCTGTGGCGCGCCGATGGGCGGCAAACGGTGGCCGACTGCCTGGGCACGGACGATGCGCTCTGGCAGCGCTTCTGGGCGCCGCTCGCCACCGCGGTGCTCAACACGCCGCCGCAGGCGGGCTCGGCCAAGCTGCTCTGGGCGGCGCTGTGGGAGAGCTTCGCCCAGGGCGCCGCCGGCTGCCGGCCGCTGGTCGCGCGGACCAGCCTCGCGGCGAGCCTGGTCGACCCGGCCCTGACATTTCTCGAGCGGCGGGGCGTCGCGGTCGCTTTCGGGCAGCGGCTGCGCGCCATCGGTCTGGAGCATGACCGCGCGGACTGGCTGGACTTCGGGCAGCGCCGGATCGCGCTCCACCCAGGCGACCAGGTCGTCCTGGCTCTGCCTCCGGGCCAGGTTGCGACGCTGCTGCCCGGCATCGAGGTGCCGCACGCCAGCCACGCCATCGTCAACGGCCATTTCCGTCTCGCGGAGCCGGTGAGCTTACCCGGCGGTTCGGTTCTGCTGGGACTGATCGGCGGCACCGCTGAGTGGCTGTTCGTGCGCGACGAGTTGGTCAGCCTGACCGTGAGTGCCGCCGATGCGCTGGCCGACGAGCCGAGCGAAATCGTCGCGGCCCGGCTGTGGGTGGACACCGCGGCCGCGCTCGGCCTGCCCGCCCGGCCGCAGCCGCCGGTTCGCATCGTCAAGGAGCGGCGCGCCACCTTCGCCCAGACCCCGGAACAGGTCGCGAAGCGACCTTCTGCCGCGACGCGGTGGTCCAATCTGCAACTCGCGGGCGACTGGACCGCGACGGGGCTGCCGGCGACCATCGAGGGCGCGATCCGCTCGGGCGACGCGGCGGCCGACCTGATCGTTAAGCAAACGGAAACCAATAAACGGTAGATCCCCTGCCAACCGAAAGTAGAATGCGCTCCGGCCCTGAGCGCATCGGGATCGATGGTCGCCACGAGGTGAGCACGATGGGTTTCGCAGCGGATCCAACGTCAGCCCCTGCCTCTGCTGGGTCCTGGCCAGGGGCGATGGAGCTGGGCCTGCCGGGCGCCGGGGACGATGAAGCGGCGGCGTATGCGGCCGAGGGGCAGGCGATGCCACGGCCCGGCTCGGGCCGGCTGGGAGTGGTCACGGCGTTGCAGACCGAAGCCGATTGCCTGCGCCAGCTGCCAGCCGGCGGCGGACCGCTGATCCACGTGAGCGGCGGGAGCGCGCTGCGGGCCCGCGCCGGCGCCGAAGGGCTGCGCGAGAAGGGCGTGGTCGGTCTGGTCAGTTTTGGCCTCGCCATCGGCCTTGCGCCGGTGTTGCGCCCCGGGGACGTGGTGCTCGCCGACAGCGTGGTTTTGCCGAGCGGCAGGAGCATCGCGACCACAGCGGCGTGGCGCGCGGCACTGCTGCAGCGTCTCGGCGGCGGCGACTTGAAGGTGCGGGTCGCGCGGATCGCCGGCAGCGACGAGCTGCCGGCATCGGCGGCCGCCAAGCGGCGGGCGTTCCAGGCGACCTTCGCCGCCGCGCTCGACACCGACAGCCATGCGGTCGCCGAGGTCGCGGCCGCGGCAGGGCTGCCGCTCCTCGTGATCCGCGCCGTTGCCGAGCCGGCCGACGAGATGCGGCCGGCGATTGCCGCGGCCGCGAACGGCGCCGATGGTCAGCCGCGCAGTCTGGCGGTGGTCGGCCATTTGGCCAAGCACCCGTGGGAGATTGGCGCCGCGTGGCGCTTCTCCAAGAACGGCAGGCTGGCGCTCGAGGCGCTGCGGCGGGTTGCCTCGATCGGGCCCGGCGCGCTCGCGTTCGAGGCGGGCTGAGCGACGCTCGAGCGGACCGCCTTGCGCCCCGATCGGTTCTCCGCAGCCTTCTCGGTCCTCGGCCGCGGTTCGAGGCCAGCCGAGCGGCGCTCTCCTGGAACGCCGGAGCGCCTCGATCAGCCCTGCCCGCCGGCGGCCGAGGGCTTCCGGGCGCGCACCCCTACTGGCGGGTCGAGCGGTTCCTCAGTCCTGTCCGGCTGATGCACTGCTGGAATCCCGGTCGTCACCTGCTGATGCACTGTTGGAGCTCAGTCCCCACCCGTTGATGCCCTGCTGCAGCCTCGAGGTCTGCAATCCGCCGTGGCCCCGCTGCCGTTAAACGCCTCTGAGATCACACGCCCTGATCGAGCCATTTCATCAGCCGTCGCGGCGCTGACGCTCGATCCCTCTGAGATCACACGCCGGATTTCATCAGCCATTCGCGGCGCTGACGTTGCGGCGCCTCTGAGATCACGCGTTCGGGTCCAGTTCCATCAGCCGGGCGCCGCTGACGTTCGATGCCCTCTGAGATCACCAAGGGTCGAGCCATTCCCTCAGCCGTCGCGGCGCGGTCGTTCGATGCCGAGATCACGCGCCGGGGTCGAGCTATTCGATCCGCCATGGCCCCGCCGGCGCTCGGCGCCTCTGCGACCCCGCGCCAGAGGGCGAGCCATTCGATCAGCCGTGGCGGCGCTGACGTTCGGCGCCTCTGAGATCACACGCCGGATTTCATTAGCCATTGCGGCGCTGACGTTTTCGGCGCCTCTGCGACCCCGCGCTAGAGGTCGAGCCATTCGATCAGCCGTGGCCCCGCTGGCGCTCGGCGCCTCTGAGATCACGCGCCCGGATCGAGCCGTTTCATCAGCCGTCGCGGCGCTGACGTTCGATGCCGAGATCACGCGCCGGGGTGGAGCTATTCGATCCGCCGTGGCCCCGCCGGCGCTCGGCGCCTCTGCGACCGGCGCCAGAGGTCGAGTCATTCGATCAGCCGTGGCCCCGCTGGCGCTCGGTTCCTCTGAGATCACACGCCCGCATCGAGCATCTCATCAGCCGTGGCGGCGCTGACGTTCGATGCCGAGACCACGCGTCAGAGGTCGAGCCGATGCCAGCGGCTTGCGGCGCTGGCATTCGATGCTGTCGGAGGCCGCGCGCCAGGGTCTAACCCTACCATCGGCCCGCGGCCGATGGCGTTCGACCCGGCCGAGCTGCGCTCTGCCAGAGCACAAAAGGGCCGGGATCAGCCTCGGCCTGCTGGCGTCTGATGCCAGCCGTGCGCGCCTTACCGGAACAACCGGCTTGGTACCCTGACGTTTGACGCCAGCAGAGCTGCGCTCTGCCAAACGCCGCCGCGGCTGGATCGGTCCTGGCCTACTGAACGTTCGATGCCCTCTGATCGGCCGCGTCTCGTGCTATCCCGTCCGCTCGCGGTCGGCGGGCGTTCGACGCCGTCTGCCCGCAGCCGCCTGTTCTCAAAGCCCTCCAGCAGCTCGGGCCCGCTGACACTCGGCGCTTGGCCCGATGGCGGCTATCCCTCAAGCGGCCCTCCACGTGAGCGGTCGCTCTACCAGAGCGTCCTATCCGCGCTTGCCTTCCGCAGTGCCGCCGCGTAGTTCTCTGCTTGGCGGTGACGGGAACACGGTGCGGCGTCGCCCAAGGCCGTGGCTGCCCCCGCAACTGTGAGTGGTGAGCCGGCGTCCACGTGAGGCCACCGACATCGGGCAGGCCGGGCGTCGGCGATGACCACGAGCCAGGAGACCGACCGCCAGGGAATTGCCAGCGCGAAGCCGCCGGCCGGGGTGCGCCAGCGGAGAGGCTTCTCAGGTCGGCCGAGCGCTGCCTGAGCGTCGCGTCGCGATGGCATGGGCCAACCCAAGGGCGTCGAGGTCCCCATGTCTCATCCCGTCCGATTGTTCGCGATCGCCAGTCTGCTCGCCACCGGGGCCGCCGCGCCCGGCATGGCGCTGGATGCCGACGGTCCGTACGTGTACGTGCCGAATCGTGCCTCGGCCGACGTCGCGGTGATCGACAGCCGTACCGACCGGGTCGTGATGCGGCTGCCGGTCGGCAACGTGCCGCATCAGGTCGCGGTCTCGGACGTGGTGGGCAAGCTGGTCGCCAGCAATACCGCCGATGACACGATCTCGATTGTCGACCTGCCGACGCTTGCGACCCGCACCTTGCGCCTCGACCACGAGCCGGAGCACATGGAGCTCAGCCCCGATGGCGCGCTGCTCGCGGTTGGCAATATCGGCGCCGGCACGGTCTCGCTGGTCTCGCTCGTGGAGGAGCGCGAACTCGCCCGGGTCGATGGCCTGATCGAGCCGCACAATCTGACCTTCAGCCCCGACGGCGCGCTGCTTTACGTGGCCAATCTCGGCGCGAGCCACGTCAGCGTGATCGATGTCGCCAAAGCCGCGATCATCGACCGGATCAAGATCGCCGAACCGCCGGCGCTTGCCAGCAAAGAAGCACCGGGCGCCGAGTTCCAGGGCATCATCAACGTCACCGCGACGCCCGACGGCCGCCTCGGCTTCGCCGCGCATGGCGAGGCGAACGAGCTCGCCGTGATCGACCTGCGCACGCGCGCCGTCAAAAAGCACGTGCCCCTCGGCGAGCTGCCCTGGCGGGCCTATTCGACCGCGGACGGCCGCTTCATGCTGGTGCCCAACAACGGCGACCGTACGCTGTCCGTGATCTCGACCGCGACCCTCGACACGGTCGCCACCCTGCCCGCCGCCGAGGACGTCACCGGGGTCAACACCGGCTGGTTCGAGACCACGGCGTTCGCGCTGAGCCGGGCGGGCAGGAAGGCGGTGGTCTACGACCTCGCAACCATGGCCAGAGTAGGCGAGGTCGCCCTGCCGGGCACGCCGGAAACCGGCGTGACCACGCCGGATGGCGCCAAGCTCTACGTCGCGCTCAGCGACACGGACCAGGTGGCGGTGATCGATGTCAGGAAGCGCGAGCTGACCAAGACCATCGAGGGGGTCGGCGACGAGCCGTGGGGCGCCATGATGACCGGCACGCTCAATTATTGTCACTGAGCTGCGCCGGCTGAGCACGATCCTGCGGCCAAGCGCGGCGGCCAAGCTGCGACCCGCCGCGCGGCGGCTCGCCGTGGTCGCGCTCCTCTTGGCGCCGTGTTCGCCCACGCCCGCGGCCGAGCTGGAAGGGGCGGCGGCGCTCGGCATCGACCTCACGTTCGCGCCGTTCCTCGGCCGCGCGACGATCGGCACGATCCTGCAACGCGTGCCCCATCCGACAAGCGATCAGATCCGCTGGGCGAGCACCGAGCGCTCGGTCACGCGCACGGCAAAGCTGGGCGCCGGCCAACGCCTGGTACGTCTCGACGGGTTCGGGCGCAAGGTCGACTACGAACTGAGCGCGGCCCTGCGCGACGCCGACGCGCTGGTGCTCGATCTGCGCCACAATCACGGCGGGGTGCTGAGGCGCATGCTGCGCATCGCGGGTCGGTTCACCGGGCCGGTGCCGGACGCGGTGCGACTGGTCAAGGCCGATCAGGTGCGCGTGCTGCCGATCCCGCAGCCCTCCGGCGCGGTCTGGCGGGGGCGCATCACGGTCCTGGTCGGCGGCGACACGATCAGCAGCGGCGAGGTGCTGGCCGCGCTGCTCCGCCGGCACGCCGGCGCCACGGTGCTCGGCGAGCGCACCTGGGGCAAGGACTACGTGCTGCGGGTCGAGGCGATCGATCCCGAATGGCGCGCCCTGATCCCCGACGGGCAGATCGAGGTGCCGGGCGAGATCCTGGCCGGCGGCCTGCTGCCCGACGGACCAGTTCCGGCCGACCTCGCCGCGCGCCTAAGACCCGACTGAAGGGCCGCCCGCACGGACGCGGCCCCTGCGGCGGTTCGCCGTCACTCAGTCGATCGCGATCGGCCTCGCTGCATTCGGCCCAGGCCGCGCCGGTGCCGAGCACCAGCGCGCCTGCGGCGGCGAGCGACGGGCGTGACCTTTCGAGAACCTCCCTGTCGTTGCGTATGGCGCTCGCTTCTAGCGATCTACCGTCCGCCTGCTAAGGGGAAGCCGGTCGAGCCGGCTTCCGACCTTGCCTGTGCCGCCCGTTCTCCTCCTCTGGACAGCGCCGGGAGCCCGAACCGCCTTTTCAGCAGCGCCGGGGCCGCGTATCACTGGAGCGCGCGGCAGGTGCCGCACGCTCTACAACGGGTAGGGAATTCGATGAGAAGCAAGACGATCGGTGCGCTCGGCTCGATCTTCGCCGTGGCGCTGGTCACTGCCGGCGGGATGGCGTTCGCCGGCAACAACCCGGTCGACGAGAAGTGGTGGCCGAGCGAGTTCGGGCCGGACGACCAGGCCGGCGCGACCAACTACATTACACCCCAAAAGCGCATCGCCGCAGCCAAGCTGGTGAAGCAGGGCAAGATCATAACCTTGGGCATGCCCTACTCGAACTACATGCCGTTGGTGCCAGGCCGCACGTTTGCTCTGAGCATTCCGGGGGCGCCCACTCACGGCCCGCTCAACTGGCCTGGCGACAACTTCGACCAAACCTTCATGGACGAGCTGGTGACTGCGGAAATCGGGCAGGTCGGCACGCAGTTCGATGGTCTCGCGCATCCGATGATCCACATCACCGGGGTCAAAGGGGTTCCGGACGACAACTACTTCTACAACGGCGTCCGCCTCTCTCAGGTTGAAACGCCTCGAGGAATCAAGAAGAATGGCACCGAACATGTCGGATCGTTCTTCACGCGCGGCATTCTACTCGACATCACCGCGTTGAAGGGTGTGGACCAGCTGGAGATCGGCTACGCCGTCACCCTGGACGACTACAAGAAGGCGCTGCAGGCTCAGGGCCTCGGCGATGCCGAGCAGGGCGACGTGGTGCTGTTCCGCACCGGCTGGAACCAATGGTGGAAGGACAATCACACCGGCAACAAGAAGCCCGCGCAGATCGCCGCTGATAACGACTCATTTCGCGCCGGCGAGCCGGGTATCAGCCCGGAGGTCTGCGACTATCTTATCGAACGCAAGATCTCGATGATCGGGACGGATACGTGGGGACTCGAGCCTTACAATTTCCCCAAAGATGGCCCACCCGACTCCTTTGCCTACTGCCACATGAACCTGATCGTGCGGCACGGCATCTACAACTTCGAGAACCTTGATCTTGATACTCTGTCGCAGGATAAGGTCTACGAGTTCCTGTTCTCGTGGGCCCCGCTCAAGCTGGTCGGCGCTACCGGGTCACCCGGCAATCCGATCGCGGCGTATTGACCCGACGGTTGACCACTTCGGAACCGGCCTCAGGGCCGGCTCCTTGCCGTTCATGGCGTTTGTGTCCGGCGGGGAGTTGCCCCGAGCGGCGGCTGCCGGCAGACTGGCAGCTACCGGAGGAGGCCGAAGCCGGCCATGAGCGGGCGCATCTCATGAAGGTCAAAATCGACATCGACTGCACGCCGCAGGAGGCGCGCACCTTCTTCGGCCTGCCACAGCTCGAGCCGCTGCAGGACGCGTTGCTCGGCAAGGTCCAGGAACGCTTGACCGAATACCTCGACACGCGCGACGGCGAGGCGCTGCTCAAATTGTGGTTTCCCGCAGGCCTGCAGAATTTCGGGCAGATGCAGGAGGCGCTCTGGAAGCAGTTCCTGGGCGGGCTCTCGGGCAGCGCGGCTTCCGGCGACAAGGGCAAGGCGACGCGCTGAGACTCACGCGGTCGGCAGCACGTAGTCCCGGAACCGTTCGCGCAGCGCGGATTTCAGGACTTTGCCGGTCGCCGTGTGCGGCAGCTCATCGACGAACACCACGTCGTCCGGCAAGCACCACTTGGCCACCTTGCCGGTCAGGAACCCGAGAATCTCGGCCTTGGTCACCGCGGTCTCGGGCCGGCGCACCGCGACGAGCAGCGGCCGCTCCCCCCACTTCGGGTGCGCCGCCGCGATCACCGCCGCTTCCGCCAAAGCGGGATGGCCGACCGCGGCATTCTCCAGCTCGATCGAGCTGATCCATTCGCCGCCGGAGCGCACCATGTCCTTGGCCCGATCCGTGATCTGCATGTAGCCGTGCGGGTCGATGGTCGCGACGTCGCCGGTCGAGAACCAGCCCTCGCGATCGAACGCCTCCCGCGACGCCGCCTCGTCGCGGAAATACGCGGATGCGATCCAGGGGCCGCGCACGTACAGCAGCCCGGCGCTCCTGCCGTCATGCGGCAGCCGCCCGCCCTGCTCGTCCACGATCTTTAGTTCGACGCCCCAGATCGGCTGACCCTGCTTCTGCTTGACCCGACGCTGCTTCTGCACGGGCCATGCCCGCATAGCTGGGTTGAGGCCGCATACCGCGCCGACCGGGCTCATCTCGGTCATGCCCCAGCCGTGCAGTACCTCGACGCCATACTCAACCTCAAACGCCTCGATCATGGACGGCGGCGGGGCGGCACCGCCGATCACCGCGCGCCGCAGCGATGTGAGGCGCTGACCGGTCTCGCGCAGGTGATTGAGCAGACCGAACCAGATCGTCGGCACGCCGGCCGCAAAGGTGACGCCCTCCCGTTCGAGCTGCTGGTACAGGCTGGCGCCGTCCAGGCGCGGCCCCGGCATCACCATGCGCGCGCCGACCAGCGGGCACGCGTACGGCAGGCCCCAGGCGTTGGCATGGAACATCGGCACGACCGGCAACACCGTGTCGCGCGCACTCAGCCCCATCACGTCGGGCATGATGAGGGTCAGCGCGTGCAGCACGGTCGAACGATGGTGGTAGAGCGCGCCCTTGGGCCGGCCGGTCGTGCCCGAGGTGTAACAGAGGCCGCACGCCGTGGTCTCGGCGAACTCCAGCCAGGTGAACTCCGCCGGCAGATCGGCGATCAGGCTCTCGTAGTCGCCGATGTCCGCCAGTCCGCTTGCCGGCATGTGTTCGGCATCGCTCAGCACCACGATCCGCTCGAGCGTGGTGAGCTGCGCGGCCACCTGCTCGACGATCGGCAGGAACATGGGGTCGACGAACAGATGGCGATCTTCGGCATGGTTGATGATGTAAGCGATCTGCTCGGGAAACAGGCGCGGGTTGATGGTGTGACAGACCGCGCCCATGCCGGCGATGGCGTAGTACAGCTCGAAGTGACGATGGTCGTTCCACGCGAGCGTGGCGATGCGGTCGCCGGCACGGACGCCGAGTTTTTCCTGGAGCGCGCGGGCGAGCTGCTTGGCGCGCCGGCAGAGCGCGGCATAGGTGGTCCGGTGCACCGGCGCATCCGCCGTGCACGACACCATCTCGACCGCGCCGTGGCGCTCGGCCGCATGGTCGATGATCGACGAGACCAGAAGCGGCCGGTCCATGATCAAACCGCGCATGTTCGTCTCCGCACGCGACGGCCTGTGGCGTCCCGGGGCCTCTGCGCGCGCTCGACTGCACGCTTCGGCCGACGTCTACTGCAGCGCCGACTCGGCTCGCAAAACCAAAAGGTTAGGGCGACGGCAGGCGGGAGTAAAGAGCAGCGTGGGCGAGCATCCACGGACTCGCCAGGTGAACTGAAGCCCTCACGCTGAACGAGCGAAGCGGATCCCGCCGACCCGCAAGCATAGGGCGCGCGATTGAGTGGCCGGCCCCGGAAATTCGGCGTTCGGCACATCCTTGCTGCGGCCGGCCCGCTGCACTAGCATGCCGCGCAAAGAGGGCAGGTAGCGAGCCTGGATGCGCCTCGCAAGCCCAGAGTCGGGGAGACGACGACCCACCAAGCGATGACAGAGTCTCTGATGCCGCGCGCTTGGCGCTCGACGGCGTCGGTATGCGCAGCATCGGCGAAGCAGTGCCACCTGCGGGTAGAAGTGGCCGGTGTTCAACCAAGGAGGCAAAGGAATGTCCAGGGTGCAAGAGCAGGACGCGATCGATCTGGCGCCGCCGGCGAGCAGAATGGCGGAGAACAGACGGGACCTCGACCGGCGGCGCTTCCTCGGGCGGGCCGGCGCAGCGGGGGTTGGGGCCAGCGTGTTGGCGATCGGAGCCCGGGCCGCGCTGAGCGCAGAGGACATGGGGCCGGTCGCGCCGCCGAGCACTGTGACCAGTCCACCGCGTGATTTCGGCCCGAACGGCGCGCCAACCACCTACTTCTGGGATCCGGACGTCATCGCGGTCGATCCGGCTTTCAACGGACTGGCGCAGCCGAACAGCGCGATTCAGCGCCTGTGGACGGGAGCTCTGTGGGCGGAAGGCCCGGCCTGGAACTCGGTCGGCAAGTTCCTGGTCTGGAGCGACATTCCGAACAACCGGCAAATGCGCTGGATCGAGGACGACGGCCACGTATCCGTCTTCCGCCTGCCTTCGAACAACAGCAACGGCAATACCTTCGACTTCCAGGGCCGGCAGATCTCCTGCGAGCATCTGGGGCGGCGCGTAGTTCGCTACGAGCTGGACGGCTCCGTGACCGTGCTCGCCGATTCGTTTCAGGGAAAGCGGCTGAACTCGCCGAACGACGCCGTCCCCCATCCGGACGGCAGCGTCTGGTTCACCGATCCGCCGTACGGAAGCTTGATCTACGAAGGCGCGCCCGACGTGGCCGGAGGGCCGACCAATCCTAAGGGACTGCTGAACCCTCGCCTGGGCCAGCCCGCCGGCATCGGCACTGAGTGGAAGCGTCAGCTGCCGACCCAGACCTACCGCTTGGACCCGAACGGCAAGCTGACGGTGGTCGCCACCGAGGAGGAGGTGCCCGATCCGAACGGTCTCTGCTTCTCGCCTGACTACAAGAAGCTCTATATCTGCAGCACCGGAAAGGGGCCGGGCGATACCGGTCCCGGCGGCCAGGGCAACGTGTTCGTCTACGATGTCAAAGACGACGGTACGACTTCGAACCACAAGCTCTTCACTGACTGCGTGGTCGACGGGGTGAAGTGTGGCCCCGACGGCATACGCTGCGACGTCAGCGGCCACGTCTGGATCTCCAGCAACGCCGGTCGCAACGTCGGCTATAGTGGCGTGACCGTGTGGACCCCGGACGCCAAGCTCGTCGGGCGCATCCGGCTGCCCGAAATCTGCGGCAACCTCTGCTTTGGCGGCCCGAAGCGCAACCGGCTGTTCATGGCCGGGAGCCAGTCGCTGTACGCCGTCTATACCCAGACCCAGGGCGCGGCGCCTGGTTGATATCTCAGCTCGAGTTGAACAACCGGGTAGAAGCCTTCTGCCTTTTCCGATCTCGACGAAAGCCCGCGCTGCCCACGCAGCGCGGGCGTCCTCGACCCAGTGTGCACTACGTGCGACATGTGCAGACTTTGAAAATCGGCGGGCGTTTGCGCTCGGGCGCATTGCGCTTCCGCACGTCTGACCGTTGGCCCGGTTCGATTACGGGTCGCTTGACGCGGCGCGCTCCCGTCAAATCGTCTTCGCCGGATAGGCGCACAGGTCGCGCACCACGCACTCGGGGCATCGCGGCTTGCGCGCGGTGCATACGTAGCGGCCGTGCAGGATCAGCCAGTGATGGGCATGGCGGGCGTACTGTTCGGGCACGACCGCGTCGAGCCCGCGCTCGACCTCGATCGGCGTGGCGCCCGGAGCCAAGCCCGTGCGATTGGCGACCCGAAACACGTGGGTGTCGACCGCGATGGTCGGATGACCGAAGGCCGAGTTCAGCACCACGTTCGCGGTCTTGCGTCCGACGCCTGGCAGCGCCTCGAGGGCAGCCCGGTCGCTCGGGACCTTGCCGCCGTGCGCCTCGAGCAGGCGCCGGCTCATCGCGACGAGCGCCTTTGCCTTGTTGCGGAACAGGCCGATGGTCTTGATGTATGGGATCAAGCCTTCCTCACCGAGCGCGATCATTGCTGCCGGCGTGTTCGCCACCTTGAACAGCTGCTCGGTCGCCTTGTTGACGCTGACGTCGGTCGCCTGCGCCGATAGGATCACCGCGACCAAGAGGGTGTAGGGATCGCGATACGCGAGTTCCGTCTGCGGCGCCGGATTGACTTCGGCGAGCCGACGGAAGAACTCCGCGACCTGCTCCGCGGTCACGGTACTGTCCTGCGCGCGAGGCGACCGTCTCGAGCGGGCGCGGCTCGCCTGCCGCGCCGCGTCGGGCTATATGCCTCCTCATGACCCTGTGCACGCCAGCCGAGGCGCCCCCCGCGGCGGCGACGGTGGCTGCGCCTGCTCCGTTCGATGCGGCGCTCTACCCGAACCGCTCGCTCGACCAGGTCGGCTTCCATCTGCTGATGGCGGCGATCGTGCTGGTCAGCGCCGGCTTCGGTGCGGCGTTCGTGGTTTTGGGCGCCTGGCCCGTGACCGGCTTTTTGGGCCTCGACGTCGTCCTCCTTTACCTGGCATTCCGCTGGAATTACCGGCAGGGCCGGCGCGCGGAGTTCATCCGGCTGGACGGCGCGAAGCTCGCCGTCCGACGGGTCGAGCCGAGCGGCCGACGGCGCGAGTGGTGCTTCGACGCCCATTGGCTGCGCGTCACGATCGACGAGCGGACTGACCAGCTGACGCTCAGCTCGCACGGGCGCACCCTGGTCGTGGGCGCCTTCCTCAGCCCGGAGGAGCGCCTCGAGCTGGCGCAGGCGCTGCGCGCGGCGCTGGCCGCGCATCGTCACGCGCCCGAGTGAGCGTCCGCGCCGGGACTTCGCTATACGCTGGCCCGACAACCTCGCAGTCCACAGTTGCGCCGGCAGAAGCAAGATCATGCTTCCACCCTGCGACCCGCCGACCGGGCCGCGCCATGAGTGGGCAATGAACCAGACATCGTCCACGGCCGGCAAGGAGCAGCGCGCGGTCTGGCGTGTGGCCGGCGCGCTGTGGCGAGCGTCGGTTGGCCGATGGGCAGAGCGCGAGTTCGCCGTGCTCGCCGCGCTGGCTCTGGCCGCCGCCTCGCTTTGGGCCTTCGTGGAGCTCGCCGGCGAGGTCCTGGAGGGCGAGACCCACGCGTTCGATGAGCGCATCCTGCTCGCCCTGCGCAGCCCCGCCGACGCCTCCGATCCGCTCGGGCCGGGCTGGCTCGAGGAGCTGATGCGCGATGTCACGGGCCTCGGCAGCACCGGCGTCCTGACCTTCATCACGCTGGCCGCGGCCGGCTTTCTCGCGTTGGGCCGCAAGATCCATGCCGCGCTGTTCGTGGTGGCGGCGGTGGGCGGCGGCATGCTGCTGAGCACGCTGCTCAAGATGGGATTCGACCGGCCGCGCCCGGACCTCGTGCCCCATGGCGCGCTCGTCTATACCGCGAGCTTTCCGAGCGGCCACGCGACCCTGTCGGCGGTAGCCTATCTGACGCTCGGCGCGCTGCTGACGCGCGTGCAGCCGCGCTTCGTGCTCAAGCTCTATCTGCTGGGCCTCGCGATCCTGCTTACGGTCTCGGTCGGGGTGAGCCGGGTGTATCTCGGCGTGCACTGGCCGACGGATGTGCTCGCGGGCTGGGCGCTTGGCGCGGCGTGGGCGCTGTTCTGCTGGGCGGCGGCGTTGTGGCTGCAGCGGCGCGGTCAGGTCGAAAGCCCGGGTCCCGATCCTGAAGCCGCGGCCCCTAACGCCGCCGACGACTGACCCGTGCCGCAGGGCGCGACAAGGGGGAGGTCTTGCCGTATCACCAAAGGGCGGAGCTCGCGGAGGCCACCAACCATGCTGCCCTTCCTCGACGAGCACGAGGTGCGCAGGCACCTCGAGTGGGACGCGCTGATCGCGGCCATGGAGCGCGCCCTAATCGAGTTCTCCGCGGGGCGCGTGCAGCAGCCGGTGCGCCGTCTGCTCTCGATCGATCGTCACGGCGGCTTCTTCGGGGTCATGCCGGCGGTCAGCGCCGAGGCGATGGGCGCCAAGCTCGTGACATTCTACCCCGGCAACGCCGCGCGCGGCCTGCCGACCCACCTCGCCGTGATCCTGCTGTTCGCGCCGGAGACGGGCGAGGCGCTGGCGCTGCTCGATGGCCGCCTGATCACCGAGATGCGCACCGCCGCCGTGTCCGCGGCGGCGACCAAGGCGCTGGCCGCCGCTGACGCCGACGTGCTGGCGATCCTCGGCAGCGGCGTCCAGGCGCGCGCCCACGTCGCGGCGCTCGGGCGCGTGCGCGCGTTCGAGGAGATCCGGGTATGGAGCCGCACCAGAGCGCACGCCGAGCGGTTTGCCGAGGAGATCGGCGGCCGCGTCATGGCGGCCGAGGATGCCGTGCGCGGCGCCGACGTGGTCGTCACCGCGACCGCGACCAAGGCACCGATCCTGGAGGGCGCCTGGCTGAAGCCCGGCGCGCACGTCAACGCGATCGGATGGGGTGGCTACACCTCGCGCGAGCTGGACGACGCCGCGATGGCGAACGTCGTGGTGGTCGAATCGCGCGAGGCCGCGCTCGACCAGTGCGGCGACGTGATCCTGTCGCGCGCCGAGATCTACGCCGAGCTCGGCGAAATCCTCGCGGGCGCCAAGGCGGCCCCCACCGGACAGACCACGGTGTTCGATTCGGTCGGGATCGCGGTCGAGGACCTCGCGGCGGCCCGGCTGGTCTATGAGGCCGCGGTGGGAAGCAGGGCATGATCGATCCCTATGGCCGCACCGGCGAACTCGGCGAGCCGGCGCTCGCGGCGATGATCGCGCGGCTCGAACAGCGCGGCGGACATCCGAGCTTCGCCGCCATGCTGCACGCCTATCTCGATCGTCTGCCGCTCGCCTCGGCGCGCAGCGTGCTCGATCTCGGCTGCGGGACGGGCGTGGCGGCGCGCGCGGTCGCGAGTCGCCCGGAGTTCGCCGGCCGCATCGTCGGCATCGATCTCAGCCCGCACCTGGTCGCGGCGGCGCGGCGGCTCGCGCACGAGCAGGGGCTGGCCGAGCGGATCACCTTTCAGATCGGCGACTGCCTGGCGCTGGAGGAGGTCGACGCCGCCTGCGACGTGGTGATCGCCCACACCCTGATGAGCCACGTGCCGGCGCCCGACACGGTGCTCGCCGAGGCGGCACGGGTAGCGCGTCCGGGCGGCGCGGTCGCGATCTTCGACATCGATCCGGCCTCGCTCACCTTCGGCACCGAAGATCCGGCGTACGGTCAGCGCATGGAGCAGGCGATCAGCGGCGCGCTGCTCGCCAATCCGCGCCTGATTCGCATGATGCCGCTGCTGCTGCGCCGGGCCGGCCTGGAGCTGGTCGATTCGCTCGCCTGGGTGATCTCGGAGATCGGCACGGGCGACTTCTGGGTCGGCGCGCTCGATTCCTTTCTCGTCCTGGTGCCGGAAGCCGGCGTCCTGTCGCCGGACGAGATCCAGGCATTCGTCGACACCCAGCGGCGCGCCTCGGCCGAGGGCACGTTCTTCGCCGCGGCCAACTACTATGCCTATCTGGCCAGGCGGCCGGCGTGAGCGGGCACGCGCGGGCACGCCCGGCCTGCTCGGCGCCTGAGCGGCATCCGCTGCGGCCGGATGGCGTCGCGGCCGGCAAGCCGTCGCCGTTCGACTTCGTCGGTCGACTCACGGCAGCGGTTGCCATTCTGCCCGTGGCGCAGCAGGCGGCGCGCGCCATGCTGCCGGCGGGGCTCGACCTCGCGGCCCAGGACCTCGTGCCGGGTGACCGGCATCCGTTGGTCCTGATCCTCGGCCGGCAGAGCGACGTGCGGCCAAGGCTGCTGCCGTCCGGCGCCGACTACCTCGAGGCCATCCTCGCGGTGCCGTTCGTCCAACTGCGAGAGCACGGGGCGCGGCCGCGTGGGCCGTTCTGCCATTGCCCGCGCCTGCTCCTCGACCGCCGCCTGCCGATCGCGGTCGGACGGCTGCTGTACGGCTACGACAAGCGCCGCGCCCTGATCCGGATGAGCGCCGACAGCTACCGGATCGCCGATCCGGCGCGGGGCGAGCAGCTGCTGACCGCACGCTGGCGCGCCGCCGCAGCTCCGGTCGAGGCATTGCGCAGGGACGCCGCCATGCTGTTCCAGCTGCCGGTGATCAGCCGGGCGGGACACGGCTGGCGGTTTTCCGTCGCCGATTTCGGGCTCGATCGGGCGCTGATCGAGGCGATCGGGCTGGAACTCACGATTCACCGACCGTTCGTGCCCGGGCTGCCGGTCGGCGAATTCGCCATGCCGGGCATCGACGCCTCGCGCGCCTGCCGCCTCCAGACGCACTGGCGGCTGCTCGCCCCCTGGGTGCGCCGCTCACGCCCAAACCTGATCTGACCTCAACTCCCGGCGCCCGACCTCGACTCCCTGGCTCTGACCTCAGCCTTCTGGGCTGAGCCAAAGTCGCTGTCCTTGACCCCATCTCCCTGTCTGTCTCTGACCTCATCTTCCTTTCTCTGACGTCATCGCCGCCGGGTGAACACCCGCCCGTCCGACCGGCACGCTCCGCACCGGCCCTCAAAATCCCGGGAGTCTGATCGGTCGAAGGAGCGCGCACGAACCCGAGCGGCCGGAGCGGGGCCGCAATCGCCGCCTGAGCGTCGGGCGAGGCGAAGGCTGCAAGCCGGCAGCCGTCAACAGACCAGCCGCTCGGGCGCCGGCAACTGGCAGCTCATCGCGGCGTACCGGCGGCCATCGCCCGGCCGGATCGGCGCGTCGTCGAGCCGCGCGAGCCCGAGATAGCGGACCTGCACCCGGGCGAGGCCCTGGCGCTCGAAGCCGAGCTCGCGCGCCGCGGCCAACGACAGGTCGATCAGCCGGTCGTCGACGAACGGGCCACGATCATTGACCCGCAGGGTCAGGCTGCGGCCGTTCTCCAGATTGACCACCTGGACCACGCTCGGCAGCTGCAGGGTCGGATGCGCCGCCGTGAGCGCGTACATGTCGTAGATCTCGCCGTTCGCGGTCTGCCGCCCGTGATAGGACTCGCCGTACCAGGACGCGATCCCGGTGGCCTCGTACTCGGTGACGAACCGCGGATAGTACCATCGGCCATCCACCCGGTAGGGCTGGCCGATCTTGAAATGCGGCCCGGGCGCTGCTGGTTGCACGGGGCCCGGACCCGAGCGGGCGCACGCGGCGAGCGTGAGGAGGAGGGCGCAGACGGGCCACCAGCGGCGGCGACCGGCCTGAAGCATGCGTACGCTCTCCGGCGGCACGGGCGATCTCGTCGTTCCCCCCGATGCCGACAAGAAAACACAGCAGATCGATGGTGGCAACGGGACGAACCGCGCGCGCAGCGGCTTTTGGCCACCAGGTCGGGCGCCGGTCGGGTTGTCGCGCCGCGTCGCGCGGCATAGCTTGCCGTGAAACCGTCACCCGGCGCCGCCGGCAACCACCTCCAGGGAGCGCAGCCTCATGAAGATCGGCGTCATCGGCAGCGGCGCGATGGGCTCGGTGTACGGCGCGCTCCTCGCCGACGCCGGCAACGACGTCTGGATGTTCGACAAATGGCAGGACCACGTCGCCGCCATGCGCGCGCGGGGACTGCGCTGCGAAGGGGCTAGCGGCGATCGGACCGTCCAGGTGAACGCCACGACGCGCGCCGCGGACGCCGGGCCTTGCGCGCTCGCGATCGTCGCCACCAAGGTCATGGACATCGAGCCGGCCCTCGCGGATGCCCGGGCGATGATCGGGCCGGAGACGCTGGTCCTCGCGATCCAGAACGGCCTCGGCAATGTCGAGCGCGTGCAGCGGGTGCTCGGCGTCGAGAATCTGCTGTTCGGCATCGCCGGCGGGTTTGGCGCCGAGCTGATCGGCCCCGGCCACGTCCACCACAACGGCATGGAGGCGATCAACCTCGCCGAGCTCGCGGGCGGGACCAGCCCGCGTCTCGAGCGCGTCGCCGAGGTCTGGCGCGGCGCCGGGTTCACGGTCAACGTCTACGACGACCTCTGGCCGGTGGTCTGGAGCAAGCTGGTCGCTAACGTCGCGTTCAGCGCGATCTGCACGGTCGCCGGCATGCGGGTCGGCCAGGTGCGCGCCAACGACGCCGCCTGGGCGATCGCCCGCGCCTGCGTCGAGGAGGCGGTCGCGGTCGCGGCCGCGAAGGGCATCAGGCTCGCCTACGACGACCCGGCGCAGTGGGTCTCGGATTTCGCCGGCAAGATCCCGAACGCCCGCCCGTCGATGTACCAGGACCTGCTGGCCGGCCGCCGCTCGGAGATCGACGCGATCCACGGCGGCGTGGTCGCCGAGGGCGCCAGAGCCGGCGTGCCGACCCCGACCTGCGCCCTGATGGTGCGCCTCGTGAAGGCGCTCGAGGGCAAGGCCCAGGCGCATGGGGAAGCGTACCGCCCGCTGTAGCTCAGTCGCTTCGCTCCTGAGCGAAGGCAACAGCTGCCGCACTCCTATTCGGTGCACCTCTATCCAAGTATCTTTTGGAAGTCGGTGTGGGTGAAATCGTCGCCTTTGAACAGCAGCGGCTCGCCGGATGCTGCCGCGAGGGCGTAGGCGCAGCAATCGCCGAAGTTGAGTGCGGCACGGTGATGTCCTTTCCCGTAGCGGCGGTAGGCATCCCGCGCCAGCTCCAGCTGATGTGCATTGAACGGAACTATATCGATCCGCCCGCGGTGCACAAAGAGGTCGAGCTCGCGACCCGCAGCAGGTCCTTTCCGGGCTTCGATGACGATGCTGGTTTCCAATACGGACACCGCGGACATCATGCGCGTCGGGTCGGCGCCGATAACGAAGGCGAAGAGCTCATCGTCCGCTTCGCCCAAGAGGATGGTCAGCGCGGCGGAACTGTCGATCACCATGGCACTTCCGTCAGCGCTCCCCGATCTCGTCGTATCCGAGAATCTCTTCCGGCGTGCGCGTGTCGAGATCGGGGAGCGCTGCACATCGCCGGCCGATCGCCAGCAGCTCGTCGCAAACCCGCGTCGCGCTGCGCTTGCCCTCCTCACGCGCGAGTTGCTCGCGCAGTGCGGTAGTGATGGCTTCCGTGATCGAGACGCCAGTCCGTTTGGCCAGCTCCCGGGCAAGACGTTCCGTCTCCTCGTTCTTGATGCTGACGGCCAATACTCTGTCATCCTCCTTCTGTACGATTGTATGCTTTCTATATAAGAACCTGCAAGGCGTGGCCTTCAGACTGCCGCCCGGCCGTGTTCAGCGCGCGGTCCAGCCGCCGTCGACCGGCAGGGTGACGCCGGTGATCATCGACGCGGCATCGCTCGCCAGGAACAAAATCGCAGCCGCCACCTCCTCGGCTTCGGCAAAGCGGCGCATCGGCGTCTCGGCGAGCAGCCTTGCCGCCATTTCCTGATCCGCGAGCAGCGGCTCGGTGAGGCGCGTCCGGGCGAAGGTCGGGGCGACCGCATTGACCCGCACGCCCGAGCCCGCCCATTCGCAGGCGAGCGCACGGGTGAAGTTGACGATCGCGCCCTTGGCGCTGTGGTAGGCGAGGTTGGGGTAGTGGCCGCCGCCGACGAGGCCCATGATCGAGGCGAGATTGACCACGGCGCCCCGCCCCGCCGCGAGCATGTGCCGGCCCGCCGCGCGCGCACAGAAGAAGCTGCCGTCCAGATTGACCGCAAGCACCTGCCGCCAGCGCTCCGTCGGCAACTCCACGGTCGGTATGCGTGCGCCGAGCCCGGCATTGTTGACCAGGATGTCGATCCGGCCGTGACGCGCCGCGACGGCGTCGATCACGGACTGGACCTCGGCCTCGTCGGTGACGTCCAGCCGGTGCGCCGCGCCGCGCCCGATCTCGTCGGCGACCAGTCGCGCGGCTTCCTCGTCGATGTCGCAGACCGCGACCTCGGCGCCCGCCTGGGCCAGCGCCTCCGCCGTGGCTCGTCCGATGCCGCGCCCGCCGCCGGTGACCAGGGCCACCCGGCCGTCCAGCCGCAGCAGACCGAGATAGTCCATCATGTCCTCCTCCCGCGCTCGCCTCTGGCAGCCGAATTATGCCAGTCGGGGCGATCCCGGCCAAACGCTTCGCCAGCGCAGGGAGGTTGGGTCACCTCATGGCTCGTGCGGGAGATCCGGGCCATCGTTCCGCGGAGACTTGCCGCGGCTTCTACGCGTCCGGCGCAGCGAGAAACGCGAGCAGCGCTCCCGCCAGCCTCGAGGGTGCCTTTGCTCGCGTGCCTCGGTCAGCTTGCCGTCCTCACGACTGACCGATACCCCCCAGCGCCGTCCGGCAGCGACGGCCAGGACGAACGCGCGCCTCCGGTTCGCGACCTCGGCGTCATGGCCGGCCGCCCCGGTGACGTCGATCGACGTAACCAGCCGCTGTCCCGGACCTCTCTCCTTTTCCGACCTGCCGGATCTGGTTGGCCGCCAGGAGCGATCATCCGGCGAGATCGACGCTCGCCAAGGCCGCAAGGTCGCCAGGACGCTGCAGGATGACCTCCTGCGGGGTCGGCAGGGCGATCAGCCCGTCGCGCTTCAGCCGCGTCAAGTTCCGGCTGACCGTCTCGATGGTGAGGCCGAGGTAGTCGGCCATGTCCTGACGCGACATCGGCAGGCGCATCACGCCGAGGGGGGCGCCGTCGTCGCCGAGCCGCAGCGCGAGGGCAAGCAGGAACCAGGCGATCTTCTCGTCCGCGCTCTTGCGGCCGAGCACCAGGAGGTGCTGCTGGGCCCGCGCCAGCTCGACGCAGGCCATGCGGAACATGCGCTGCGCCAACTCGGGCTGCGCCTCGATCGCCGCCTCGAGCCGAGCGCACGGATAGCGGACCAGAGTGGAGGCGGTGATCGCTTCGACGCTGTAGCCGCAGCGCTCCCCGCACAATAACCCGAAGTACTCGCCGGGAACGAGGAAATCGATCACCTGACGGCTACCCTCCGGGGTGGACTTGAACAGCCGCAGCGCGCCGCTCGCGACGCGATAACAGCCCTCGATCGCGTCGCCCTCGATGACAATGGTCTGGCCGGGAGCGGCGCTCATGGTAATGCCGATCCCAATGGCTCGATCGAAAGGGTCGCAAAGCGGTGGCAGAGCGGTCTGGCGCCGCCATTCCGCCTCGCGCCGATCCGTGGCCTTCAACGACGCTGCCATCGCCCTTTCTCCCCGAGACGCCTGCCAGCCGCGGGCGTGCTGCTCAAGAGCTAGCGCGGGCACGGCCCGCGGGTAATCAGGTGGATTACGTACGGGAATCCGCGGACTCGAGCGCGGCCTCGATGAGGCGCAGCAGTTCTTCGCGGCCAAACGGCTTCTCGAGGACGCCGACCCACGCCGCGAGCCCATCGGGCAGACGGCGCAGGCGCAACCGCCGGCTGGTCATGATCACCGGCAGGTCAATGCCCGCGTCCGGCAGCATGCGCAGCAGCGCCAGGCCGTCGATCTCGGGCAGATCCAGCTCGACGATGAGACAGGCCGGTCCGCTGCTGCGGTAGCCGTCGATGAACTCCCTGGCCGAGCGGAACGGGGCCACGGCGAAGCCGGCGGCCGCCAGCGTCGTGGCCAACGCATCGCGAACCGCGTCATCGTCGTCGACGACGAAGACCGTCGACCGTGGAGCTGAAAAAGCCATGCCAGACCGGGTGCGTAGCCGGAGTGGCGCAAAGGGTATTGCGCCGCCGGGCCGGTCGCTATCCGGCAGAGCACCTATACGGATTTCTACCTACCCGCGCTCAGGTCCCGGCGGCGCCCGGATCGATGCCGGCGACGAAGGCGATCCGGACCAGTTGCGAGAGGCTGCTTGCGCCCATTTTCTCCATGACCCGGGCGCGGTGAATCTCGACCGTACGCGGGCTAATGCCGAGCTCGCGCCCGATCGCCTTGTTCGAGCGCCCGAGCACGAGCTGCTCGAGTACCTGATGCTCGCGCGGCGTCAAAGTCTGCAGGCGTCGAGCGAGCCCGGCATCGGGCCGTCCCGGGGCAGGCGCGCCAGCGGCAAAGCTTTCGTGAATCGCGCCGACGAGCAGATCGGGGTCGAACGGCTTCTCGAGAAATTCGCGCGCGCCCAGCTTCATTGCTCTGACCGCCATCGGCACGTCGCCGTGCCCGGTGATGACGATGATCGGCGGCAGCGCGCCGCGCCGCCTCAGCGCCTCGATCAACTCGAGCCCGTCCATCTCAGGCATGCGCAAATCAGTCACCACGCACGCGTCCAGTATTTCCGGATGGTGCTTGAGGCAAACGCTCGCGCTCGTGAAGGCCTCTATGGCGAAGCCCTCGGCCAGCAGCAATTCCTTGAGCGAATCGAGCACCGCCTCGTCGTCGTCGATGATGATGACGCGCCTAGCCACCAGCGCCGCCCCCGTCCCCGCCTGTGACCGGCAGCATCACGTGGAACGTAATCCCTCCGCCAGGGTTCGGGCTCGCCCACAGCTTGCCGCCGTGCGCGTCGACGATCGAGCGGCAGATCGACAGTCCGATCCCGATGCCGCCGGGCTTGGTGGTCACGAACGGCTGGAACAGGCGCGCCGCCACCTCCGGGGCGAGACCCGGCC
>JBKPNX010000043.1:0-8643 GCA_046732855.1 Pseudomonadota bacterium
GGCCATGAGCGCCCGATCTGGGATGGGGAAAGCGTGCCGCTCGGCCGCAGTGGTCAGACGTCGATCTGTCGCGAGCCGGCCCTCGACCTCAATGCCGCGGCATCTGACCCGCGAGCACCTCGGTCACGAACAGCGGCGGCAACAGGTGAACCCCACCACGGTGCCCTACCCTGCTGACCCCGTGCCGCCCTCATTTCTTCGAGCTCGGTCCCAATGGTAGCCTGGTCGAGCAGCACGGCGGCGAACACCGACCAGCTTCGCCTGGAGCATCTTCCGGTTCGGCCGGGGCTTTTTGACCGACCAGGACTTCAACGGCGACAGCGCGCTGATTCTGTGCCGCGGCGCCTGCTGGACGGACCACACGGTCCGCCGATGGCACGCCGACCCCTTCGAATTCCTGCGCCCATGGAACGCGGTGCCTGCGCTCATGGGGAGCGCCTCGCCCGCGACGCCCCCTCGACCGCCAGCGGCGTGGTCACCTTCCTGATGGCGTAGCTTCGACTGGCCTTAGGACCGGGACACCCGGCTCCTGGTGCACAAACCTGCCAGTGGTGAGGTCCGAACTCGCCCCGGGGAATGCTCTGGCCAGAGGGGGACGTGGCGTTCGTGGGTCGCGGCGCGGGCGTCCGCCGACCTTCGGCGTCGGCCGGCGGTAGCAACACTGCCGGCACGATCGCTAGCGCTTTGCCGACCTAGGAACCGAGCCCTCCTTCGCGGTGTTCTCCGATGAGAATCGCAGCGCTCGCGCCGCCGATTCTAGGTTGCAATCAAACCAGAGGAGAAGCAGCCATGAAGCTGTTGGTGAGTTCGACTCTGCTCGCTGTGGCGTTCGGGCTCGGTCTGAACGCCGCCGCGGTTGCGCAGCAACTCCAGTACGCTTGCGATGCCAACGACGACGGCTTCGTCGATGCGCAGGAAGCGCAGCTCTGCACCGACCGCGAATTCGATCAGATCGCGGGAGGCAAGCAGGCGCTTACGGAGGAGCTTCTGAAAGCAAAGGCTGAGAGCTCCAAAGGAATGCCAGCATTTGACCAAGCCGACCAGAATGGCGATGGCCAGATCAGCCGCCAGGAATGGGCCAGCTTCAGCGGGGACCGCTTCGCGGGAGCGACCGAGGCGAGCGGGGGCCGTATGAGCGCCGGCGAGTACAGCGCATGGCGCGATCAGGGCATGCAGGGGCGGCAGCAGCATTAAAGCTATGCTTGATTTGGACAAAGCCCGAGGGGTTTGCCCCTCGGGCTTTTCACCCTGGCCATGATACCGACCGAACAGAACAAGCCGTGGATCACCGCAGCCTCCCCGACCAACCCGCAGTTACGATCGCTTGCGCTGTGACCCCAGCCGCGGTCAGGCCTCTTTCAAGGGGACGCGAGAAGACAGATCCGCGATAGAGTATGATCGGCGAAGCCCGAGCGTCACCGCCAAGCCTGTGAAGATCGCCACGTACAACGTGAATGGGGTGAATGGCCGGCTGCCGGTGCTGCTGCGCTGGCTCGAGGAGGCGCAGCCCGACATCGTATGCCTGCAGGAATTGAAGGCGCCGCAGGAGAGATTCCCTCTCGCCGATATCCGCAATGCCGGGTACGGCGCGATCTGGCATGGCCAGAAGGCCTGGAATGGGGTTGCGATCCTTGCCCGCGGCAGCGAGCCCGTCGAGACGCGGCGCGGGCTGCCCGGCGACCCCGAGGACCTCCACAGCCGCTACATCGAGGCGGCGGTCGGCGGGCTGATCATAGGCTGCCTGTACCTGCCGAACGGCAATCCCGCACCGGGACCGAAATTCGATTACAAGCTCGCCTGGTTCGAGCGGCTGCACGAGTACGGCAAGATGCTGATCGCCGCGGATGCGCCGTTCATCATGGCCGGCGATTACAACGTGATGCCGACTGACCTGGACGTGTATGCGCCGGAGCGCTGGCGTGACGACGCGCTGTTCCGGCCGGAGGTGCGCAAAGCCTATGCGGAGCTCATAGGGCTGGGATGGCAAGATGCGTTGCATCACCTCTATCCCGGCCAGCGCATCTACACCTTTTGGAAATATTTCCGTAACGCCGCTCGTGACGCCGGGCTGCGCATCGATCACCTGCTGCTGAGCCCTGCGCTGCAGAGCCGCCTCGTTGCGGGCGGCGTCGCACGCGAGGTGCGCAGTTGGGCAAAGACCAGCGATCACGCGCCGGCCTGGGTCGAGCTGGAGGATAGCGTGCCAAGCCGATGCCGGAAGAAAGCGCGGGATTGATGGCGAGGAAATTCAAGACCTATCAGACCTCTCTCGGGTTCTTCGATCTCGCCATTGCTGCGCCCTCGATGGCAGCGGCTTTGCGAGCCTGGGGTTCGGAGACGAACCTTTTCCAGCAAGGCTTTGCCAAGGAGACCGATGAGCCCGCGATCGTTGCCGCCACGCTCGCCAAACCTGGCGTCGTCCTGCGGCGCCCGGTCGGATCGGATGGCCCGTTTAGCGAACATGCCGAGCTGCCGAAGGAACTTCCGATCGACAAGGTGAAGGAGAGGACAGCAAAGCCTCGAGCGACGACAAGTGAACCGCCGGCGCAGAAGGTCGACGCCAAAACAGCGCGCGAGGCCGCCCTGGCGCTCGAGCGAGAACGGCAGCGACGCGAGAGCGAGCGCCGGCAGGAAGAGGCCGCGCGGGAGCAGGAACGCAAGCGGCGGGAGAATGAACGCAAGCGGCGCGAGCAGGCAATCGCACAGGCCGAAGCAGCGCTTGAAGAAGCGAAGCGTGACCATGAGGCCAAGGTCGAAGAACTCAACAAGGACCGCGCCGAACTCGACCGACGGTCGCAAGCGGAGGACGCGCGCTGGACAAAGCAGAAGGAGAAGCTGGAAACCGCTCTGCGCCGGGCGCGACTAGACTGACTCGGCGGGCGGCACACATCAGTAGGGCACGACCGCAAATGCCAGGAGGCAACGTGGCACCGCAATGACCGCAATTGGCTCCACTCGGCCGTTCGAGGCCCCAGGGAGGACTGCCACTTCCCGGAGCCAGCGGACCGTCGAGCCTCGAGATCGGCCTTGATCCTGCTTCTTCAGCTTACCCCAGACAGCGGACCTCGGCCGGGAGTGCGTGGACGGCAAGCTGCTCGATGTCAGTTGGATCAGATTCTACGCAGGCTGCCGCGGGGGCGAGCGAGTGCCCTGGCCGAACGGGAGGACGGCGATGAGAAAAGTCATAACGGGGGCATTCATCTCGCTGGATGGGGTCATGCAAGCGCCAGGCGGGCCGGAAGAGGATCCGACCCGCGGCTTCAAGTTCGGCGGCTGGGTGGTGCCGTACATAGACGAGGTGTTCGGCCAGGCGGTCGACAAGATGTTCGGCCAGGCGTTCGCCCTGCTGCTCGGGCGCAAGACCTACGAGATCTTCGCGGCGCATTGGCCGTATGCTGAGGGCGGCGACTATGATTCCATCGCCAAGCTGTTCAACAGCGCCACGAAGTACGTCGCGACGCGCCAGACCATGGACCTGACGTGGACGGGTTCAGTCGCGCTGCATGACGCAGCGGCGGACGTCGCCCGGCTGAAACGAGAGAACGGACCTGCATTGGTGACGCAAGGCAGCAGCGATCTGATCCAGACGTTGCTGGCCAACGATCTGATCGACGAGATCAACACGTTCACGTTCCCGATCGTGCTGGGCAACGGCAAGAAGCTGTTCGACCGGGGTGCGAAGCCGGCAGCGTTCAAGCTGGTGGACAGCAGGGTGACGACGACAGGGGTGGTGATCGCCCGCTATCAGCGTGCGGGTGACGTGGTGACGGGCGACTTTGCTATGGACCCGCCGACGCCCGCGGAAAGCGCGCGGCGCGAGCGGATGAAGCGTGACGGCTGATGGACGTGGTGCCCGATGGCAGCCAACCTTTCGGGCCTGCCTCGTCACTGCGCTTCAGGGCCTGGCCTCAGCGCGACCGACGAGATCGATGTCATCGTGGCGCCGCGCGGAACGCGGTTGAAGGTGCTCGCCCAACGCCACAACCAGCCTTCGGCGCGCTACGATATCCTTTGGGGAAAGAGGAGTGCTCCACGGCCGTCGACTTCAACCACACCATCGTCTCCGCGCGGGACAGCAAAGCATCGGCGGAGTTTCTGGCCGAAATGCTGGATCTGCCAGCGCCACGGAAGTGGGGGCCGTTTCAAGTGGTCACCACCGCGAACGGCGCCAACATCGATTTCAAGAATGCCGAAGGCGAGATCACGGCGCAGCATTACGCCTTCCTGGTCAGCGAACCGGAGTTCGACCAGATCTTCGGTCGAATCCGCAAACGATCACTCCCGTACTGGGCGGATCCGGCGCAAGAGCAGTCCGATGAGATCAATCACCACGATGGCGGGCGCGGCGTCTATTTCGAGGATCCCGATGGTCACCTGCTGGAGGTGATCACCCGGTCTTACGGCAGCGGCGGCTGGAACCCGTAGCCGTCAGCCAGCTCCAGCCGCCACCACCTTGAGATGACGAACGTCCCTGCCGTCAGCCTTCCGCGCCGGGGGAAATGAGGTCGAGCGCGGCGGCCGTTTGAGACGACACCAGCGATGGACCATCTCACCGGTGGCGGCGTCGCGGCGCACCACGATGTTGGTGTTGCCGCCCTGCGCGAGATCCGGATCGAAGACCCGTCTTGCAGGCAGCGGAGGGCATGCCTGCCGTCCTTGGAGAATCCGGTTTTTCACTCATCCATCAGACGATACGCCGGTTTTGAATCTTCAAACATCAGAGATGTTCGACGTTCCTGTCCTCGCGTGCATTGCCCAACGAGTAGTCGCCCCGATCGTCGCGCCCGCGGTGGTACCCTGCCGCGCCGTGGCGCGCTACGGCCCGCCGCTGAACCTCGCAGTCGCGGGCGAGCCCTCGGCGAAGCACAGTCGCGGCGATGTCCGCCCCCTCCCCCTCGCGGTGCACGCGCGCTTGGGCTACAGTCCCTGTGCCAACCGTGGTCGCCGATCCGGGTTCGGTCGAAACACAAAGCAGGAGGGGGATTATCTGATGGGCAGACATTCTCGGCTGGGCCGTTACGCGCCGTGGTTGGCGTTCGCTCTCGCGGTCGCAGCGGGTGCCGGCGCGGCGCAGGCGGAAAGCTTCACTCTCGGCTATTCGGTCGGCTTCCTGACCGATCCGTTCCAAGCGATCCAGGTCGATCTGACCATGGCCGAAGCCAAGAAGGCGGGTCTCCAGACCCTGCCGGTGGCGAATGCCAATGGCGACGCCGGCAAGCAGATTACCGATTTCCACAATCTGATCGCGCAGGGCGCCAAGGGCATCATCGTGGTGCCGACCGACAGCGACGCGATCGCGCCGGCGCTCTCCTACGCCGCCGACCAGGGCGTGCCCGTGGTGGCAATCGACATCGGCCCGGCAGGCGGCAAGGCCGCGATGATCGTGCGCGCCGACAACATCCGCATGGGTGCCGACGCCTGCCAGCAAATGGGCGAGGCGCTCGGCGGCAAGGGTACGGTGCTCTCGATGATGGGCGACCAGGCCACGACCAACGGCCGCGACCGCACCAGCGGGTTCGATGCCTGCATGAAGGAGCGCTTTCCCGATATCAAGGTGATCGAGCAGCCGACCTACTGGAAGACCGACCGCGCGACCTCGGTCGCGCAGACCGTGGTGACGTCGACCCCGGATCTCGCCGGCATCTATATGCAGAGCGATGCGGTGATGCTGGCCGGCGTGCTGAGCGTGCTCGAGAGCGCCGGCAAGCTGAAGGCGGTCGGCGAGCCCGGACACCTCTACCTGATCAGCATCGACGGCACGCCGTTCGCGTTGAAGAAGGTTCGGGAAGGCTGGCTGGACGCAGCGATCTCGCAGCCACTCAACCTCTATGTCAAATATGGGCTCGCCTATCTGCAGGACGCGGTCGCGGGCAAGTCGTTCGAAGCCGGACCGACCGATCACGACAGCCGGATCGACCAGCTCAACGGCAATCCGATGGACCTGCTTCCGGCGCCGGTGGTCACCAAAGCCAACGTCGACGACCAGACTCTCTGGGGCAATCAGGTCAAATAACCTCGATGGCAGTACGGCCACCCGGCGCCGGAGCGCCGGCGCGGGCGGAGCCGTACGCGGCGGCTCCGTCCGCATCGACGGCCGCCGAGACGATCGGCGTCTCGAAGCGCTTCGGTGCGAGCCAAGCGCTCGACGATGTCTCGCTCGTCATCCCAGCCGGCGATTCGCGGGCGCTGGTCGGGCGCAACGGTGCCGGCAAGTCGACGCTGGTGGCCGTTCTGACGGGCCTGCTCACGCCCGATGCCGGCCAGGTCCGCCTCGCCGGCGTTGACGCGCCCGGCCTTGCCGACCGCCAGAGTTGGCGCGAGCGGGTCGCCTGCGTCTATCAGAAGTCGACCGTGATTCCGACCCTCACGGTCGCCGAGAACCTGTTCCTGAACGCGCATCCGACCTTCGCAGGCGGCTTGGTCGCCTGGCCAGCGCTGCGCCGGCAGGCAGAGCGGGTGCTCGAGGACTGGGGCCTCGAGATCGATGTCGAACTCGACGCCGCGCGCCTCACGGTCGAGCAGCGCCAGATCGTGGAGATCGCGCGCGCGCTCCTGCAGGGCACCCGCTTCATCATCCTGGATGAGCCAACCGCCCAGCTCGAAGGCCGCGAGGTCGCCCGCCTGTTCGAACGGATCGTTCGCCTGCAGGAGGGCGGCGTCACCTTCCTCTACATCTCTCACCACCTCGAGGAGATCTACGAGGTCTGCCGCAGCGTGACCGTGCTACGCGACGGCCGGGTGGTGGCCAACGCGCCGCTCGCGACGATGCCCAAGGAGCGCGTGGTCGCGGCCATGGTCGGTAATGCGGTGCGGGCCGCGGGCGGGCGGAATCGCCGCGCCCGGCCGCCGACCGCGGGGCGGGTTGCCTGCCTCGAGGTGCGTGGGCTGTGCATTGAGGGCGCAGCGGCGGACCTGAGCTTCGAGGTCGCAGCCGGCGAGACCGTCGGGCTGGCCGGGCTCGCGGGCTCGGGCAAGGAGCAGGTCGGCGAAGCGATCGCCGGGCTGGTGACGCCATCTGAAGGCGAGATCCGGGTCGACGGTACGCCGATCCGGCCGGGGCTGGTGATCGACGCCTGCCGCAAGGGCGTGGGCTACGTGCCGCGCGACCGCCACCGCCGCGGCATCGTGCCCCAGCTGTCGCTTGCCGAAAACCTGACGCTCACGATCCTCGAGCGGCTGGGGCCGGCCGGCCTCGTGCGGCCGGCCGAGCGCGATCGCGCGGCGGGCCACCTGGTGCGCTCACTTGAGATCGTGGCGGCCTCGATCGAGCAACCGATCGCCGAGCTCAGCGGCGGCAATCAACAGAAGACCATGATGGGCCGGGCGCTCGCCTCGGAGCCCAAGGTGCTGGTCGTGGCGCATCCGACCCAGGGTGTCGACATCGCGTCCAAGGAGGCGCTGTCCGGCATCCTCGAGCAGGCGCGGGCCGCCGGCACGGGCGTGCTGATCGTGTCCGATGATCTCGACGAGCTGGTCGGCTGCGACCGGGTGCTGGTGATCTTCCGCGGCAGGCTGGTGGCTGAGTTCGGCCCGGACTGGCAGGACCACGACCTGGTGGCAGCGATCGAGGGGCTGGAACGTGACGGCTGAGGCGGCGGGCGTCGAGACCGGTGGCGCAGTGATGGGCGCGGAACTCCGCCGGCGCGCGTCAGCGTTCCGCTTCCGCGAGCTCACTCTCCTGCCGGCGATCGGGGTCGCGATCGTTGCCGGAGCGCTGATCAGCGACGCCTTCCTGACCACGAACAACTTTCTCAACATTCTCCAGCAGTCGTCCGAGCTGTCCGTCCTGGTGATCGCGGAATCGCTGATTCTGATCGCAGGCAAGTTCGATCTCTCGCTGGAGTCGACGGTCGGCCTGCCGCCGATGCTGGCCGCCTGGCTGATCGTCAGCGAAACGACCTTCGGCGGCTCCGGCTTCGGGCTGAACGTCTGGCTCGCGATCCTGGTGCTGTTCGCGACCGGCGCGCTGATCGGCGCGATCAACGGCGTTCTCGTCGTCCGGCTGCGGCTGAACGCCTTCATCGTCACGCTCGCGATGCTGATTCTCTTGCGCGGCGTCACGCTCGGGATCACCAACGGCAAGACCCTGTTCGACCTGCCGCGCGCCTTCCTCTACCTCGGCAGCGGCAAGTGGGCGGGCGTGCCGGTCTCGATCTGGATCGCGGGCTTCCTCTATCTGCTGGTCGGCCTGTTCCTGCGCTACCACCGCACGGGCCGCGCCATCTACGCGATCGGGGGCAATGCGGAGGCGGCGCGCGCGGCCGGCATCCGGGTCGAGCGGATCACCTTCGGCCTGTATGTCGCCGGCGGCCTGCTCGCGGCCCTCGCCGGCCTGATGCTGAGCGGCCGGATCGCCTCGGTGGTCGCGAGCCAGGGCCAGAACATGATCTTCTATGTGTTCGCCGCGGCGGTGATCGGCGGCATCAGCCTGAACGGCGGCCGCGGCCGCCTGATCGGAGCGCTCACCGGGGTCTTGCTGCTCGGCATCCTGCAGAACGTCCTGACCCTGTCCCAGATCGCCGCGTTCTGGATCGATGCCGCCTATGGTCTGATCATTCTGGTCGCGTTGATCCTCGCCCGAGTCACCGGGGGCGCCGCGCATGATGCCTGAACGTCCGCGGAGGACGGAGCATGGCCGGGGCG
>JBKPNX010000044.1:0-3732 GCA_046732855.1 Pseudomonadota bacterium
GATTGCACGAGAAGTCTCGTGGGCTCGGAGATGTGTATAAGAGACAGGCATCATCCTTTCCAATAGCCGTCAGCCGGCGCTCATGCGCGGAGATATCCAGGCGCAGATCGCAGTGACGCAAATGGGCGCGCAGCGGATCAAGGAGCTGTGCCTGTCTCTTATACACATCTGACGCTGCCGACGACTCTCCCTCTGGCAATTTGGCAATGGCCGCGCGCAATTCGTCGTCGGCGCCCTTGAGGATGGCCGCGAACGCATCAGCAACCGTGCGTGCGCGGAAACGTTCGCACAGCGCTTTGATCCGCTGCGCGCCCATTTGCGTCACTGCGATCTGCGCCTGGATATCCCCGCGCATGAGCGCCGGCTGCCGGCTATTGGAGAGGATGATGCGTTCCACGTCCGTCTGCGCGATGCCGGCGTCTACGATCTTGATCGGCGGCACTAATAGTCCCTCTTGGAACATCTCGGTGGCGTCGGCCGATGTCGAGCCCGCGACGGCGCCGCCCACGTCCGCCTTGTGCGCGATCGAGCCTGAAAACGCGACGATCTCGCCGGCCGCGAAAACCGGCGCGACGAAAGCCATGTCGGATACGTGCGGGAGGCCGCCCTCATAAGGGTGATTGGAGACGAACACGTCGCCGTCCTTGATTGCGTCCGTGCTGCCGCCATAGGCCTTGCGGATGCGGCCGACGAGATGGCGATAGACCGGCGCGTGGAAGAACATCGGCGGCGCCACGATCAGGCGTCCCTCGCGGTCGAGGATCACGCAGCTGAAGTCGCGCGATTCGCGGATGATGGTCGAGTAGCCGGAGCGATAGAAGTGGTAATGCATTTCATCGACCAGGCTCGCGACTTTGTTGCGCAGGATCTGGACCGTGATGGCATCCATGCTCACGCCCTCGCCAGGATCAGGTTGCCTTGAGCATCGACTCGCCCGCTCCACCCCCACGGAATGAGGGTCGTGGCGTCGAACTGCTCGACGATCGCAGGCCCCGCAACTGCCGCGCCGACACCCAGGCGGTCGCGCTCATAGAGCGTCGCCTGCATGCTCGTTCCGTTGAGCGATATCGTGCGTCGTCCCTTGACCGCGCCGGCGCTCTCCGGCGAAGGCGATGTCTCGCGTGGCTCGTATTTGGGGACGGCCACGCGCACGCGCAGCCGGTAGCTCACCAGTTCGACCGGCCGCTCCTTAGCCGCATGGCCGTGGATTTGGGTGTGGCGTTCATCGAACCTCTCCCGTGCCCCTTGCAGCGACGCGCCCGTTAGCCGATCGAGGAACAATCCTTCGAGCGAGGTGCGTAGCTCGTAGCCTTGGCCGGTGTAGCGCAGGTCAAGCTCGCGCACGAACCCCGCGTTGGCGGGGTTCATGCCCTCGGCGGCGAGCTCCGTGCGGGCCGCATCTTCCAATTGCCGGAAGACGGCTTCGGCATGCTCGGCGGTGACCTCGGCGAACGTGCGCAGTTCGGAGCGGATGTAGTCATGCACCACGTCGGTGCAGAGCAGGCCGAGCGCCGAGAATGCGCCCGGGCGCGGCGGCACCAGAATCCGCCGCATGCCGAGCTCTTCGGCAACCGCCGCGGCGTGCACCGCGCCGGCACCGCCGAACGGCAACAGGGTAAAGCTCGAGAGATCGACGCCGCGCTTGGCCGCGAAAACGCGCACCTCGTCCGCCATGCGCATGTCGACGATGCGCTGAATGCCGGCGGCGGCCGCGGTCACGTCCATCTTCAAGCGACCACCGACATGCGTCTCCAGTGCTGCGCGCGCTGCCGCAGGGTCGAGCCTCTGCGCGCCGCCGAGGAAATAGTCCGGATTGAGATACCCGCACACGAGGTCGGCATCGGTGACGGTCGGGCGCAGACCGCCGCGTCCGTAGCAGGCCGGTCCGGGATCAGCACCGGCGCTCTGCGGACCGACATTGAGGAAGCCGCCGCCGTCGATCCAAGCAATCGAGCCGCCACCGGCGGAAATGGTCACCATGTCGAGCGCGGGCACGTCGACCTGCCGTCGCGCAATCACGCCTTCGGTGACTTCGAGCGCAGCGCCGCCTTCGATGAAGGCGATGTCGGCGCTGGTACCGCCCATATCGAGGGTGACGAGGCCGCGCCGCGCCTCCTCGCGTGCGAGATAGGCACTCGCTTGCGCTCCGGCGGCGGGGCCGGAGAAGAGCGTCTGCACGGTGCGGCCGCCCGCAATCGCTGCCAAAAACGGCATGACGCCGCCGTTCGATTGCATCAGGAAGCGCTGCTGTGTGCGCAAGCCCGCCGCGTCCAATCCTCGATTGAGGTGATCCACATAGTGGACGATCACCGGTTCGAGATAGGCATTCAGTAGGGTCGTCGAGAGGCGTGGCCATTCGCGAATGCGCGGCAGCACCTCGCTCGACAGCGAGACGTGCACGTCGGGAAATTCCTCGCGGATCAGCGCGCGCGTTTCCCGCTCGTGCATCGGATTCGAGAACGAGAATAGATAACAGACGGCGATCGACTCGACGCCGGCTTCCCTGAGCTCGCGCGCGGCGCGACGAACGGCATCTTTATCGAGCGGTCGCAACACGCGGCCGGCATAGTCGCAGCGCTCGGGAATTTCCTTGGTGAGGCGCTGCGGCGCGATGGGAGCGGGCTTGGCATGAAAATAATCGAACAGGTTGCCGTCGCGCGCTTGGTTCTGAACTTCCTGCACCGCGCGATAGCCCTTGGTGATGAGCAAACCGACCTTGGCGCCGCGCATCTCCAACAGGGCATTGGTGGTGATGGTGGTGCCGTGAGCGAAAAAACCGATCTGCGACGGCGGGATGCCTTTGGCAACGAAGTTGGCGATGCCTTCGAGCACGCCTAGCGCGGGATTTTTCGGCGTGCTCGCGACCTTCTCGACCGAAAGCTCGCCCGTTGTCGTATCGAGCAGAACCAGATCGGTGTGGGTGCCGCCCACATCAACGCCGAGTCGATAGCGCGCGGTACTCATGCTACGCGATTCTCATCTGCGCAGCTTGCTCGCGAAAGCGGCGACAAAGCCGAGGCGGACGCGGATTCTTTGCACGCTCCGCGCTTGCTCGATCATGACTGCGTCAACCGTAGCGCTTGAGCACGTGGCGGGCGATGACCATTTTCATGACCTCGCTCGCACCCTCGGTAATGCGGAAGCTGCGCTGCTGGCGCCAGATCTTCTCAATCGGGAGATCGGTGGTGAGCGCAATGCCGCCGTGAATCTGCATGCACGAATCGGCGGCTTTGAACGCCATTTCGTCAGCGTAATATTTGGCCACGTAGGACTCCTCGCGCGCCTCTTCGCCTTGATCGAGGCGCGCCGCCGTCTTGTAGACGAGCAGTCGCGCGGCCTGCAATTCGATGAACATGTCGGCGAGCATCCACTGCACCGCCTGGCGTTCGGCGAGCGGACGGCCGAAGGTCGAACGCTGCTTGGCATAGCACGTCGCCATTTCCAGGCAGCGCTCAGCCACCCCGAGCGCATGCGCACCATGCTTGAGGCGGCCGATATTGAGCCACTGTTGGCCGTACCGCATCCCTTCGCCTTCCGCGCCGACGCGGTGGCTCGCGGGCACGCGCACGTTCTCGAGCACGATTTCCCAGGGCTTGTCGCCCATCATGGTTTCGTAGCACGCGCCGAGCTTCACGCCCGGCGTATCCATATCCACGATGAAGCAGGAGATGCCGCCGCGCGAGCCTTTGGCGCGATCGGTCGCGACCATGAGCTGCATGAAATCGGCGTCGC